>NC_013521.1:3341967-3645782 GCF_000024925.1 Sanguibacter keddieii DSM 10542
TCGCCCGAGGCGAGGGTGAGCGCGCCGCCGGCGACGTCGACGCTCCCGTCGGAGTGCAGGGCGTCGTCCGCGGCGTCGACGTCCACCGTCCCCCCGGTGACCACGACGCTCACGGTGCCCTTGATGCCCTTGCCGGAGGCGTCGGTCGCGAGGGTCGCCGAGGCCCCGCCCGCCGAGGTGATGCTCAGGGTCCCGCCCGTGACGACCGCGTCGGTCTCTGCCTGGACGCCGTCGGCGCCTGCGTCGAGGGTCGTGGTGCCACCGGCGACGGTCACGTAGCCGAGGGTGGCGTCGTCGGCGTTGGTGGACTTCAGCGCGTCACCACCGGCGGTGACGGTCAGGGTGGGGCTGGCGGTGTCGCTGTCCTTGACGACCACGTAGTCCTTGCCGCGGACACCGTCGTCGACCGCGGTGACGGTGACGTCTCCGCCGGAGATCACGAGGCCGTCCTTGCTCACGATGCCGTCGGCGGCGTTGCCCTCGACGGTGAGCGCACCGGTCCCGGTGATGGTGAGGTCGGCCATGGAGAAGATCGCCGCGTCGGGCTCGGTGGTGGTCGCGTCGGCGTAGACGTAGGTGCTCGCGTCGGAGACGGTGTTGCTGGACCCGTCGGCGAGCACGACCACAGCCTTGCCCGCGTCGGTCACCACGAGCGGCGAGGTGGTCGAGCTGGTGAGGTCGACGCCGTCGAGGACGAGGCGGACGACGCCGTCGTCTGCGGAGTCGACCACGAGCTGGCCGCCGTCGAGGGAGCCCGAGATGCGGTAGGTCCCGGACGCGGTGATGGTCACCGTGCTGCCGTCGACCACGACGGCGGCGCTGTCCGACGTCGCGGTCGACCCGTCGAGGGTCACCGCGACCTCGTCGGCGGCGTCCCACACGTAGTCGGAGGCCTCGTCGTGGTCGGCGGCGTGGTCCTCGGTCGTGGCGGTGCTCGCGGCGACGGACTCGACGGTGCTGTCGTCCGTGGTGCTGCCGTCCGTGGAGGTGCTCGACGTGGCGGCTGTCGTCGAGGTCCCGGTCTCGGAGGTGCTGGTGGTCGAGCAGCCGGCGAGCAGCGCGGCGGCCACGAGCGGGGCGAGGAGGGTCAGGTGCATCGGGCGTCGCATGGGAGCTCCAGGTGTCTCGGGGTGGTGCACCTGGTCTACGCAGCGGGTCTATGGCACCCGTGAGCGGTGGCTGTGCGGTGGCTGTGGAGCGCTCGGACCACGACGTCCTACCACCCGACCTAGCGGTAGGTATGGCGGCCCGGGTGCGTGCGAGAACGCGCCCGAGGTGCGGGGCTCAGCCCAGCAGCTCGCGGACGTCGGTCGCGGTGAGGCCCGCTCCCCCGGCGGCCCCGCCGTCGAGCACGCTCGCGAAGAGCTTCGACTTGGATGCCTTGAGCGCCATGACCTTCTCCTCGATGGTGTCGGTCGAGACCATCCGGTAGACGTTGACGTTGCGGGTCTGGCCGATGCGGTGCGCCCGGTCGACGGCCTGCGCCTCGGCCGCGGGGTTCCACCACGGGTCGAGCAGGATGCAGTAGTCGGCGGCGGTGAGGTTGAGGCCGAACCCGCCGGCCTTGAGGGAGATGAGGAAGACCTTGGTCTCCCCCGAGGTGAAGCGCTCGATGGTCTCCGCACGACGCCGGGTGCGGCCGTCGAGGTAGGAGTAGTCCACGTCCTTGCGGTCCAGGTGCGCGCGGACCCGGCCGAGGAACTGCGTGAACTGGCTGAACACGAGCACGCTGTGCCCCTCGGCGAGGATGTCGTCGAGCATCTCGTAGAGCACCTCGAGCTTGGACGAGGGCACCTTCTCGTGCTCGGCGTCCACGAGGCTCACGTCGAGGCTGGCCTGGCGCAGCACGGTGAGCGACCGGAACACCTCGAAGCGGTGCTCGCCGAACTCGTCGACGAGGCCGAGCACCTTGGTGCGCTCGCGCTGCAGGTAGGCGTCGTAGAGCGCGCGGTGCCGCGAGTTCAGCACCACGTCGACCACCTGCTCCTGCTTGTCCGGGAGGTCCTTGGCGACCTCCTCCTTGGTGCGGCGCAGCATGAAGGGCGCGACGCGACGCCGGAGCTGGTCGAGGCGCGAGACGTAGCCCTCCTTCTCGATGGGCCGGGCGTAGTAGTCCTGGAACTTCCCCGGCGTGGGGAACAGCCCGGGGCTGACCACGGACAGGATCGACCACAGCTCCATGAGGTTGTTCTCGAGCGGGGTGCCGGTCAGCGCGAGCTTGAAGGGTGCGTCCAGGCGACGGGCGCACTGGTAGGCGACCGACTGGTGGTTCTTGACGAACTGCGCCTCGTCGAGGATCAGCCCGGCCCAGCGCTGCGTCCGGTACTCCTCGAAGCCGAGCCGGAACAGCGCGTAGGACGTGACGACCACGTCCGCCCCGGCCACCACCTCGGCGAGGGGTGTGCGTCGGCGGGCGAGCGTCTCGGTCACCGTGACCGCCGTCAGGCCGGGCGTGAAGCGACGGACCTCGGACGCCCAGTTGCCGACGACGCTCGTCGGCGCGACGACGAGGAACGGGAGCCGCGCCGCGGTGGGCCCGGCACCGTCCGCGACCTCGGCGCCGGTCTCGGCGCCGGTCTCGGTCTCGCGGGCGTGCTGGACGAGGGCCAGCGCCTGGATGGTCTTGCCGAGGCCCATGTCGTCGGCGAGCACGCCGCCGAGCCCGTGCTCGCGGAGGAAGGCGAGCCACTCGAAGCCCTCCTGCTGGTACTCGCGCATGGTCGCCTCGAGACCGGCCGGCGCGGCGACCGGGCCGGGCCGAGCGCCGCCCGCGAGCGCGCCGACGGCTTCGCGCCACGCCTCGGCCTGCGACCCGACGACCCCCAGGCGCTCGAGCTCGTCGAAGAGCCCTGCCTGGAACCTGTTGACCCGGAGCGTGCCGCCCATGGTGTCCTGCATGGCGCGCGCCTCCTCGATGAGGTCGCGCAGGGCGTGGAACCGCTCGTCGTCGAGGGAGAAGTGCAGCCCGTCGACGAGCAGCAGGTACGACTTCCCCTTGGCGAGCGCGGTGAACACGTCGGCGAAGGGGATGAACTGCTGGCCGGCGGTGACGACCACGGCGAGGTCGAACCAGTCGCGGGTCTCCGGGAGGGTCGACGTGGACACGGAGATCTCGACCTCGTCGGCCCGGCGGTAGTCGACCGGCTCGCCGCGGACCTCGACGGTGAGGTCGGGCTCCTCGTCGGCGAGGGCGAGCAGCACGGGGAGCTCGTCGGTGACGAACAGCGCCGTCGCGACGTCGGCGAGCTCGGTGCGTCCGACGCGGGCCACGGCCGCCGCGGCGACGTCGGCGAGCCGCGCGGTGTCGTCGACCGGGCGTCCGGGCGTGCCCGGGTCCCCGGGCAGCCGCGGGGCGCGCCCGGCGAGGTGCTCGAGCAGCTGTGCCTCGGCCCGGGCGTCCCGCACCCCGACGTCGGTCTGCCGCCCGCTCGCGCCGAGGTCGAAGCGCAGGGTGTGCGTGGTGCCGTCGTCGTCCTCGACGGCGTAGCGCCACTGCCAGGTGAGGCGCAGGCCGTGCTCGGGCAGGTGGTGCACGTCGAGGTGCAGGCCGGGCCGCGGACGCTCCGGCAGCACGATCTCGGGGTCGAGGTCGAGCGCGTCGAAGCGTTCCTCGAGGGCGGGGAGCACGCGGAGCAGGAACCGCCGCTCGTCGGCCTGCGGGACGGTGAGGGGCTCGGCGCGGTCCAGCAGGGCGAGGACGGGCGCGTCGACCGGCGAGGCGAGCTGGGCGAGCAGCACGCGCGTCTCCTTGCTGGGCTCGCGCCGGCCGCGCCAGGTGACGAGGCCCGTCGGCGGCTCGCCCAGCAGGCTCGTCGTCGCACGGTCGAGCGGGGTCAGGCCCAGCGGGGTGCCGGCGGCCTCGGCGGCAGACCGGGCGGAGCGGGCCGAGGCAGGAGCGTCCGTGAGCGCGTCGGCGTCAGGGTCGAGGGTCGGCTGCGCGCCGCTGTCGCCCGGTCCCGCGCCACCCGGCACAGCGGCAGCCTCGTGCTGCGGGTCGAGGGACGAGGTGTCGGCCTCGACGGCGGCGGTGAGCGCGAGCCCCGTCGTGGTCCGGGTGACCGTCAGGCGTGTCTGGGCGAGCCCGGCGAGGACGACGGGGCTCTGCGCCTTGTCCGAGTGCACCATCGGCAGGCCCGAGCGCCGGGCCTCGGTCAGCAGTGCCCACAGCGCGGCGCTCGGGAGCTCGTCCGCGTAGACCCAGGTGGGCGCGGAGAAGTACGCGGAGTCGGAGACGCTGATGGCGAGCCCGAAGAGCGAGCGGAGCACGTCGACGTGCCCGTCAGGGTAGGCGCCGTGCCGGTAGTTGAGGAACCGCAGCTCGCTCCAGGAGATCCCGGTGCGGACCCAGCGTCCCGTCGCGCTGCGGGTCACGGGACGCATGCCGAGCCGGGGCGAGTCGCTCGAGGCGAGCGCCCGGCGCGACGAGCGTCCGGTGGGCTCGGTGAGGAGCTCGACCTGCAGCGCGACGTCGTGCGAGCTGCGGACGTCCCACGGCTTGGGGCGGCGGCCCGGGCGCCCGGGGACGGCCGGGGCGTCCTCGGGGACGGTGAGCAGCTCGGCGAAGGTCCGCTCCCACTCGGTGCTGCGGCGGGGTGTGGTGCGCGCGGCTGCACGGGGCGCCCCAGCCTCGACGGAGGGGGCGGCGCTCTGCTCCAGCGCGGCCGCGGCCTGGACGGCCTGCGACTCGACCCGGTCGAGGTAGGCGAGGAGCGTCGCGGCGGTGTGCTTGCAGTTGAGGCGGACCGGGCAGGAGCACCGCCCGTAGCGCGGGCTGGCCTGCTCCCCCGCGCTCGACATCTCGACGACCGTCACGTACTGCTTGCGGCTGGACCCGCGGACCTGCCCGACGATCGTGGTCCCGTCACCGTTCCGGGCGACCGAGACCACCTGACCTGCGCCCACGTACTCCTCGCCCCGGGCAAAGGTCTCGGAGCCCACGAGCTGGGAGACGTCGGCTTCGGAGAACACCCACGCAGTCTCTCACCGACCGGGGACAGGCGTGGAACCGGCCGCGCCGGCACCGCGCGCGGCGGGGCCGCGGGTCGTCAGGACCGGGTCAGCACCCCGCGGAGTCGTAGAGGCAGAGGGCGTCGAAGGCGCGGTCGAGGCCGCGGTCGACCATCTCGCGGGCGGTGCCGACGGACTCCTCGCCGCTCATGAGGGAGACGACGGTGACGGCGTTCCCGCGTCGGGTGACGGCCGCGTAGGTGCCGGGGGCGTCGTCTCCGAGCTCGGCGTAGTTGTTGGCCAGACCCCGGCCCTGCGTGCCGACCGTGACGTCCTCGACGCGGTACGACCCGCTCTCGGCCGGAGGGTTCGTGGCGCACGACTCCATCGCGGCAGCGACCGTCGCGGCAGCGTCGACGGCCTCGTCGACCGTCGCGAAGACGGCCACCTGCTGGATGCCGACCGGGTCCGTGCTCTCGTACAGGCCTTGCGTCACGGTGCGCATGGCGACCGCGGAGGGTGGCGGGACGAGGCAGGCCGAGCCCAGGATCCAGTCTCCTGGGCCCTCCACGGTCCCACGGACCTCCCCCGCAGGCTCGAGCTCGTCGGCGGCCAGCATCGCCTCGTCCGGCAGCTCGAGCAGCAGGTCGTCCGCTGCGGGCGAGGAGGACTCCGAGGGCACGGGCGCCTCGGTCGGCTCCGAGGACTCCTCGGACTGGGGCGTCTCGCTCGTCTGGCCGGTAGCCGCAGCGCTGCCGGACGACGTCTCCGGCTCGGCCTGGTCACCGCCCCCGCAGCCGGTGAGCAGGATCGCGGACACGACGACGACAGCAGCGGAGCGGAGTCTCATGGCACCAGTCTGTCCCTCTGGCAGGGCTGCTGCCAGGCCAGACGTCCTGGACGGGCTCGTCAGGGGGCCGCCGGACCGCTCCCTGACTTCCCGACTCACTCCCCGCGGACGGCCTCGAGGACACCCTCGCCGAACTTCTCGAGCTTGGCGGCGCCCACCCCGCTCACGGTCCCGAGCTCGTCGGTCGAGCCAGGTCGCAGGACGGCGATGTCGCGCAGCGTGGCGTCGTGGAACACCACGTAGGCGGGCACGCCGGCCTCCTTGGCGGTCGCCGCACGCCAGGCCCGCAGCCGCTCGAAGACCTCCGCGGCGGTGCTGTCGAGGTCGACGGCGGCCTTCGACCCGCTCTTCCCTGCACCCTTGCTCGCGCTGCGGGTCCGACCGCGCTTGGGCGCCTCCTTGCGCAGCCGCACCTCGCGCGCACCCGAGAGGACCTCGGCCGAGCCCTCGGTCAGCTGGAGGGTGCCGTAGCCCTCGCCGTCGACGCCGAGCAGACCCCGGGCGAGGAGCTGGCGGACGACACCGCGCCACTCGCCGTCGGACAGGTCGCTGCCGATGCCGAAGGTCGACAGGCTCGTGTGCCCGAGCTGGGTGACGCGCGGGGTCTCCTTGCCGAGCAGGATGTCGACGAGGTGACCGGCGCCGTAGCGCTGGCCGCGGTCGCGCTCGAGCCGGACGACCGTGGAGAGCAGCTTCTGGGCGGCGACGGTCCCGTCCCAGGTCTCGGGAGGGGCGAGGCAGGTGTCGCAGTTCCCGCAGGGGTTGCTGTCCTCCCCGAAGTACGAGAGCAGCTGGACGCGGCGGCACTCGACGGTCTCGCACAGCGCGAGCATCGCGTCGAGGTGCGCCGAGAGCGCGCGCTTGTGCGAGGCGTCGCCCTCGGACTGGTCGATCATGCGGCGCTGCTGGACGACGTCCTGGAGCCCGTAGGCGAGCCACGCGGTCGACGGCTGGCCGTCGCGCCCTGCGCGGCCGGTCTCCTGGTAGTAGCCCTCGACGGACTTGGGGAGGTCGAGGTGCGCGACGAAGCGGACGTCCGGCTTGTCGATGCCCATCCCGAAGGCGATGGTCGCGACCATGACGATGCCGTCCTCACGGAGGAACCGCGACTGGTTGGCGGCACGCACGTGCGCCGGCAGACCTGCGTGGTACGGCAGCGCCGGGATCCCCTGGGCGACGAGGTGCTCGGCGGTCTGCTCGACCGAGTTCCGCGACAGGCAGTAGACGATGCCGGCGTCGCCCGGGTGCTCGGTGCGCAGCAGGTCGAGCAGCTGGGCGCGCGGGTTGTCCTTGGGGGCGATCCGGTACTGGATGTTGGGGCGGTCGAAGCTCGCCACGAAGTGCCGGGCGTCCTCGAGCTGGAGGCGGGTCGCGATCTCGCGGTGCGTCGTCTCGGTCGCGGTCGCGGTGAGCGCCACGCGCGGGACCGACGGCCAGCGCTCGTGCAGAATCGACAGGCCGAGGTAGTCGGGGCGGAAGTCGTGCCCCCACTGGGACACGCAGTGCGCCTCGTCGATCGCGAAGAGCGCGACGTCGCCGCGGTCGAGCAGGGCGAGCGTCTCGGGGACCCGCAGCCGCTCGGGGGCCAGGTAGAGCAGGTCGAGGGTGCCGTCGACGAAGGCCGCCTCCACCTCGCGGCGCTGCTCCCAGCTCTGGGTCGAGTTGAGGAACCCGGCCTTCACACCGAGCGCCGACAGCGCGTCGACCTGGTCCTGCATGAGCGCGATGAGCGGGGAGACGACCACGCCCACGCCGTTGCGCACGAGCGAGGGCACCTGGTAGCAGAGCGACTTGCCGCCGCCGGTCGGCATGAGGACGAGGGCGTCACCGCCGCCGACCACGGTCGAGACGATCTCGGCCTGGTCACCGCGGAAGGCGGGGTACCCGAAGACGGTGTGCAGCACCTCGAGGGCGCGCGGGTCGGCGGGCGCCGAGGACGCGGGCAGCACGGCCGACGGCGTGGGCGCGACCGCGGTGGTGCTCCCGCCACCGGGGTCGGTCGCTGCGGGTCCGGACGGTGTCTGCTCGGTCGAGGTCACCGGTCCACCCTAGACGGCGCGGGGCACCGGGACGGGGAGTCCACAGGGAGGGGCAGCACCGTGGACCGGGTGTAGCCTCGCCGACGTGATGTCCCCCGCAGCCGGTACGCACCCGCGGGCGTGGCTCGCGGTGTGCGGCGTGCTCTTCTCCGTCGCCTGGGGCGGCAACGAGTTCACGCCGCTCCTGGTCCTCTACCGCCTCGAGGGCCTCTCGGCGCAGTCCGTCAACGTGCTGCTCGCCGCCTACGTGGTCGGCATCGTCCCGGCCCTGCTGGTCGGCGGCCCGCTGTCCGACCGCCTCGGGCGCCGGCCGCTCATGCTCCCGGCACCGCTGCTCGGAGTCGTCGGCAGCGGGCTCATCGCGTGGGGCGCGCACCTGCACGCGCTGCTCTTCGCCGGGAGGGTCTTCTCCGGGCTGGCGCTCGGGCTCGTGATGGCCGTGGGGACCAGCTGGGTCAAGGAGCTCTCGCAGCCACCGGTCGCCTCCGCAGCCGACGCGGGCAGCGGTGCGCGTCGTGCCGCGCTCTCGCTCACCGCGGGCTTCGGGCTCGGTGCCGTCGTCGCCGCTGCCCTCGCGCAGTACGGCCCCCTGCCGACGCTGCTCCCCTACCTCGTCAACATCGCCGTCACCGTGGTGCTCGCCGTCCCCGCGCTCTCGGCTCCCGAGACGGTCGCCCGCCAGGCCGACCCGGGTCGCTTGCGGGACGACCTGCGCATCCCGGCCGCCCGGCACCGACGCTTCCTGCTCGTGGTCCTGCCGATGGCGCCCTGGGTCTTCGCCGTGGCGGCCTGCGCCTACGCGATCCTGCCGGCGCTCGTGGCCCACCGGGTCCCCGGCGACGAGATCGGCTTCTCGGGGCTGCTCTGCCTCGTGGCGCTGTCCTGCGGCTTCGTCACCCAGCAGCTGGCGAGGTCTCTCGACACGCCCCGGTCGGCGCGCGCCGTCGTCGTCGCCCTGGCGGTCACCGTCGTCGGGATGAGCGTCGCCGCGTGGGCCGCGGCGACCCTCGACCTGCGGGTCACCGTGCTCGCCGCTGCGGTGCTCGGCTGCGCCTACGGGCTGCTCATGCTCTCCGGGCTCCAGGAGGCGCAGCGCATCGCCGGCCCGGACGACCTCGCCGGGATCATCGCCGTCTTCTACTCCATCAGCTACCTCGGGTTCTTCGTGCCGACGGTCTTCGGGGCGCTCTCGGGCTCGGTCAGCTACCCCGTGATGCTCGCCGGGGGTGCGGTGCTCGCCGCCCTCTGCCTGCTGGTCGTGGTGCTCGGCTGGAGCCGCCACCTGCCGCAGGGCGCAGGGTCTCCGGGCGGGTCACATCGTGGACCGGACCGGGTGAAGATCTCCGCACGACCCTAGGCTGCGTCGGTCCGCAGAGCGACCTCCCCGCCCCGCCGGACCGACGAGCGGAGCGAGCATGAGCACGAACCAGCAGCGCCAGCACGGACCTGCGGACGCAGACGGACCCACCGGTGCCGCCCGTGCACAGGACCCGCACGGAGACGGCAGCCCGCAGCTCGAGCGGGCGCTGAGCAACCGCCACCTGCAGCTCATCGCGATCGGCGGAGCGATCGGCACCGGGCTCTTCATGGGCTCCGGCAAGACCATCTCGCTCGCCGGCCCGTCCGTGCTGCTGGTCTACGCGGTCATCGGCTTCATGCTGTTCTTCGTCATGCGTGCCCTCGGCGAGCTGCTGCTGTCGAACCTCGGCTACAAGTCCTTCCGCGACATCACCTCGGACGTCCTCGGACCCTGGGCCGGGTTCTTCACCGGGTGGACCTACTGGTTCTGCTGGATCGTCACGGGGATCGCCGACATCGTCGCGATCTCCGGGTACATGGCCTTCTGGGCCCCCGACCTCGCGCGCTGGATCCCGGCGCTCGCCACGATCCTGCTGCTGCTCGGGCTCAACCTCGTGGCCGTCCGGCTGTTCGGCGAGCTCGAGTTCTGGTTCGCGATCATCAAGATCGTCGCGATCGTCGCCCTCGTGGTCACCGGCCTGGTGCTCGTCGCGGTCGCCTTCCAGTCCCCGGACGGCTCGCAGGCCACGCTGTCGAACCTCTACTCCGATGGCGGGTTCTTCCCGCACGGCGTCAGCGGCTTCCTCGCCGGGTTCCAGATCGCGCTCTTCGCCTTCGTCGGCATCGAGCTGGTCGGCACCGCGGCCGCAGAGACCAAGGACCCCGAGAAGAACCTGCCGCGCGCCATCAACTCGATCCCGATCCGGATCGTGCTGTTCTACCTCGGCGCGCTCTTCGTCATCATGGCCGTCACCCCGTGGCGGAACATCTCGCCGGACGAGAGCCCCTTCGTCGCGATGTTCGCCCTCGCCGGTCTGCCCGCCGCGGCCGCGGTGGTCAACTTCGTCGTCCTCACCTCGGCGGCCTCGTCGGCGAACAGCGGGATCTTCTCGACCTCGCGCATGATGTACGGGCTCGCGCAGGAGGACGAGGCGCCGCGCAGCTTCGGACGACTGTCGAAGAACAGCGTCCCCGCACGCGGGCTCATCTTCTCGTGCGCGTGCCTCGTGCCCGGCGTCGCACTGCTCTACACGGGCAAGAGCGTCGTCGCGGCCTTCACGCTCGTCACGACCGTCTCCTCGGTGCTGTTCATGTTCGTGTGGACCATGATCCTCGTGAGCTACCTGCGGTACCGGCGCGAGCGACCTCAGGTGCACGAGGCGTCGACCTTCAAGATGCCCGGCGGCGTCGTGATGTGCTGGGTGGTGCTCGCGTTCTTCGCCGCGATGCTCGTCGTGCTGATGCTCGAGAAGGACACCCGCGACGCGCTGCTCGTCACCCCGGTGTGGTTCGCGGTCCTCGGCGTCGCCTGGGCCGTCATGCGCCGTCGCGGGCACGGCGGTCGGCCCGCGGTGGCGCGTGCGGCTGCACCGGACGAGCACGGGGGAAGCCGGTCGCGAGAGGCCTGACCCGGCGCTGCGGAGCCGCCGGAGCCTGCGCCCTGCGCGTCCTACTTCTTGGTGTGGAAGGCCATCTGCGCCTTCTCGAGGCCCTCGGTGACGACCATCTCGACGGCGTCGGCGCTCGTGTCGAGCAGGAACGGGAGCTCTTTGCGCTCGACCGTGCCGAAGTCCTTGAGCACGAAGTCGGCGGTGTCCATGCGGCCCGGAGGGCGCCCGATGCCGGTGCGCACCCGCAGGTAGTCCTTGGTGCCGAGCGCCTTGCTGATGTCACGGAGCCCGTTGTGCCCGCCCTCGCCGCCGCCGATCTTGCAGCGGACGTCACCGAAGGGGATGTCGAGCTCGTCGTGGACCACGAGGACGTGGTCCGGCTCGACCTGGAAGTACTGCGCGAGCCCGGCGACCGGCCCGCCCGAGGTGTTCATGTACGTGGACGGCTTCGCGAGGACGACGCGCGGTCCGGGCACACCACCGGGGAGCACACCGAGGCGCACCTCCGCGACCGCGGCGCGCGACCGGTGCGCGGAGAACGACCCGCCGTGGCGCGACGCGAGCTCGTCGAGGACCATCTGGCCCACGTTGTGGCGGTTGCCCGCGTACTGGGGGCCGGGGTTGCCGAGCCCGACCACGAGCCACAGACCGTCAGTCATCGCGTACACATCTCTCTTCATCAGGTCGTGCCATCAGCTTCGGGGCGGCTGCGCGGCGCAGGTGCAGGCCGCACGGGCGCAGACGGCGCAGCGCCCGGCACCAGAAGGGTACCGGGCGCTGCGACGATCGTTCAGGCGTGAGCCTGGGTGACCGGTGAGGTCACTCGCTCTCGGCGGCCGATGCCGACGCGGCGGACTGCTGGGCCGAGACCTCGGCCGCGGCCTCGTCGTCAGCCGAGTTGTCCTGCGGGACCGAGATGAGCACGACGTCGGAGTCGGCGTCGGTGATGAGCGCCGAGCCCTCGGGGAGGACGAGGTCGCCCGCGGTGATGACCGTGCCGGCCTCGCGACCGGTGACGTCCGCCTCGATCCACTCGGGGAGGTTCGTGGCGAGGGCCTCGAGGACGACCGTCTGCGACTGGACGATGTGGATGGTGCCGGGGACGGGCTCGCCGGTGACGTGCACGTTGACCTCGACCTCGACCTTCTCGCCCTTCTTGACGATGAGGAGGTCGACGTGCTCGATGACGTTCTTGACCGGGTCGCGCTGGACGTCCTTCGCGAGGGCGAACTGCGTGGTGCCGTCGAGCTCGATCTCGAAGAGAGCGTTCGACTGCTTCAGCGCGAGCATCGTCTGGTGGCCGGGGAGGGCGACGTGGACGGGGTCCGTGCCGTGGCCGTAGAGGACGGCGGGGATCTGGTTGTTGCGGCGGGTGCGGCGGGCCGCGCCCTTGCCGAACTCGGTGCGGGCCTCGGCGACGAGCTTGTTGTTGTCAGACACGTGGAACTCCTGGGACAGATGATGGGCCGACGGTCAGTGGGATACCTTCGGCTGTGACCTGGAGCGGCACGTGGTGCGAGAGAAGCTGCCTCACCAGGAAACGGGCGGTTGCTCGACGGCGCGTGACACAGACGGACGCGCGGGAGCGGACCGCCCAGTCGATCACGGAGGTCCGGTCGACCGGAGCATTCCGGCCCGCCAGACGTCCCTCGCCGAGGCAACCTGGCCACTGTACCGGCTAGGAGGTGCCGCAGTCGAACTCCGGGCTACTCGAACGCCCACCGGACGGTCACGCTCGCGGAGACCTCCTGCGTGCCCGGGTCGATGCCGATGCCCGTGGCTGCCATGTCGCTGCGCATCGCCCATGCCCTCGGCCCACCAGCACCGCCACCTCCGCCCGCACCGTCGAGCACGTCGACCACCGGGCCGAGCGTGCGTCCGGCCAGCGCGGCGAGCTGCTCGGCCGTCGCCCGGGCGTCCCGGAAGGCCGCCTCCCGCGCGGACCGGACGAGGGTGTCGGTGTCGCCGAAGGCCACGTGCATCGACTCCAGGCGCGCGACAGGTCCGGCTGCGGCCAGGGCGGCACGCACGCACTCCCCCGCCGCCGCGACGTCGCGGACCCTGGCCCGCAGCGAGAGGCGCGCAGTGGTCACCTGCTCGCCGCTGTCGCGACGCTCCGTCCACGTCGAGGTCTGGGCGGTCTGGATGTCGGCGGCCGCGACACCGTGGTCGGCCAGGGCCGACCGCGCTGCGTCGAGTCCGGCGGCTGCGGCGTCCAGCGCCTGCTGGACGTCCGCCGCGGAGGCCTCGGCACCCAGCTCGACGTCGACCACGTCCGGGACCGACGCGGCGGTCCCCGTCCCGGTCACGGTGATGCCCTCAGGTGCTCGTCTCTTCCCCATCACCCCATCATGTCGCGCGGCAGGGCACCTGTCGCGTGGCGGGGCACGACGGACGACGCAGCACGCACGACGCCCGGCGCCCCTCGTGGGAGGGAGGCCGGGCGTCGGACGTGCGTCGGGGCGGTCGGGCGCCTCGGGTCAGGCGTTGCCCTCGAAGAGCGAGGTGACCGAGCCGTCGTCGAAGACCTCACGGATCGCGCGGGCGAGCAGCGGGGCGATCGACAGGACGGTGAGCTTGTCGAAGGTGCGGTCCGGGCTGATCGGCAGCGTGTCCGTGATGACGACCTCGCGGGCGCCGCACTCACTCAGACGCTGCGCCGCAGGGTCGGAGAGCACGCCGTGCGTGGCCGCGATGATGACGTCCTTGGCGCCGGCCGCGAGGATGACCTTCACGGCCGAGGCGATGGTGCCGCCGGTGTCGATGAGGTCGTCGACGAGCACGCAGGTGCGGCCCTCGACCTCGCCGACGACGCGGTTCGCGACGGACTGGTTGGGCTTGGTGATGTCGCGCGTCTTGTGCACGAAGGCGAGCGGCGCGTCGCCGAGCTTCGCGGCCCACTGCTCGGCGACACGGATGCGTCCGGCGTCGGGCGAGACCACGGCCACGTTCGACAGGTCGACGCGGGTGCGCACGTAGTCGGTGAGGAGCGGCATGGCCCAGAGGTGGTCGACCGGTCCGTTGAAGAAGCCCTGCAGCTGCGAGCTGTGCAGGTCGACGCTCATGATGCGGTCGGCGCCGGCGGTCTTGAACAGGTCGGCCATGAGGCGGGCCGAGATCGGCTCGCGGCCGCGGTGCTTCTTGTCCTGACGGGCGTAGCCGTAGAACGGCTGGACCACGGTGATGGTCTTGGCAGAGGCCCGCTTGAGGGCGTCGACCATGATGAGCTGCTCCATGATCCACTGGTTGATCGGCGCGGTGTGCGACTGCAGGACGAACACGTCCGCACCGCGCACGCTCTCGCCGAAGCGCACGTAGATCTCGCCGTTCGCGAAGTCGTAGGCCGTGGTCGGGACCAGGCCCGTGCCGAGCTCGCGCGCGACGTCCTGGGCGAGCTCGGGGTGAGCGCGACCGGAGACGAAGACGAGTCGCTTCTCGCCGTCAGGGGAGACGATGCCAGTCATCAGTTGCGGTGTCCTTCAGTGGTGCCGTCTGCACCAGGCTGCGGCGCGGCCTGGCTCGGGGAGGCGGTCGGGGGGCTGGGAACAGGCAGGGTCGCCTGGTGGTCTGCTTGGGCACGCTCGGCGCGGGCCTGCGCACCGAGCCCCTCGGCCGCGGAGTCCGTCGCGCGGCGCACGCGCTCGGCAGCACGGGCCGCGTCGGTGCCCGGGCGACGTCGCTCGACCCACCCCTCGATGTTGCGCTGCGGACCGGCGGACACCGCGAGCGCGCCGGACGGGACGTCGCTGCGGATGACGGAGCCGGCCGCCGTGTAGGTGCCGTCGCCGATGTGCACCGGTGCGACGAAGAGGTTGTCGGCCCCGGTGCGCGAGTACGACCCGACGGTCGAGCGGTGCTTGTTCACGCCGTCGTAGTTGACGAAGATCGTCGCCGCGCCGATGTTGGTGTGCTCGCCGATGGTGGCGTCGCCGACGTAGGACAGGTGCGGCACCTTGGAGCCGTCGCCGATCGTGGCGTTCTTGGTCTCGACGAAGCCGCCGATCTTGCCGCCGGAGCCGAGGACCGTGCCCGGCCGCAGGTAGCTGAAGGGCCCCACGGTCGCGTTGTCCCCGATGACGGAGAGCTCGGCCTGCGTGCGCGACACCGTCGCGTGCTGGCCGACCTCGGTGCTGGTGAGCGTCGTGTCGGGCCCGACGGTCGCGCCCTCGCGGACGATCGTCGCCCCGTACAGCTGGGTGCCGGGGAGGATCGTGACGTCGCGCTCGATCTCGACGTCCACGTCGACCCAGGTGGTGGCCGGGTCGACGACCGTGACGCCCGAGGCCATCCAGTCGGCGAGGATGCGGCGGTTCATCTCGGCGCCGAGGACGGCGAGCTGGACCCGGTCGTTGACGCCCTCGACCACGAAGGGGTCGTCGGTGCGCAGGGCGCGGACGGCGCCGCCCTGCGAGCGGGCGATCGCGAGCACGTCGGTGAGGTAGACCTCGCCCTGCGAGTTGTCGCGGTCGAGGTTGCCCAGCCCGTGCCGCAGGACCGCGGCGTCGAAGACGTAGATCGACGAGTTGATCTCGCGGATGTCGCGCTGCTCGGGCGTCGCGTCGCGGTGCTCGACGATCGAGAGGACCTCGCCGGTCGCGGGGTCGCGCACGATGCGGCCGTAGCCTGTGGCGTCCTCGATCTCGGTGGTGAGCACGGTGACGGCGTTGCCGTCGGCGTGGTGGGCGGCGAGGAGCTCGCCGAGGGTGCCCGCGTCGAGCATCGGGACGTCGCCGGCGATGACGACCACCGCGCCGGTGACCCCGTCGCCGACGCCGCGTCCCTCGGCGCCCTCGGGGACGCCGTCGTGAGCGGCTGCGGCGTGCGCGGCGGCGTCGAGGACACCCATGGCGCACTGCACGGCGCGGCCGGTACCGGGGACGTCGTCCTGGTCGACGACGAGCACGGCTGGGTCGAGGGCGAGGGCGTGACCGGCGACGGCCTCGCGCTCGTGCCGCACGACGACGGCCACGCGCCGGGGGTCCAGGCCTCGCGCCGCGGCGAGGGCATGACCGAGCATGCTCCGACCGGCGAGGGTGTGCAGGACCTTGGGTGTGGCTGATCTCATCCGTGTCCCCTCGCCAGCTGCGAGGACGACGACGGCCGCGGGTTGAGCGGTGGTCACGGAGGGACTCCCAGGTGCTCGGGGGTGCTCGGAGGACTGCTGACGACGCCACCGGTGTGACGTCCGCTCCGCCCCCAGGACTCGAACCTGGACTAAAGGCACCAAAAACCCTTGTGCTGCCGATTACACCAAGGCGGAAGGAGCTCGGGCGACCCTGGACCGAGGTGCGCGCACGCAGGCGCGGCCCGGGCGCTCGGACCTCATTCTGCCAGGATTTTCGTGCGCACCAAACGCTGGTGCGCGAGCTCGTCCGGCATGATGGGGAGCGTGGCCTCCGACAGCAAACGCGCACCCCGCCCTCGGATGACGGCGAAGGAGCGCAGAGAACAGCTCATCGACGTCAGCAAGGCCCTGTTCGCCCAGAAGGGCTTCGAGGGGACGAGCGTCGAGGAGATCGCCGCCCGCGCCCAGGTGTCCAAGCCCGTGGTCTACGAGCACTTCGGCGGCAAGGAGGGCATCTACGCCGTCGTGGTCGACCGCGAGATCCAGGGGCTGACCGGAGCCCTCACCGGTGCCCTGACCGCGGGCGGCCACCCCAAGGTGGTCCTCGAGCGCACGGCGCTCGCCCTGCTCACCTACATCGAGTCCTCCGAGGACGGTTTCCGCGTCCTGGTCCGGGACTCCCCCGTCGCCCAGGCGACCGGCACGTTCTCCTCGCTCATCGGTGACGTCGCGACCCAGGTGGAGCACCTGCTGGCCGAGCAGTTCCGCCGCCGCACCCTCGACCCGGGCGTCGCGCCGATCTACGCGCAGATGCTCGTCGGCATGGTCGCCCTCACCGGACAGCACTGGCTCGACGCACGGAACCCGAGCAAGCACGACGTCGCGGCGCACCTCGTGAACCTCGCGTGGAACGGCCTGTCCGGCCTCGAGCGCCACCCGTCGATGTCGGACTCCGGCGAGCCCCGCGGACCCGTCGTCCCTCTGACCGACGACGAGGCGCCCACCACCTAGGCCGATCGGCCACTTCTGGCCGACCGCGGGGGGCCTTCTGGCCATTTCGGGCGCGGAGCGCGGAATCGTGGCGCGCGTCCCCGTCGTCTCCCCTAACCTGTGAGACGTCTGTGCACCCCCGGTTCCGACACCTCTGCGAGGCCTCTCATGCCCACCCTGGAGATCGACAACCTCTCCAAGTCCTACGGGTCGCTCCGCGCGCTCGACTCGATGTCCTTCTCGGTCGCCTCCGGCGAGATCTTCGGATTCGTCGGCTCGAACGGCGCCGGCAAGTCGACGACGATGCGTATCGCGCTCGGCGTCCTGGCCGCCGACTCGGGCGAGGTGCGCTGGGACGGCGCACCCCTCGACGTCGCGGCGCGTCGCGCCGTCGGCTACATGCCCGAGGAGCGCGGCCTCTACCCCAAGATGAAGGTGGGCGAGCAGCTCGTCTACCTCGCCCGCCTGCACGGCCTGAGCCCGAAGGCCGCGACGGCTGCGATGGAGCTGTGGACCGAGCGGCTCGGCGTCGCCGCGCGCCGCGACTCCGACGTGCAGTCCCTGTCGCTCGGCAACCAGCAGCGCGTGCAGCTCGCGGCCGCCCTGGTGCACGACCCGGAGATCCTCGTCCTCGACGAGCCGTTCTCGGGCCTGGACCCGGTCGCGGTCGACGTGATGAGCGGGGTGCTGCGCGAGAAGGCGGACCAGGGCGCGCCCGTCGTCTTCTCGTCGCACCAGCTCGAGCTGGTCGAGCACCTCTGCGACCGCGTCGGCATCGTCCGGGCCGGTCGGATGGTCGCGTCCGGCACGGTCGACGAGCTCCGCTCGAACGCCGCCCCGCGCTGGCTGGTCGACGCACCAGACGCCCCTGCGGGCTGGGCGTCGGCGATCCCGGGGGTCACGCACGTGCAGACCACCGGGTCGCGGACGGTCGTCGAGGTCGGCCGGGCGCAGGGCGCCGAGCAGGCCGTCCTGCAGGCGGCGCTCGCCACCGGCACCGTGCGCGAGTTCGCACCCCAGCGCGCGAGCCTCACCGACCTGTTCCGCGACGTGGTGAGCGCCGAGCCCGCGGCCGGCGACACCCCGGACACCACCTCGACGACGAAGAAGAGCAAGCGGTCGTTCCTGAGCAAGGGATCAGCAGCATGAGCACCCGCAGCATGAGCACGCACAGCGCCCCCCTGACCTCGTGGTCAGCAGTCCGGCTCGTGGCCAGCCGCGAGATCAAGCAGCGAGCAGGCTCCAAGGCCTTCCTCTGGACGACCGTGATCCTCGTGGTCCTCATCGTCGCCGGGTCCTTCCTCGCGAAGACGCTCCTCGGGGGCGAGAACACCCTCACGGTGGGCGTCACGCAGGAGACGTCTGCGCTCGCTGAGCCCGTCGTGGCGACCGCCGAGGGGATCGGCGCGACCGTCGAGATCTCGACGGTCACCGAGGACGAGGGCCGCACCCTGGTGCTCGACGGCGACCTCGACGCCGTGGTCCTCTCGGCCGAGGGCGGCACCGTCACCGTCATCACCAAGTCGACGCTCGACACCGAGCTCAGCTCGGTCCTCACGGTGATCGCGCAGCAGACGGTCCTCGCGGACCAGATCGCCGAGCTCGGCGGCGACCCCTCCGAGGTCAGCCGCGCGGTGGCCGAGGCCACCGTCGACGTCGAGGCCATCGAGCCGCCGCGCGCCATCGACCCCTCGCAGATCATCTCCGCCTACCTCGTGGGCATCCTCATGTTCATCAGCCTCCAGCTGTGCGGGGCGATGATCGCCCAGGGGGTCGTCGAGGAGAAGTCGAGCCGCGTGGTCGAGCTGCTGCTCGCCACGGTGCGGCCGTGGCAGCTCATGGCCGGCAAGGTGCTCGGCATCGGCGTCATCGGGCTCTCGCAGGTGGTCGTGCTGGTCGCCGCGGCCGGAGGCAGCGCGGCGGCCTTCGGGCTGCTCGACGGGATGGACCTGGACCTCGGGGCGACGGTGCTCTCCACCATCGTGTGGTTCCTCATCGGGTTCACCATGTACGCGCTGGTCTTCGCCGCTGCCGCTGCGCTCGTCTCCCGCCAGGAGGACGTGGGCACGGTGACGAGCCCGATCATCATGATCATGATGGTGCCGTACCTCGTGAGCGTGGCCGTGGCCCCGTTCGCGCCCGACAGCCCGCTCGTCGTGTGGCTCTCGTACCTGCCGTTCACGTCGCCGCTCATCATGCCGACACGCGTCGCCGTGGGCGGGGTCGAGATGTGGCAGGTGGCCGTGGTCATGGCCGTGAACATCGCGCTCATCCCGCTGCTGGTGTGGCTGGCCGGACGCATCTACTCCAACGCCGTGCTGCGCTCGGGAGCCCGCGTCAAGATCAAGGACGCCCTGCGGGCAGCGTGACGCAGGAGACACCCGTCAAGACTCTTGATGTCAAGTAATGTCAGGGCATGAGCTCCGCTGAGGTCCGCGAGGACGAGGTCGACCGCATCATCGCGGCCTGGGGCCGCGCGCGGCCCGACCTCGACGTGTCCCCGCTCGCCGTCCTGTCCCGCGTCTCGCGGCTGGACCGGCACCTGGACCTCGCCCGGCGCGGCGCCTTCGCCCGACACCAGCTCGAGCCGTGGGAGTTCGACGTCCTCGCCGCGCTGCGGCGGGCCGGCGAGCCCCACGTGCTCTCCCCCGGTGCGCTCGTCACCCAGACGATGGTGACGAGCGGCACCATGACCAACCGCATCGACCGGCTCGCCTCGCGCGGGCTGGTCGAGCGGGCTCCCTCGCCGGACGACCGGCGGGGAGTCCTCGTCCGGCTCACCGACGACGGGCTCGCCCGTGTCGACGCGGCGTTCAGCGACCTGCTGGCCGTCGAGCACGAGGTCCTCACGGTCCTCGACCCGGCGGACGAGCCCGCCATCACCGACCTGCTGCGACGGCTGGTCGCACAGTTCGACACCCTCGGCTGAACCACCGCGAGAGACCAGGAACACCATGCACGCCGCCCTCATCCCCTGGCTCGACCCCGCGACCATCATCCCGAGCATGGGGCCCTGGGCCCTGGTCGGGGTCTGCCTCATCATCTTCGCCGAGACCGGTCTGCTGGTCGGCTTCCTGCTCCCCGGCGACACCCTGCTGTTCTTCGCCGGCCTCCTCACCCACACCGGTGTCATCGGGATCAACATCTGGTGGGTCGCCCTCGCGATCGGCTTCTCCGCGTTCCTCGGCGGCGAGGTCGGGTACCTCATCGGGCACCGTCTCGGCCCGCGGGTGTTCGAGCGCAAGGAGTCGGGGCTGTTCAGCACCGCGAACGTCGCACGCACCAACGCGTTCTTCGAGCGCTTCGGCCCGATGGCCGTCGTGCTCGCACGGTTCATCCCGGTGGTCCGCACCTTCGCCCCGGTCGCCGCGGGCGTCGCCCACATGAGCTACCGCCGCTACTCCCTCTACAACTTCGTCGGGGCGATCGTCTGGGGCGTCGGTCTCACCATGCTCGGCTTCCTGCTCGGCGGGATCCCGTGGGTGGCAGAGTTCGCCGAGAAGTACATCGACCTGGTCCTGATCGCGGCCGTCACGCTCACCCTCGTGCCCACCGCGTTCCACTACGTGCGGTCCACCCGACGCGCCCGCCGGGCTGCGGCGGCAGGTCCTGCTGTCGACCCGGAGATCACAGCCGTCTGAGCCCGCGCACCCCGGGAGGGGTGCCGCTGGCGGACCGGGCCGCGCACCCGTCCCGCGTACCCTTGCCGGGTGGCTCATCTACTCGGGGGCGAAGCCCTCCACCTGTCTTTCCCGACCAAGACCGTCTTCGGCTCCGTGACCGTCGGGGTGAACGAGGGCGACCGCGTGGGGATCGTGGGTCGTAACGGCGACGGCAAGTCCTCGCTGCTCGCGATGCTCTCCGGCCGCCTCGAGCCCTCCGGCGGACGCGTCACCGTGCGCAACGGCACCCGCGTCGGTGTCCTCGACCAGGGCGACACCCTCGACCCGACCCGGACCGTCTCCGAGTCGATCGTCGGCTCGACCCCCGAGCACGAGTGGGCTGGCGACCCGAAGGTCCGCGACGTCATCGCCGGGCTCGTCACCGACCTGCCGTGGGACGGCCTCGTCGGCGAGCTCAGCGGAGGCCAGCGCCGCCGCGTCGCGCTCGCCGCGCTGCTGGTGGGCGACGACGACCTGCTGTTCCTGGACGAGCCCACCAACCACCTCGACGTCGAGGCCATCACCTGGCTCGCGGGGCACCTGCGCACCCGGTGGTCCGCCAACGCCGGAGGCCTCCTGGTCGTGACCCACGACCGCTGGTTCCTCGACGAGGTCTGCACCGCGACCTGGGAGGTGCACGACGGCATCGTCGAGCCCTTCGAGGGCGGGTACGCGGCGTACATCCTGCAGCGCGTCGAGCGCGACCGGATGTCGGCCGCGACCGAGGCCAAGCGTCAGAACCTCATGCGCAAGGAGCTCGCGTGGCTGCGCCGCGGCGCCCCGGCCCGCACCTCCAAGCCCAAGTTCCGCATCGACGCCGCGAACGAGCTCATCGCGAACGAGCCTCCCGTGCGCAACTCGGTCGAGCTCGCGCAGATGGCCACCTCGCGCCTCGGCAAGGACGTCGTCGACCTGGTCGACGTCTCCGTGAGCTTCGGCGAGAAGCAGGTGCTCAAGGACATCACGTGGCTCATCGGGCCCGGCGAGCGCACCGGGATCCTCGGCATGAACGGCGCCGGCAAGTCCACGCTGCTCTCGCTGGTGACCGGAGACCTCCAGCCGACGACCGGTCGCGTCAAGCGCGGCAAGACCGTCAAGGTCGCCACCCTCACCCAGCAGCTCGCCGAGCTCGAGGACATCGCGAAGGACCGCGTGAGCGACGTCATCGCCCGGTACCGGACGTCGTACGTCGCGGGCGGCAAGGAGATGACCCCGGGGCAGCTCCTCGAGCGCCTCGGGTTCACCGCCGTGCAGCTCGCCACCCCGGTCAAGGACCTCTCGGGTGGTCAGCGCCGCCGGCTCCAGCTGCTGCTCATCCTGCTCGACGAGCCCAACGTGCTCATCCTCGACGAGCCCTCGAACGACCTCGACACCGACATGCTCGCCGCCATGGAGGACCTGCTGGACTCGTGGCCCGGGACGCTGCTGGTCGTCTCGCACGACCGGTACCTGCTCGAGCGGGTCACCGACCAGCAGTACGCGATCCTCGACGGCGCGTTCCAGCACGTGCCCGGGGGCGTCGACCAGTACCTCACGATCATGGCCGACCGCGCCCCGACCGGTCGGCGCCCCACGCCCACGAGCTCGCAGGGCGGCGGCTCGTCCGCACCGTCGAGCGCCGAGGCGCGCGCCGCCAAGAAGGAGCTGGGTGCGGTCGAGCGCAAGCTCACCAAGCTCACCGACCAGATCGCCGGGGTGCACGCCTCGATGGCCACCCACGACTCGAGCGACTTCACCGGGCTCCGTGAGCTCGACGAGAGGCTGCGCGCGCTCGGCGCCGAGGTCACCGAGCTCGAGGAGCGCTGGATGGCGCTCGCGGAGCAGGCCGGCTGAGCCGCGATGGACGAGCACGCTGACGGCACGGGCTCCCACCGCGTCCCGGTGGGACCATGGGGCGACGGTGCGCCCTTCGCGGACGCAGAGCTGCCCCCGCGCCGCTGGCCCGCGGTCGCGACCGCGGGATCGGTCGTGCTGGCCCTCGCCACCGTCGTGGTCGCGGCGACCCAGCTCTCGCGCCTGACCGACGGGGACCTCGGGCCGCTGCAGGCGTGGGCGACCTACGGCCTGGTCCCCGGCGCGGTGCTGCTCGTGCTCGTCCCCACGGTGGTCGCCGCCGGCTACGACCGGCGCCGGGTGCGCCGTGAGCTCGCGGTCCGGGCAGCCGTCGCCGCGGCACCGCCTCCGCAGCGCACCGAGGTGCGCCGCGACCCGCACGTCGACCACGACTCCGCCGTCGCGCACGCGGCCCGCACGGCCGTCCACGCGCCGATGGACCCCGTGCTCCTGCGGCAGGTGGCCCTCGGGGTCGCACGTCACCTGCGACGGCACAGCGCAGACCACTACCCGGAGCGGCCGGTCGGGTACCAGTTCGTCCTCGAGAACGGCTCCTCGGCCGTGGTGACGGACCTGGCGGTCGGCCGACGGCGCGCGCTGGAGTTCTCCTCGGACCGCGTCGTCCCGGGCTTCCATCAGCCGACCGGCGCGATCGTGCGTCCCGCGCACGTCCCGGACCACGAGGCGTGGTTCACCTGGCCGATGACACCCCGGGAGCAGCGACGGACGCTCCGCGCGCTCGAGACCGCCGTGAGCACGGTTTACGTCAACCGGTCCACGACGGTCCCTGAGGGCGTGATCCTGCTCGACCCGCTCGCTCCCCCGGCCCCGGTCGACCGCGCCGTCGTCGAGGAGGCGTGGCGGGTCGCCGCCGCCCGCGCCACGGACCGCAGGGGCTGAACCCCGGTCCCCGCCCCTCCCCTGGGGAGACCTCCCCGTCCCGAGCGCACGCCGTCTGCCCCGTGGCGTGCCACGCTGGGCAGGTGCCCGTCGTCGAGTCCGTGACCATCGTCCCCGTCCCGCCTGCCACCGCCTTCGCGGTGTCACAGACGACAGGAGAGACGCGGCTCCGCTGGGACCCGTTCATCCGGCGTCAGCGACTCCTCGACGGCGCGGAGGGCCCCGCCAAGGGCGTCCGGACGCTCACGGTGCACCGCCTCGGCCTGCGCATGGTGAGCGAGTACGTCTCGTACGCACCCCCGACCAACGTCGGCATGAAGATGACCCAGGGCTCGTGGTTCTTCGAGCGGCTCGCGGGCGGGTGGCGGTTCTCCCCCGTCGACGGCGACCCGGGCAGCACCCGCGCCGTGTGGCGCTACAGCTTCGCCTGCCGGCCGCGGTGGCTCGCGCCGGTCGCGGAGCGGGTCGGCCGCGTGCTGCTCCAGCACGACATCGACCGCCGGATCGCCGGCTTCGCGCGGGGGTGCGCCGACCCGGTGGTCCTCGCGGCGGTCGCCTGACGCTCGCCGCCCGGGTCCGGCTCCCGGCCAGGTCGACGACCGCTACGGCGACGCACGCACGGGGGTGGTCGGGTGCCGTTCACCGAGCCGTCATCGAATCGATCCGACTTCACCCTCGAATCGATTCGACATACGCGCCCGGACGCCCCTAGGCTCGACAGCACGAGGCACCACCGCTGCGCCCGTCCCGACCGCCCCTGACGCCCCGGCCCCGCTCCGTCCCCTCGGACCGGCACCCGGCCCCGCCAGGAACCTCGCCCACTCATCCCCCTGCGAAGCCGTCACATGTCGAAGAACCTCACCTCGGGCCGTCCCGCCACGATCATCCTGCTCTTCACCCTGCCGCTGCTGGTCGGCAACGTGTTCCAGCAGATGTACCACTTCGCCGATGCCTTCGTCGTCGGCCGCATCATCGGCGTCGACGCGCTCGCCGCGGTCGGGTCGACCGGCGGCATCGCGTTCCTGCTGCTCGGCTTCGCGATGGGCCTCACCGCCGGCTTCGCGATCCCGACCGCCCAGGCCTTCGGGGCCGCCGACCTCCCGGGCGTCCGACGCTCGGTCGCAGCGGGCGCGATCCTCACCGGGGCCTTCGCGGTCGGGCTGACCGCCGTCGCGGTCCCGCTCTCGCGCCCTCTCCTGGTGCTCATGCGCACCCCTCCCGAGATCCTCGACGACGCGCACCTGTTCATCGTCGTGTCGTTCTGGGGCATCGGCGCGATCATGTTCTTCAACTTCCTGTCGAACACGATCCGCGCGCTGGGCGACAGCCGCACACCGCTGGTGTTCCTCGTGCTCTCGTGCCTGCTCAACGTGGTGCTCGTGGTCGCCTTCATCGCCGGCCTGGGCATGGGGGTCGACGGCGCGGCCCTCGCGACCATCACCTCGCAGCTCGTCTCCGTGCTCCTCTGCCTGTACCTGGTGCACCGCAAGATGCCCGTCCTGCACCTGAGCCGGGAGGACTGGCGCGTCACCCGCGCCGAGGTCACCACACAGCTGCGCATCGGCCTGCCGATGGCCTTCCAGGCGTCGATCATCGCCATCGGCACCATCGTGCTCCAGTACGCGCTCAACGGCCTCGGCGCCGAGGCCGTGGGTGCGTACACCGCCGCGCAGAAGGTCGACGGGCTGGCCATGGCCCCGCTCGCGTCCTTCGGGCTCGCGATCGCCACCTTCACCGCCCAGAACTACGGCGCCCGCTCCTACGGACGCATCCGGACCGGGGTCCTGCACACCTGCCTCATGTCGATCGGCTTCGCCCTCGCGATCGGGCTGGGCAACGTCCTGCTCGGCCGGCACCTCATCCGGCTGTTCGTCGGCCCCGGCGAGGAGCACGTCGTCGAGCTCGGCCAGACCTTCCTCGTGGTCAACGGCTCGCTCTACGTGGCCCTCGGGCTGCTCTTCGTGCTGCGCAACGCCCTCCAGGGCATGGGCCGCACGCTCGTCCCGACGATCGCAGGCGTCGCCGAGCTCGTGACACGAGTCGGCGCAGCCCTCCTCCTCGCCACCCACCTCGGTTTCGTCGGGGTGTGCCTCGCAGCGCCCTTGGCGTGGATCGCGGGCCTCGTGCCCGTGTGGATCTCGTACCACCGGTCGCGCCGCTGGCTCAGCACCGAGGAGGCGCTGCTCGCGCAGGACCGGCCCACGACCCCGCCCGCTCCGCCGGTCGAGACGGCGGAGTCGCTCGACGAGGCGGCGGGCACCCGCATCGCGGTCCCCTGACCCGACCCGGCACGGTCAGCACGGTGGCCTCGACGGGGTCCTCAGCCTCGCCGCCGGCCGCGAGCTCAGCCCTGGTGCTCCTGCACCACGCGGGCACCGGCGACCGGCCCGGAGGCGCACACGGCCGAGGCGCACACCCCGGCGACGGTCAGGGCTGCGGCGATCGAGGAGGCGTGCGCGGCCGACCGCGCGAGCACGGCGACCGTCGGCCCTGAGCCGGACACGACGACGCCGAGCGCACCGGCGGCACGGGCGGCGTCGACGGTGCCCGCGAGGTCGGGGGCCAGCTCGAGGGCTGCGGGCTGCAGGTCGTTCGACAGGGCCTCGCCGAGCCGGACCGCGTCGCCGGCACGCAGGGCTGCCATGAGCGCGGTGTCGGCCTCGGCCGGCAGGTCGGCCAGGCCGCTGCCCCGCTCGTCGAACCTGCGGAACACCTCGGGCGTCGACAGGCCCTGCGCGCGCAGGGCGAAGACCCAGTGGAACTCTCCCTGCGCCATCGCGGCCGTGAGGACGTCGCCACGCCCGACACCGACGGCGGTGTGCCCCTGCAGGCAGAACGGGACGTCCGCGCCGAGACCGGCGGCGACGTCGAGCAGCTCGGGTCGGGTCAGTGCGGTCCCCCAGAGCGCGTCGAGGGCCACGAGGGTGGCTGCGGCATCAGCGGATCCGCCCGCCATGCCGCCGGCGACCGGGATGCCCTTGGTGATCGACAGCCGGGCGCCGAGCCTCACGCCGGTGCGCTCGGCCAGGGCGTGCGCGGCGCGCAGGGCGAGATTGGTGCCGTCGAGCGGGACGTGCTCCGCCCCGGGACCGGACACCTCCAGGGAGAAGGTGGGCGCAGCCGTCGCGGTGACCTCCTCGACCAGGGAGACCGCCTGGAACACGGTGACGAGGGGGTGGTAGCCGTCGGCCTCGCGCGCCCCGACGTGCAGCGACAGGTTGACCTTCCCGGGCGCCCGGGCGGTCACGGACCGCTGGTGCACACGCACGCTGCTCAGTCGGGTCGTCCGGGTCACGGTCCTACTGTGCCAGGTCGGTCTCCGGTCGGCGCAGCGGGGGCTCCCTGCGGTTGACCAGCAGCCTGGTCGGAGAGCTCCTCGCGGGCTGCGACCTGGTCGTCGAGCGCCTCGGCGATGCGGGCGAAGTCGTCGACCGTCAGCTGCTCGCCGCGGGTCGTCGGGTCGACACCGGCCGCCTCGAGGGCCTGCTGGGCTGCCGCAGCAGACCCGGCGAGCTCGGCGAGCGCGCCGCGGAGCATCTTGCGCCGCTGCGCGAACGCGGCGTCGACGACCTCGAAGACGCGCTCCCGCGTCGCCCGCGTGACGGGGTGGTCGCGACGCTCGAGCAGCACGAGGGCGGAGTCGACGTTGGGGACCGGCCAGAACACGTTGCGCCCGATGGTCGAGGTGCGGCGCGCGGAGGCGTACCAGGCGGCCTTGACGGAGGGGATTCCGTAGGTCCGGTTCCCGGGGGGCGCGGCCAGCCTGTCGGCCACCTCGGCCTGGACCATGACGAGGACCCGGTCGAGGGAGTCGAAGCGCTCGAGGAACGTCAGCAGGACGGGCACCGCGACGTTGTACGGGAGGTTGGCGACCAGCGCGGTCGGGGCCGGTCCCGGGAGCTCGGTCACCGTGAGGGCGTCCTGGAGGACGACCGTGAGCCGGTCCGACCACTCAGGTGCGCGGTCTGCCACCGTCAGCGGCAGCTGCGCGGCGAGGACGGGGTCGATCTCGACCGCGACGACGGTGACGCCCGCCTCGAGGAGGCCGAAGGTCAGCGACCCGAGGCCCGGCCCGACCTCGACGACGTGCTGGCCGGCCTCGATCCCGGCCGACCGGACGATCTTGCGGACCGTCCCGGCGTCGTGCACGAAGTTCTGCCCGAGGGTCTTCGTGGGCCGGACGCCGAGACGCCCTGCCAGGTCGCGGATCTGAACCGGACCGAGCAGGGCGTTCGACGTGTCGTTCATGAGCACGAGCCTAGATGATGCGGCAGGCCACCTGGGACCTGTCGCTCAGCGCAGCACCGTGGTCAGGCGCAGAGCAGCGGGTCAGCGCAGACCGAGCTTCGACGAGCAGTGCGGCCACTGGCCCCAGCCCGACCGGGCCTGGAGGGCCTGGGCCAGACGCGTCTGCTCCTCGGCGCTCGCCTGCGACGGGAGACCGACGCCGCCGAGCGACTGCCAGGTGCCCACCGAGAACTGGTAGAGACCGTGGTACAGACCGTTGCTCGACACCACGGACGGGTTGCCGGAGGACTCGCACTGGGCCAGGGCGGCCCAGACGTCTCCGCCGACGGCCGGGGCCGGTGCGGCCTCCGGGGCAGGCTCGCCCGAGCCGCCGTCCACGGGTGCCGAGGGAGCAGCCGGCGCGGACCGGACGACCGGCGGTGCGACGACCTTCGGACGCTCCTTGGTGCCCTGGACGAGCACCTCGGTGACCGGGGCGGTCGTGAGCTCGTCACGGGTCAGCTCGCGCGACTCCTCGACACCGTCGACGGTCGTGACGGCCGAGACCGCGGTCCACTCTCCGTCGACGCCCTCGACCTTGGTCACGACGGGGAGGTCCTCGAAGCGCTCCGGGTCCTCCTCCGTGACGGTCTCGAAGGGGATCGGCGCGGTGAGGGTCTCGTCGGCGACGGCGACGCGTCGGACGACGATCGTCACCTGGGTGTCGTCGGCGCGCGGGTCCGTGATGACGTCGGGCGCCTGCGTGGCGGGCGCCTCGGGCTCCTCGGTCGCGTCCGCCGTGGCGTCGGCCTCGGAGGCCGTCGTCTCGACGGTGGCGTCCGCAGCAGGTGCTGCGCCACGGGCGGCGGCCTGCTCCTGCGCGGCGAGCGCCTCGGGCGTCGGCAGCTGCTCGACAGTCAGGCGGTCGAGGTCGCCGAGCTCGATGTCGTGGTCGGCGAGGATCGTGTCGACCCCGGCGGTGCCGTCGGCGACCTCGACGGTCTTGCCGTCGACCTGGAGCTGGACGGGACCCTCGAGCGAGAGGCGCAGGCCGAGGTCGGTACGACCGTCGCCCTGGGAGCGCGAGGCGACGAGGCTGACGTCGCTGCCGCGGTCGGCGTACGCCGAGAGCAGCTCGTCGGCGTCGACAGCCGTGGTCTTGATGGTCGTGGGCTCGCCGTCGGTCTGCAGCGTGATCTCGCGGGAGTACCGCACGACCACGTCGGCGCCGTCGGTGAGGCTGGAGGCTGCTGCCGGGGCGACGACGTCGTCCGGGCCGACGGTGACGTCGTTCTCGGCGAGGACGCCCTCGACGGAGCCGGAGAAGGTCGTGACCTCCTGGACCTGGCCGTCGATGTCGAGCAGCACGGTCTTGTGGGCGTTGGCGTACACGGCGGTGCCGGTCGCGAGGACGGCGACGGTGAGACCGCCGACGACGAGGAGAGGGGTGCGGCGCGAGCGGCGCGCGCTGGAGGGCGCGGTGCCCTCGCTGAGCGGGGTGGCCTCGGTGAGGCCGTCGCCGGCGAGATCGGTGGACTCGCCGGGCTTCGCGGGTCCGCGCTGGGAGGCGCGGCCGGAGAAGGCGCTGAAGAGATTTTTCACTGGTGTCCAGACGTGGAGCGGTCCGGGCACAGGAGACGGCTGCGGGGTTTCACCGCCGCCCGTGAGGGCTGTCCGTCGATCCTGATCCGGCGATCGATCCTGCCCGGTCCCCGGCGCCCCCTGGCGCGGTCCGGACAGCTGTCGCCGGCGGTGTCGTGCGTCCGGCGTCCGTCCTCGGTCCGCCGTGAGGCCTTCCGGGTGTCGGTCCGCACGGGCTCTGGCACCGTGGCGACGTTCGACCGTAACCGATCCGTGATCATCCGCCAAGAGGTCGCGGTCGGCACGGGCGTCCCGCAGAGCGGACATCCAAGGACATGCCGGGCGTCGAGCGGGTGAAGTGCCTCACGTTCGACAGCGGGTCGGCGTGTCGCTCGCACCCCTGCCGTTCGCTGCACCCAGGCCGATGACCAGCCGCGACGGCGTGCCCTGGGAGACCCCGACCGATCGCGAGGCCTGTCAGCCGAGAGCAGACGGCCGCCGGTCAGTAGAAGTTCTTCTCCTTGGAGTGCGCCCAGGCGGCGCAAGGCGTGCCGTAGCGGCCACTGATGTAGCCCAGGCCCCACGTGATCTGAGTCTCGGCGTTGGTCTGCCAGTCGGCGCCGGCGCTGGCCATCTTGGAGCCCGGGAGCGCCTGCGGGATGCCGTACGCGCTGCTCGAGGGGTTGGCAGCCGTGACCCGCCAGTTGCTCTCCTTCTGCCAGAGCGAGTCGAGGCACGCGAACTGGTCGGCGCCCCAGCCGCGGTCGGCGACCATCACCTGGGCGATCGCCTTCGCCGAGCCCGGGTCGACGACGACGAGCGCGGGGTCGGGGAGCTCGAGCGTGCCGACCGAGACGATCTCGTCCTGCGGCTCGACGGTGACGCGGCGGGCGAGGACCTCGCGGCCCACCTCGACCCCGTCGACGAGGGTCACGTCGTAGGTGGTGACGGCCTGGCCGAGCACGCCCTTCTGGGTGACGACGGTCCTTCCGGCGATGACCGTCGGGTCCTCGACCTCCTGCGTCGCGTAGGGCAGGACCTCTTGCGCCGACGACATGTCCGAGGCGCCCCGCCCGATGGTCAGCACCATGCCGTCGACCGTCTCGGCGTCGAGAGCGGCGGAGGTGGCCCCGGCGGTGGACTCTGCGGCGGCCACTGTCGTCGGCGACGGGTCGACCGAGACGGTGTCCTCGCCGTCGAGCACGACACCCGCGGTGAGGAGCACGTCGCGGACGGTGCCCTCGGTGGTGGAGATGTCCAGCTGCTGGCCGTCCACGGCCAGGGTGACGGACTTGGGCGTGGTGATGACCAGCGGCTCGCGCCCGACCTCGGCGCTGCGCGAGGCGGACACGTCGGCGCCGTCGGCGCGCGTGCCGAGCTCGTCGAGGACCTCGCCGACGGTGCGCGCGGAGGACTGGATGGTCTGGCTCGTGCCGTCGATCTCCACCTCCACGTCACGGACCGTGCGGACGACGACCAGGTCGCCGTCGTCCACCGGGCTGTCGAGCGACGGGAAGACCTGGTCCTGCGCACCGACGTCGAGCGAGCTGCTCGCGAGGACGTCGTCCACCGTCCGCGAGAAGCCGGAGACCTCGTGGGCCACGCCGTCGACCTCGACCGTCACCGTCCTGTGGAGCGTGGTGAAGGCCGTGGTCCCGGCGAGCACGGTCGCGAGCACCAGGCCCTGCGCGACGAAGCGGGCAGGGCGGCGGCTGCGGCGGACCGAGGAGGTCGAGGTCACAGGTTCGAGGTCACGGGGTCGATGCTCACAGGGTCCAGGGTCCTTCGGGGATCGTGTGCGCCGGGCACTCCTCGCGAGGGGTGCGACGCGGGACGGGTCTGGTCTCACCGTAGTCCACCGTGCGCCGCGGGAGAAGGGACGGAGCGGGCGAAGCACCCGCCCCGCCGGGCCGGGCCAGCAGGCGGTCGCGCGCGGTCACCAGGTGCCGTAGACGTCCTCCGAGGTCGCGGCCACGCCGCGGCAGGCCTCGTCGAGCGAGACGCCCTTGACCTCGGCGACCGTCGCCATCGTCACAGGGACGAGGTACGGCGCGTTCGGGCGACCGCGGAACGGGTGCGGGGTGAGGTAGGGGGCGTCGGTCTCGACCAGCACCTGGGACAGCGGGACCTCGCGGAGGGCGTCGCGCAGCCCCTCGTTCGGCTTGAAGGTGACGGGCCCCGCGAAGGACAGGTACCAGCCCTGGGCCACGCACTCGCGGGCCATCTCCGCGTCGCCCGAGTAGCAGTGGAACACGGTGCGCTCGGGGGCACCGTCGGTCCGCAGCACCTCGAGCACCTCCGCGTGCGCGTCGCGGTCGTGGATCTGCAGCGCGAGGCCGAGCTCCTTGGCGAGCGCCACGTGCGCCCGGAACGACTCGCGCTGCGCGGCTCGTCCGGCCTCACCGGTGCGGAAGAGGTCGAGACCGGTCTCGCCGACGGCCCGGATGCGGTCGTTGCCGCGGGCGAGGTCCGCCACGAGCGCGATCGCGTCGTCCAGGGAGACGGCGTGGTGGTCGCGCACGGTCGCCTCGAGCCCGTCCGGGCCACGCTCGCGCACCCCCGCGTGCAGCGGGGCCTCGTTCGGGTGGATCGCGACGGCGCCGAGCAGCTCGGGGTGCTCACGGACCACCTGGTCCGTGAAGCGGATCGCCGGGACGTCGCACCCCACCTGGACCATGCGGGTCACGCCGACGGCGACCGCGTCGGCGATCAGCCGCTCGACGCTGGGCACCTCGTCGTCGGGGCCGAGCACGTGCCCGATCGAGTCGAGGTGCGTGTGGTTGTCGACCACGGGTGACGGCAGCGCCTCGGGCGCCGCCGGCCACCCGCGCTCACGGCTGCGACCCACAGGCGTCAGACCTCGTCGAGGCGCGGGAACAGCGAGGCGCCCTTGGTGACACGGGTGCCGGCGGGCAGCTGGCCGAACTCGGCCGCCGTCTGCACCGGCTGCGCACCGAGCGGGCCGAGCGGCTCCTCGGCGCCGAGCGCCGTCCACAGTCCCTCTGCCGCCTTGGGCACCACCGGGTTGAGGAGCACCGCGAGGGTGCGCAGCGCCTCCGCGGCGGTCACGAGGATGGTCGCCAGGCGCCCGCCCTCGACGCCGGCGCCGCTCTCGGTGGTCTCCCCCGGGAGCTTGGCGACCTTCCAGGGCTCCTGCTCGGTGAGGTAGAGGTTCGTGGCGTCGACGAGGGCCCACACCGCGTTGATCGCCTCGTTGGGCGAGATGCGGTCGATCGCGGCCTCGGCCTCGGCGACGGCCTTCGCCGCGACCTGCTGGAGGGCGGTCTCGGCGTCGCCGGAGGAGCCGGGGCGCGGGAGCGAGCCGCCGAAGTTCTTCGAGATCATGGCGGCGACGCGCGAGGCGAGGTTGCCGAAGCCGTTGGCGAGCTCGGCGTTGTAGCGCGCCGAGAGGTCCTCCCACGAGAACGAGCCGTCCTGCCCGAAGGGGATGGCCCGCATGAAGTAGTAGCGGAAGGCGTCCGAGCCGAACACGTCGGTGATCTGCGTCGGGGCGATGCCGGTGAGCTTGGACTTGCTCATCTTCTCGCCGCCCACGAGCAGCCACCCGTGCGCGAAGACCGTCTTGGGCAGCGGGAGCCCCGCGGCCATGAGCATCGCGGGCCAGATCACCGCGTGGAAGCGCAGGATGTCCTTGCCGACCAGGTGGACGTCGGCCGGCCACGTGGAGGCGAAGCGCTCGCGCTCGGCCTCGTCGTCGCTGTCGAGGCCGATGGCGGTCGCGTAGTTGAGCAGCGCGTCGAACCACACGTACAGCACGTGCGAGGTGTCCCACGGGATGGGGATGCCCCAGTCGAAGGTGTTCCGCGAGATCGAGAGGTCCTGCAGCCCGCCCTTGACGAAGGCGAGGACCTCGTTGCGCGCGCTGGCCGGCTGCACGAACTCCGGGTGCTCCTCGTAGAGCGCCAGGAGGCGGTCGGCGTAGGCGCTCATCTTGAAGAAGTAGTTCTGCTCGGAGAGCATCTCGACCGGGCGGCTGTGGATCGGGCAGAGCTTGAGGCCCTCGTACTCCCCCGTGCCGTCGAGCAGCTCACCGGGGAGCTTGTACTCCTCGCAGCCCACGCAGTAGGGACCCTCGTAGGAGCCCGCGTAGATCTCGCCCTTGTCGTGCAGGTCCTGGATGAACCGCTGGACCCGCTCGGTGTGGCGCGGCTGCGTGGTGCGGATGAAGTCGTCGTTGCGGGCGTCGAGGGTCTCGAGGACCGGCTCCCACGACGACTCGACGAGGCGGTCGGCCCACTCCTGCGGCGTCACGCCGTTGGCCTCGGCGGTGCGCATGACCTTCTGCCCGTGCTCGTCGGTCCCCGTGAGGAACCAGACGCGCTCCTGGCGCTGGCGGTGCCAGCGGGTCAGGACGTCGCCCGCGACCGTCGTGTACGCGTGCCCGATGTGCGGGGCGTCGTTCACGTAGTAGATCGGGGTGGTGAGGTAGAAGGACTGCGTCCCGGTGGGCGCTGCGGTCTCGTCGTGGGCCATGGGGTCAATGCTAGAACGTCTGGGCGACGAGGTCCGCCGCCGGTCTCCCCGCCGAGACGGCGACGGCACCCCGGCCCTGCACCGGTCAGGACGGGCAGGACCCGACGAGGTCCTCCAGCCCGGCCTGCACCTGCTCGGCGTCCGCCCTCGAGACGCCCGCGACGACGTCGGCCGAGGCGTCTCCCAGGTCCTCGGCGCCGGGGACGGGCCCGCCCGTGAACGCTCCGACGAGGGCCGCGGCGGCCATGGTCTCGGTCCACGCCGGGTCCTCGGCGACCCCGCCCCACGTGGAGACCTCTCCACGCTCGTCGGTCACGTGCCGGGCGAGGTCGCAGGCGTAGGCCACCTGCCCGGCCTGGCCGAGGTCCTCCGGTGGCGTGCCGTCGACGTCGACGCAGGCCGCGCGGACGCCGGTGAGACCGTCCTCGATCCCGGCCAGGTCCATCCGCTGGACCGACCGGACGATGTCCGCGGCCGGCTCGGCGAGCTCCGGGTGGTCGGGGTGCGCGAAGCCGGTCGCCCCGCCGAGGAGCGCGGCGAGCGCGGACGCGGCGACCGCGCCGGGCTCCGCGTCGGCGCCGATCGCGGTGCCCCAGTCTTCCGGGGCGGGGTGCTCGTCACCGATCTGCTCGGCGAGTGCGCACGCGTAGGCGACCTGCCCGCCGGGGGTGGTGTCGAGGCCCTCGTCGTCCGACGAGCAGGCCGCGAGCGCTCCCGTCACGAGCACGGCGAGCACGGTCGTGCCTGCACCGCCTCGGGTGCTCGGGGTTCGGGCACCATCAGCACGTCGGGCGGCGGTGGTCCGGAGATCGGGCATCGGGGTCCTCTCGTGGGGCGCTGACCTGCTGCGCGAGGTCTCGGTGTGTCCCAGGGAGGCTACCGAAGGCCCGTAACCCCGGCACCCGGGGAGGCTGTCAGGCCCCGAGGCCGTCCCAGACCGGCCCGTAGCCGAGCCGGGCCTGCTCGGCCTCCACCACCTCCCGGGCGAGCACCGCCTCGGTGACGTCGACGGCCCGTTCGGTGCCGGCAGCCATGGCGGACTCGCGGACGTACTCGTCGAACACCCGCGACTTGGCGGTCAGCAGCTCGCGGATGCGCTCGTCGACGCTCCCCTCGACGAGCAGGCGGTGCACGCGCACCGAGCGCACCTGGCCCATCCGGCGGACCCGGGCGACGGCCTGCGCCTCGGTGGTCGGCTTCAGCTGGGGCTCGCAGATGACCACGACGTTCGCGGCCTGGATGTTGAGGCCCACTCCCCCGGCGTCGACCTGGGCGACGAGCACGGCGCCCGGAGGGGCCGCGGTGAAGTCGTCGACCGCGGCCTGCCGGTCCTCGGCGGCGACCCCGCCCCAGAGGGGGCCGTAGACGGCGTCGGGCCGGGTCTCGGCGACGGTGCGGCGCACGAGGTCGACGACGTCGCGGAAGTACGAGAAGACGACGACCTTCTCGCCGCTCTCGGCGGCGTCCTCGAGGATCTCGAGCAGCCGCCCGAGCTTGCTCGACTCCGCCGGGTCGGCGGTCGCGAAGGCGGCCCGGCGCATGTCCATGAAGCTCCCGGCGGCGACCGCCGCCGCGTAGACGGCCTCGCCCGCCGGGGTGAGCTCTTCCCACTCGTCGAGCTCGACGAGGTCGGGGAGCTCGACGAGCACGTCGACGGCGTTGCGACGCAGGTACACCGGGGCCATGGAGTGCCGCAGGACGTCGGCGCCGACGAGCCGCAGGTGGGCGGGCAGGGCGTCGACGAGGGCGGGCTGGAGCACCCGGACGAGACCGAGGAACTCCTCGAGCCTGTTCTCGAGCGGTGTCCCGGTCATGAGGAGCACCCGCCAGCAGCGGTCGGCCCACGCGGCCACGTCCTGCGACCGCTGGGCGCGGGGGTTCTTGACGAGGTGCGCCTCGTCGACGACGAGCAGGTCGAGGACCTCCCCGGCGGCGAGCGGCACGTGCCGCAGCCCCTCGAAGGTCGTCACGGCCACCCCGCCCTCGGCGAGCCAGGACGCCGCGGCGGCGTCCCGGTCCGGGCCGTGCAGGCGCCAGGCGCGCAGCGACGACCGCCGGTCGACCTCACGGAGCCAGCCGACGAGCACGCTCGCCGGGCACACGACGAGCACGTGCGTGGCCCCCGAGGCCACGAGGTGCGCCATGACGGCGATCGCCTGGACGGTCTTGCCGAGGCCCATCTCGTCGCCCAGCAGCACGCGCCCCTGGTTGAGCACGAACCGGGCCCCGAAGGCCTGGTAGCCGCGCAGGCTGACGTCGAGGAGCGTCGTGTCGAGCTCGACCGCGGCGACCCGGTCGGCCAGCTCGGAGGGGAGCATGCCGTGGGAGGCGAGCACGTCGCGCGCGACCGGGACGATCTCTCCGAGCACGGTGTAGTACTCGGCCGAGCGACGCTCGAAGTCGTCCCACACCGCGAGCGGGCCAGGCCCGTGCTCGGCGCGGGCGGTCGCGAGGCGGTCCAGGAGCCGGTCGAGCCCGGTCGCCCGCACCCACGGGTCCCACCCGGCGAGGGCGACCAGGGCGTCGGTCGCCCGACGACGTGCCTGCCCCCGACGCAGCAGGAAGGTCAGCGGTCGCGTCGCGGGACGGGCGGCGCCGACGAGCGGCTCGACGGCTCGGGAGTAGTCGTCGAGGTCGCGGCGGTGGGGCTCCACCTCGGGCCCGAGGCGCACCAGCACCTCGAGGGAGCCGAGCAGGCGTGTCCCCGAGGCGTCGTCACGGTCGAGGGTGATGCGCATCGAGAGCCCCGTCGCCGTCGCGTCGGCGAGCTGCTGGGCGGCGGCGACGGCGGTCCGTGCGGTGTGCGGACCGATGCCGTCGTGCGTCTCGAGCTGCTCGGGGGTCGCGTCGAGCAGGGAGCCCACCGTGGTGAAGCCCGCCGCGGCGAGGGCGCGCACGCGCAGGTTCCGGTCGGTGACCTCCGCGAGGCGGTCGACGGTGAGCCCGTCGAGCTCCGCGCGGACGCGCCGCGCACGGTCGTCGTGCACCTGGGCGGCGACGCGCGCGCGGACACCGTCGAGGTGGTCGAGCACGGCCCGGGCGGCGGCGGCGCGCCGGTGGTGGTCCTCGACGAGGCGGCGCGCCGGGGCCCCCGGGCGCGGCGCCTCGGCGGCGACGATCGCCGCCGGCTCCTCGGGCACGTCAGTCCTCGGTGATGGTCACCGGGACGAGGCGGTCGTCGCCGTCGCGCGGCTCCCCGCGACCGTCGGAGTTGTTGGTGAGGACGTAGAGGTCGCCGTCGGCCCCGACGACCACGGCGCGCAGGCGCCCGAGCTCGCCGTCGAGCAGCGCCTGCGGCTGACCCACACCGTCGGCCGCGAGCGGGACGCGCAGCAGGGCCTCCCCGCGCAGCGCGGCCACGTAGACGCCCTCGTCGGTGACGGCGAGCCCGCTCGGAGAGGCGTCCGCCGTCGGCCAGCTGACGAGGGGGTCGACGAACCCCTGTGACGTCCCGCCGGGCCCCTCGACGGCCGGCCAGCCGTAGTTGCCGCCGGAGACCACGAGGTTGAGCTCGTCGAGGTCGTCCTGCCCGAGCTCGGAGGCGAGCATGCGACCGTCGTCGGCCCAGCCGAGCCCCTGGACGTTGCGGTGCCCCAGGCTCCACACGGGTGAGCCAGGCACGGGGTTGTCACGAGGCACCGACCCGTCCGGGGCGATCCGCAGGATCTTGCCGCCGAGGGAGTCGGGGTGCTGGGCCAGGATGGTCGAGCCCGAGTCGCCGGTCGTCACGTACAGCTGGTCGTCGGGCCCGAAGGCGAGCCGTCCGCCGTTGTGGGTGGACCCTGCCGGGATGCCGGAGAGGATCGGGGTGAGCTCGCCGAGCACCGTGCCGTCGAGCGCACCGCTGAGCACCTCGTTGCCGTCCTCGGCGGTGCGGTAGAAGAAGACGAGGCCGTCGTCGTCGAAGGTCGGGGAGAGCGCGACGCCGAGGAGACCGCCCTCGTTCGTCCCGGTCGTCCCGTCGACGAGCTCGTCCGCCCCCGGCCCGGTGAGCACGGCAGGGGTCGAGCCGTCCGCCGGGACGAGCTTGACGGCGCGGGTGTCGCGCTCGGTGACGAGCCAGTCGCCGTCGGGCAGCTGGGCCAGGCCCCACGGCGCGGCGAGGCCGGTCGCGAGCGGCTCGCCGACCGTCGCCGTCACCGACTCGACGACGTCGTCGCGCGGGTCGAGGGCACCGGCCGAGGTGTCGTCCGTGGGCTCGGCCGCGGGGTCGTCCGGGTCGACGGAGGCCGAGGCCGTGGCGGTCGGCGCCGACGGCGCGTCGTCGTCCGAGGAGCACGCGGCGACGGTGAGGGTCAGCGCGAGCGCGAGGGCCGCAGGTCGCAGGGCGGGGCGGGGGCCCGTCGTCCGGAGGCGTGCGGTCACAGCAGCGTCAGTCCCTTCTTGAGGCCGCGGACGGCCTGGCCGATCCGGTGCTCGTTCTCGATGAGGGCGAAGCGCACGTGGTCGTCGCCGCCGGCGCCGAAGCCGACGCCCGGCGAGACCGCGACGTCGCACTGCTCGATGACGTGGGTCGCGAACTCGATCGAGCCCATGTGGCGGTAGGGCTCGGGGATGCGCGCCCAGACGAACATGGTGCCGCCGGGACGCTCGATCTCCCACCCGATGCGGTTGAGGCCGTCGACGAGGGCGTTGCGGCGGGACTCGTAGACCGCCGACACCTCGGCGGGGAAGTCCGTCGCCTCGTTGAGGGTCACGGTCGCCGCGATCTGGATCGGCTGGAAGGTGCCGTAGTCGAGGTAGCTCTTCAGCTTGGCGAGCGCCCCGACCACGTCCTCGCGTCCGACGAGGAACGCCACCCGCCAGCCCGCCATGGAGAACGACTTGGTCATCGAGTACAGCTCGACGGCGACCTCGGTCGCCCCCTCGCACTGCATGATCGACGGCGGCGTGAAGCCGTCGAAGGTCATGTCCGCGTAGGCGAGGTCGTGGACCAGCACCACGTCGCGGTCCTTGGCCCAGTCGACCAGACGCTGCAGGTCGCTCAGCTGCGCGACCGTGGTCGTCGGGTTGTGCGGGAAGGACAGCACCACGACACGCGGCTTGGGCCAGCCGAGCTCCCAGGCCTCGATCACACGGTCGATGAACCCCGCGGCGTCGGTGCCGTCGCCGATGGGCACCTGGCGCGCGTCCGCCCCGGCGAAGTACGGGCCCCAGATGTGGATGGGGTAGCTGGGCGTGGGGACGATCGCCGCGTCGCCGGGCTGCAGCAGCACCCACATGAGGTGGCTGAAGCCCTCCTTCGCGCCGATGGTCGAGATGACCTGCGTCTCGGGGTCGAGCGTCACGTCGAAACGCCGCTTGTAGTGGTCGGCCACGGCCTCGCGCAGCTTGGGGATGCCGCGGGACGAGGAGTACCGGTGGTTGCGCTGGTTGTGCGCCGCCTCCGTGAGCTTGTCCACCGCGATCTGCGGGCTGGGCAGGTCGGGGTTGCCGAAGCCGAGGTCGACGATGTCGCGTCCCTCGCGGCGCGCAGCCAGCTTGAGGGAGTCGATGATCGTGAAGACGTACGGCGGCAGGCCAGGGATCCGGCGGAACTCGATCTCACGGGGCATGCCTGCACCTTACGGCGGGTCGCCCGGGTGGTGCAGGGGATGTCCGGGAGAGGTCCGGTGGGGGTGCTGGTTAGAGTGGGCGGATGAGCACAGACGCCGCGCAGAGCCTGCCGGGACAGCCCGGACCCGCACCCCGCCGCGCGCTGCTGGTAGTCGACGTCCAGCCGACCTTCTGCGAGGGCGGCGCCCTCGGGGTCGACGGCGGCGACGCGGTCGCGCACGCCGTCGCAGGCTTCGCCGCCGCGCACCGCGCCGACTACGCACTCGTCGTGACGACGCAGGACTGGCACGTCGACCCGGGCGAGCACTTCGGCGACACCCCCGACTACGTCGACACCTGGCCGCCGCACGGTGTCGCCGGGACCGCCGAGGCCGAGCTGCACCCGGCGCTCGCGGACCTCGCGCCCGACGTCTCGGTGAAGAAGGGCGAGTACCAGGCCGCCTACTCCGGCTTCGAGGGCGTCGACAGCGAGGGGCGCCTGCTCGCCGACGTGCTCCGCGAGGCGCGCGTCGAGGCGGTCGACGTCGTCGGGATCGCGGAGTCGCACTGCGTCAAGGCCACGGCGCTCGACGCGCTCCAGCTCGGGCTGGCGACACGGGTCTTCACCGACCTCACCGTCCCGGTGTCCCCCGAGCAGGGCTTTCAGGCCCGCGTCGACATGGCCGCAGCCGGCGTCGAGCTGGTCGCCTCCGCCTGACCCTCGCCCTCTACTTCGCCGCGAGCGCCGCCGCGTAGAGCTCGCGCTTGTGGACGCCTGCGGCGTCGGCGACACCGGCGACGGCCTCCTTGAGGCGCTCTCCCCCGGCGACGCGGGACAGCACCTCGGCGACGAGCTCGGCGGTCGTGGCGGTCTCGCGCTGCGGGGCGCCGGAGACGACGATCGAGATCTCGCCGCGCAGCTGCTCCTGGGCGGCCGTCTCGGCCAGCTCGCCGAGCCCTCCGCGCAGGACCTCCTCGTAGGTCTTGGTGAGCTCGCGGCACACGGCGGCGGGGCGGTCGGCGCCGAAGGCCTGCGCCATGGCGGCGAGGGTCTGGTCGACGCGGTGCGGGGACTCGAAGAACACCATGGTGCGGCGCTCGTCGGCCAGCAGCTCGAAGGTCCGGGCGCGCTCGCCGGGCTTGCGCGGGGGGAAGCCCTCGAAGCAGAACCTGTCGGTCGGCAGGCCCGAGACCGCGAGCGCGGTGAGCACGGCGCTGGGTCCGGGGGCGGACGTCACGGGGAGCCCGCGCTCGATGGCACGGGTGACGACCCGGTACCCGGGGTCGGAGACCGAGGGCATGCCGGCGTCGGTGACGATGAGCACCGTGCCGCCCGACTCGACGACGTCGAGGAGCTCGTCGGCGCGGGCCGACTCGTTGTGCTCGTGGTAGCTGAGCACCTTCCCGGTCATCTTCAGCTCGAGGCGCCCGGCGAGGGCGTGCAGCCGTCGGGTGTCCTCGGCCGCGACGACGTCGGCCTCGACGAGGAGACGTCGCAGACGCGGTGACGCGTCCTCCACGTCCCCGATGGGTGTCCCGGCAAGGATGAGGCGGCCTGTCATGGGGCCAAGCCTGCCATGTCCCCCTACGATGGCTGGCGTGACAGGGACGAACGGGGCGTACGACGCCGGCACACCAGGCGCGCCTACCCCGCCGGCAGGCCCGTCTGGACGGCACGCGGAGACTGACGAGGCCTCGCCGGCCGCGACCAGCACCAGCCCCACCACGACCACCGTCGACCTGGTCAAGCGGGACCGTCCCACCGGGCAGACCGAGCAGGCGCTGCTCCGGCGGCTGTTCTCGGACCGGGTCCTGTCGCTGAGCGTCACCGCGCACGACCGCCTCTGGGGCTGGCTCGGCCCGCTGCTCGTCGCGGTGGTGGCGGGCGTCATCCGCTTCGTGAACCTCGGTACCCCGAGCACGCTGGTGTTCGACGAGACGTACTACGTCAAGGGCGCCTACACCCTCCTCAACCTCGGCTACGAGGCGGACTGGCCCGACGAGCCCAACCCGGCGTTCGAGTCGGGGAACCAGGACAGCTTCCTCACCGCTGCGGACTACGTGGTCCACCCGCCCGTCGGCAAGTGGATGATCGCCCTCGGCATGTGGCTGGGCGGCGCGGAGAACGCGTGGGCGTGGCGTCTCGCGTCGGCCGTGGTGGGGGTCGTCGCGGTGTTCCTCGTGGCACGCACGGCGCGGCGCGTCTTCGGGTCGACGGTCTTCGGTGTGGTCGCGGGCGGGCTGATGGCGGTCGACGGGGTGGCGATCGTGCACTCCCGGACGGGTCTGCTCGACGTGTTCCTCATGTTCTGGGTGGTGGTCGCCTTCGCGCTGCTGGTCAAGGACCGGGAGTGGTTCCGGCGCAGGCTCGCGGCGCGCTCCGCCGCGATGGTCGACTCGGGCCGTGGCGTCGGGCGAGACGGCCCGGTCGTCGGTGTCCGGTGGTGGCGCCTTGCGGCCGCGGTGGCGCTGGGCCTCGCCTGCGGCACCAAGTGGTCGGGGCTGTACTTCGTGGCGGTCTTCTGCCTGGTCTCCGTCGCGTGGGACGCGTCCGCCCGGCGGGCGGTGGGGGCGCGGCAGTGGCACGTCGGGTCGCTGCTGCTCGACGCCGTGCCGGCCGCCGCCGCGATGCTGCCGACGGTGCTGGTGACCTACCTGGCGTCGTGGTCGGCGTGGTTCGCGAACCCGAGGTCCTACGACCGTCAGTGGTACGTGTCGAACCCGGGGTCGTACCCGGGGTGGGTCCCGGACGTGGTGACCGGCTGGGGCGAGGCGCTGCGCTCGTTCTGGCACTACCACGAGAAGATGCTGGCCTTCCACACCGGGCTCGACAACCCCCACACCTACATGGCGAACCCGTGGGGCTGGCTGCTGCAGCTGCGGCCGACGTCGTTCTACTGGCGCAAGACGGAGAACTTCGAGGGCGGGTGCGGCGCCGAGGCGTGCGCGCGGGCGATCACGTCGGTGGGCAACCCGTTGATCTGGTGGCTGGCGACCGCGGCGGTCGTGGTCGCGCTGTACGCGCTCCTGGTGCGCCGTGACTGGCGGGCCGTCGCGGTGCTCTCCGGGATCGTGGCGGGCTGGGTGCCGTGGCTGTTCTTCCCCGAGCGGACCATCTTCACCTTCTACACGATCGCCTTCGCCCCGTGGATGTACCTCACGCTCACCTTCGCGCTGGTGCTCGTGTGGGAACAGGTGAGCGGCGACAGACGCCTGCGCCGCCGGGCGGCGTGGGTGATCGGGGCCCTGCTCGCCCTGGTGCTGGCGGTGAGCGTCTTCTTCTACCCCGTGTGGACGGCGATGGAGATCCCGCACAGCTTCTGGCGTGCGCACATGTGGCTGCGCAGCTGGGTCTGACGAGCCCCTTCTGCGAGCGGCTTCCAGGTCGTCTCGGCGACGCCGCCCGTTGCGATACATAGCCAGGCTATGTAAAGTGGTCTCGTGACCGCAGAGAGCACCACCGCGCACCCCGCCAGCCAGCCCCACGACCGGGCGACCCTCGGCGGAGACCTCGTCGTCGCCTGCTCCCGGTTCGCCCGGACGGCAGCGCAGGCGATCGACGTCGACGTGTCGGTCACCATGTGGCGCATGCTCTCGAACCTCGCGCACAGCGGAGACCTCAGCGTGACCGAGCTCGCCGCGATCGAGCGCACCTCGCAGCCGACCGTCTCGAAGATGGTCAAGCGCCTCGAGGCCCAGGGGCTCGTGTCCCGACGACCCGACCCCATCGACCGACGGTCCAGCGCCGTCTCCGTCACCGACGCAGGACGGGCCGCCCTGGCCCGCTACCGCGCGTCCCTCACGACGGCCCTCGCCCCCCACCTCGCCGGGCTCGACGAGGACGACCTGCGCACGCTCGACCGTGCGCTCGACCTCCTCGCCCGTCTCACCAGCGAGGTGGCCGACGCAGGACCCATCTAGAAAGCGTGACCTGATGACGTCCAGCACCACCCAGCACACCAGCAGCCCCCAGCACGGCAGCACAGCACCCCACCCCGCGCCCCCGCACGGCGAGGCGGGCAGCCCCCCGGGCTCCTCCAGCATCCTCAAGCAGCCCCGCGTCGTGTGGGCCATCGCCTTCGCCTGCGTCATCTCCTTCATGGGGATCGGCCTCGTGGACCCGATCCTCACCTCGATCGCCGCCGAGCTCGACGCCTCCTCGAGTCAGGTGATGCTGCTGTTCACCAGCTACCTGTTCATCACCGGCCTCGCCATGCTCTTCACGAGCTGGGTGTCCTCGCGCATCGGCGCCAAGAAGACGCTGCTCGCCGGCCTGGCGCTCATCGTCGTCTTCGCCGCCCTCGCCGGGGCGTCCGGCACGATCGGCCAGATCATCGGCTTCCGCGCCGGGTGGGGCCTGGGCAACGCCCTCTTCATCTCGACGGCCCTGGCGACCATCGTCGCCTCGGCCAGCGGCAGCACCGCGAGCGCGATCATCCTCTACGAGGCCGCGCTGGGTATCGGCATCGCCGTGGGGCCGCTGGTGGGCGGTGCGCTCGGCGAGGTCAGCTGGCGGGCACCGTTCTTCGGCACCGCAGTACTCATGGCGATCGGGTTCCTCGCGATCGTCGCGTTCTTCGGCAGGTCAGCCCCGAGCACCGGACCGAAGATCTCCGCGACGGCCTCGTTCTCGGCGCTCAAGAAGCCGGGCCTGCGCACCCTCGCCCTCGCGGCGCTGTTCTACAACTTCGGCTTCTTCGTCCTGCTCGCGTACTCGCCGTTCCCCATCGAGGCCGCGGCCGAGACCGTGGGCATCCACGTGGGCGCGCACGAGCTCGGGCTCGTCTTCTTCGGATGGGGCATCTGCCTGGCGATCACCTCGGTCGTCGCGGCCCCGCGCCTCACCCGCAGGTTCGGCCTGCACGCCGTGCTCTACGCGATGCTCGGGCTGCTGGCCCTCGACTTCGTGGTCCTCGCGACCTTCACCGACCACTTCACGGTCTTGGTCACCGCGATCGTCGTCGCGGGGCTGTTCCTCGGGGTGCTCAACACCGCGCTCACCGAGGCGGTCATGGAGTCGACCGACCTGCCCCGCTCCGTGGCGTCGTCCACCTACAGCGGCGTGCGGTTCATGGGCGGCGCGATCGCCCCCGCCGTCGCCGGGCCGATCCGCGACCACCTCGGGCTCCCCGCCCCGTACTGGACCGCAGCGGTCGCCGTGCTCGTGGCGATCGGTGTGCTGGTCCTCGGCCGGAAGACCTTCGCCCAGGACCACGACGTCCCCTCGGAGAGCGCAGAGGACGAGGCCCTCGCCATCTCCGCCGGCGACGCCTGAGACCGCAGCTCCCAGACAGCAGAGAGGCCCCGACCGTGACGGTCGGGGCCTCTCTGCGCAGTGTGTGGGCTTGTCAGCGAGCGGACCGGAACTGCGCGGTCAGCGGGCACTGGAAGGGGTCGCGGGCCGAGAGCCCGACCCGGTTGAGGTAGTCGATGACGATCTTGTACGACTCGATGAGCGACGTCTCGGTGTACTTGATGCCCTTGTCGGCGCAGAACTGCTTGACCATCGGCCGCACCTCGCGCAGCGCCGGGCTCGGCATGGACGGGAAGAGGTGGTGCTCGACCTGGAAGTTGAGGCCGCCCATGAACACCGCGACCCAGCGTCCGCCGTGGATGTTGCGGCTCATGAGCACCTGGCGGCGCAGGAAGTCGATCTTCACGTCGGGGCCGACGGTCGGCATGCCCTTGTGGTTCGGGGCGAACGACGCGCCCATGAAGAACCCGAAGGAACCGAGCTGCACGGCGAGGAAGGCGAAGCCGAGGCCGACCGGCATGAGCAGGAACACGGCCGCGACGTAGCCGATGAGACGGATGCTCACGAGGGTGAGCTCGGTGCCGCGGCGCTTGACCGGGCCCTTGCCGAGGATGGTCCGCAGACCGGCGACGTGCAGGTTGACGCCCTCGAGGAGGAGCAGCGGGAAGAACCAGTTGCCCTGGCGGGCGACGAGCCACGCCTTGATGCCGGTCTTCGGCTTCTCGAGGGTGTTGGTCTCCCAGGTGAGCACACCGTTGAGCATGTCGGGGTCGACACCCTCGACGTTGGGCTTCTGGTGGTGCTTGGAGTGCTTGTGCAGCCACCAGCCGTAGCTGAGGCCGCCGAAGAGGTTGGCGACGATGAGGCTCGCCCAGTCGTTCCACTTGCCCGAGTCGAAGATCTGGCGGTGCGCGGCGTCGTGCCCGAGGAAGGCGAACTGCGTCAGCAGGAGACCGAGGCCACCGGCGACGGCGAGCTGCCACCACGAGTCACCGAGCGTGACCATGAGCGCCACGGCCCCGGCGAGCAGCGCGCACAGCAGCGCGAAGCGTCCCCAGTAGTGCGCGTAGCGGCGGCGCATGAGACCGGTCTCCTGGACCGCGCGGGTGAGCTCCGAGAAGTCGCTGACCTGACGCTTGCGTGGCGAGACCGCCTCGCTGGGGTTCATCACCGCACTGGTTGCCGTCATCGTCGTCCGTCCGTCGTCTGGTGCACCGGGGGTCCCCGACGCTCTGACGGCAACGCTACGGAACCGTAGGTTAGGTCGACAGGGGGTTAACCCCCCTCTTCGTCGTGGGGGTCCTCTCCGGGTCCCCTAGGCTCGGGAGGACCGCCCAGCCCCGACGGAGGGACCTCCTTGACCACGCAGCCCCCGGCGACTCCGGGACGCACCCCGCTCGCGGTCGTCGCGGCGGCGGCCGGCGTCTCGGTCCCCACGGTCTCGAAGGTGCTCAACTCGCGGCCCGACGTCTCGCCGGGCACCCGCGCCCGGGTCCGTGCCGCGCTCGAGGCGCACGGCCACGAGGTGCGCCGCCCGGTGAGCAGGGCGACGGGTCTCGTCGACATCCGGGTGGTCAGCCTGGAGAGCACCTGGTCCGAGGCCGTGGTCCGGGGCGCTGCCGAGAGCGCCCGCCGGCACGGCTACGACCTGGTGATCACCGTGGACCCCGACCCTGACGACTGCGGGGCGTGGGTCGGGCACGCGCTCGAGCGCGGGACCGACGGTGCGGTGAGCGTCGTGACCGTCCCGGACGAGTCGGAGCGCCTGGCCTTCGCCGACGCCCTCGTCCCCGTGGTGGTGGTCGACCCACGGGTCCGCCCTCCCGAAGGGCTGCTGAGCGTGGGGGCGACCAACTGGCAGGGAGGTCTCGACGCGACCGCGCACCTGGTGGCGCTCGGGCACCGCCGGATCGCGACCATCACCGGTGACGACGCGCAGGCGAACGCGCTCGCCCGGCTCGCCGGGTACCGCACCGCTCTCATCCAGGCCGGCATCGCCCCGGACGACACGCTCGTGCGCTCGGGCGACTTCGCGGTCGACGCCGGGTACGAGGGCGCGTGGCACCTGCTGTCCCTCGACGACCGTCCGACCGCGATCGTCGCGAGCAGCGACGACACGGCGCTCGGTGCGCTGCGCGCGGTCCGCGAGGCGGGCCTGCGGGTCCCCGACGACGTCTCCCTCGTCGGCTTCGACGACCTGCCGATCGCCGCGTGGCTCGACCCGGCGCTGACCACGGTCCACCAGCCGCTCGTCGAGATGGGCGCAGCCGCCGTCGACCTCGTGCACCGTGCCCGCTCGGGGACAGGGCACACCCTGCGAGCAGAGCTGGCGACGACGCTGGTCGAGCGCGCGTCGACAGCGCCACCACCGGAGATCGTGCGCGGACCCGTCCACGCACGACCCTGAGGCCCACGGCGCAGAGGGAGGCCGCCGCAGGACCTCCCGCGACGACCTCCCTGCCGGCTGCCGCCTGCTCTGCTGACTGCCTCTCAGCCTCGGCGGCTCAGTCGTGGCGACTCAGTCCCGGCGACGCGTCCGGACGAGGACGACCGCGGCGGCACCGAGCAGGATCGCGAAGGCCCCGAGCACGACCAGCGGCACGGTGCCGCCCGCCCCGGTCTGCGCGAGGTCGCTGCCAGGAGCGCCGTCCGCCGCGCCGGATCCGTCGCCCGGCACCGCGGCGTCAGGGTCGGTCCCGGGCGCCGGGTCGGTCGGGGCCGGGGCGACCGGTGCAGGATCGGTCGGTGCCGGGTCTGTCGGCACCGGCGTCGTCGGCTCCTCGGTCGGGACCGCTGCGACCTCGACGGTCACGTCGGCCGCACCCGGGACGGTGACGCCCGCGGTGCTGGTCGTCGAGATCGCGAGGACGTAGGTGCCCGGCTCGAGCGCCGTCTGACCGTCGCAGGACCAGGCCCCCTCGGCGTCGACCGCAGCTGTGCAGAGCGTCTGGGCCGCGAGCGCCGCGGCGTCGGCTTCGGGCGCTACGTCCACCTCGGGGACGGCGTCGCCCTCGGGCAGCGTCGCGTCGACCGGGGTCGCGCTGACCGTCAGCTCCGCGCCGGGCTCGCCGGTCCCGGAGAACGTGGTGCGCGGGTCGGTGAGGACCGTGCCCGCGGCCGGTGCCGCGAGGACGGGGACGACGGGCTCGGCGGAGGCGGCGAAGACCTCGGCCTCCATGAGCGGGCGCAGGGCCGTCTCGAGCTGCTCGTCGACGAAGTAGTCCTGGAGGGCGCCGTCGAGCAGGTAGTTGCCGACCGCGGCGACGATCATCGACTGGTCGAGGGAGAGGTACTTCTCGGCGACGGTGCCGGAGCGGACGGCGATCGAGTCGTAGAAGCCGCCGGGGCCGTAGGAGTCGAAGTCCGACTCGAGGGCGGCCAGGTTGGCGAGCACGCCCTCGGGGTCGTAGGACAGCCCGAGGAACGACGCGTGGGGCGTGACGACGCCGTCCTGGTACTCGGGGTCAGGGTTCGTGCCCTCGGTGCAGCCGAAGCGGTCGACGTCGACGTCGGTGACGCCGTCGGAGAGGTACCCGTCGTCGCGCATGCCGAGCTGGTCGACGCCGTACTCGGCGTAGCCGCCGAAGGGGTTGGACGCCGGGGAGAAGCCCCAGTAGCCGTAGCCGGCCTCGTCCATGCCGTGCTGTTTCTGCGCCTCGACGAACAGCGGGTGGTTGACGCCCCACGACGTGGGGCCCCACTCGGACTCGGGGACGAGCATGTCGGGCATGAGTGCCTCGAACATCGACCCGCCCCAGCCCGGGACGATCGACATGCCGCGGTAGCTGTACGCACCCTCGAAGACGTCGACGCCGAGGTAGCTGCGGGTCACGCCGCTCGGGCGCGACTCCTGCCACGCCCAGTCGCACGAGGCGGGGAAGGTGCGCCAGGTGGCGTAGTACGTCTCGGGCGGGACGTCGCCCTCGGCGATGCCCAGGTAGGTGGCGATGCGCGTCTCGGACACCTGCGTGTCGTAGTGGTGCCCGGTGTAGAAGACCTCGGTGCCGGTCCCGAGGTAGTCCCCGGGGACCGAGCCCTCGGTCTGGACCTCGTCCCAGAACCCGCCGCGGAGCAGACCGAGGCCGCGGTCGGGGAGGGCGTCGGCGTTGTAGAAGGCACCGAAGTTCATGTCGTCGTAGACGGCGGTGGCCTCGTCGGCGAGCCGCGGCTCGGCCTCGGCGACCACGCGCAGCGCTGCGGCGAGCCAGCCGTTGTCGACCGAGCTGAGGAACTGGTCGACGACCACCCCGTCGCCGGGCCAGTTCCGCACCCGCTCACCGGTGGCCGGGTCGTACCAGTTGTAGAACATGCCGCTGGGCTCGTGGCGGTCGAGGCCCTCGACGGTGGCGAGGGTGGTGCTCATGAGGTCGTAGGCCTCGTCGACGGTGACGATGCCGAGGTCGCGGGCCATCACCGTGGACCACAGGTACCCGCCGATGTTGGTCGGCGAGGTGTAGGCGGACGCGCTCGCGGGGTCGAGGTCTCCCCCGATGTTGTCGGCGGGCAGACCGGTGGTGTCGTCGGTCATCGCGGCGAGCGAGGCGTAGGTGTCGGTGACGTACCGCTCGAGGACGGCTGTCTGCTCGGGCGTGGGCGCCGCGGCGACCGCAGCGGGGGCGACGGCGGCGGCAGGTGCACCGGCACCCGTCGCTGCGGGGGGCGGGCGCCGCGGCGACCAGGGTGGTGCCGAGCATCGCGGCTCCGACGGCGCCCGCGCAGGCGGCGAGCCGTCGTGCTCGGGGGCGGCTGGGGGTGCCGCGGGTGGGGGATCCCATGGGTGCACTTCCTCGTGTGTCAGGGGACTGTCTGGAGACGTCGTGCCCGGCTTCGTCATCGAAATTTCGAAAACATGTTCCGAAAGGGCCCGTCGAGGGTAGTGACCCACGTCTCACCCGTCAACCCGTGGCACAAGCAGCGAATCGGACAGCCGATGTCGCCCCTCGGCCACCCGACCCCTCGGAATTCCCAGCAGGTAAGGCTATCCTCACCCACGTGAAGCCTTCCTCCACCGGCTCCGGAGCACCCGCCGAGCACCCCTCGCTCGCCGGCTCCGACCTGTTCCTCGCCTACGACCGGTCGACCGTCGTGCACGGCGCGTCGCTCGACCTCGTCGCCGGGCGGGTCACCGCGCTCATCGGGCCCAACGGGTCCGGCAAGTCGACCCTGCTGCGCTCGCTCGCCCGCCTCCACCGCCCCACCTCGGGCACCGTGAGCCTGCCCGACGCACCGGACGCCCTCGCGCTCAAGCCCAAGGACTTCGCCCGCCAGGTGACCCTCCTGTCGCAGAGCCGCCCGACCCCCAACGGGGTCACCGTCCGCGACATCGTCGGCTACGGTCGCCACCCCTACCAGGCCCGCTACCGCCGCACCGACGCCGACGGCCCCCGTGCCGTCGCCCACGCGATGGAGGTCACCGGGGTCACCGGCATGGCCGACCGCGGCGTCGACGAGCTCTCCGGCGGCGAGCTGCAGCGCGTCTGGCTCGCGACCTGCCTCGCCCAGGACACCGGCGTGCTCCTGCTCGACGAGCCCACCACCTACCTCGACCTGCGCTACCAGGTCGAGATCCTCGACCTGGTGCGCGACCTCGCCGACGACCACGGCGTCGCCGTCGGCGTCGTCCTGCACGACCTCAACCAGGCCGCAGCCGTGGCCGACCACGTCGTCCTGCTCCGCAGCGGCGTCGTCCAGGCCTCCGGGTCCCCCGTCGACGTCCTCACCGCCGACCTGCTCAGCGAGACCTACGGCCTGCGCATCGACGTCAGCGTCGACCCGGCCACCGACCTCGTCCGCACCGAGCCCGTCGGGCGCCACACCACCCGTCGCACCCAGCCCGCCTGAGCGGGCTGCCCTGCCTGCCCCGAGCCCTCCTGCCCCTGCTCTGCCTGCACCTGCTCTTCCTCCAGCTGCTCTACCTGTCCCGGCCCTGCCTGCTCCGGCCCTGACCTCACACCGAAGGACACCCATGCGCACGTCCCGCCTGCTGGCACTCCCCGCCGCGCTGCTCACCGCCGCGCTCACGCTCACCGCGTGCGGCACCACCGAGCCCGCCGGCTCCGAGACCACCGACGGGGCCCCCGCAGCCTCCTCGGGCCCGGTCACCTACACCGACGAGCGCGGCGAGCACACCCTCGACGCACCTGCCACCGCCGTCGTCTCGCTCGAGTGGGGCCTCACCGAGAACCTCCTCGCCCTCGGCGCACCGATCGTCGGCCAGGCCGACGTCGCCGGCTACAACACCTGGGACACGTCCATCGCCCTCGACGAGGACACCCCCGACGTCGGCACCCGCGGCGAGGCCAGCCTCGAGGCCATCTCCGCCCTCGAGCCCGACCTCATCGCCGTCACCACCGACACCACCGACGCCGTCGTCGACCAGCTCGAGGACATCGCGCCCGTCGTGGTGCTCCGCGGCTCGGACGGCACCGACCCGATCGGGTACATGCGCAGCACCGTCGAGACCCTCGCCGCCGCGACCGGCACCGACGCCCGGGGCGAGGAGCTCCTCGCGTCCTTCGACGCGAAGGTCGCCGACGCCAAGACCACCCTCGAGGAGGCGGGCGTCGACGGCGCCGCCTTCACCATGGCCGACGGCTGGATCACCAACGGCACCGTCTCCGTCCGCATGTACACCGCAGGCTCGTTCCTCGGCGCCATCGCCGACGAGCTGGGCCTCGAGAACGCCTGGGCCGGCGAGGGCGACCCCGTCTACGGTCTCGCGCAGACCGACATCGAGGGCCTCACCGCGCTCTCCGACACCCAGGACCTCACCTTCCTCTACGCCGCGAGCGACAGCGAGGACGACCCCTTCGCCGACGGCCTCGCCGGCAACGCCATCTGGGAGCAGCTGCCCTTCGTGACCGCCGGCGACGTGCACCGCATCCCCGACGGCATCTGGATGTTCGGCGGCCCGGCCTCGGCCGAGGCGTACGTCGACGCCCTCGTCGCCGCGCTCACCGCGTGAGCACCGCGCAGGGGCGGGTCGCCCACCGAGCCACCCCGCTCGTGCCCGACGGTCGCGGCGAGCAGCCGCAGGCCACCGGGCGGCACCCGCTCCTGCGCACCGGCGCGGTCTTCCTCGCCACCACGCTGCTCGTCGTCGCGCTCGCCGCCGTGCACCTCACGCAGGGCACCGCGGGTCTCGGGCTCGGCGACGTGGTCCGAGCCCTGCTCGGGCAGGACGACGGGTCGACCGCGGCCGCGGTGCTCGTCGCCTCCAGGCTCCCCCGCCTCGTGGCCGGCCTGCTCGTCGGCGCGGCGCTCGGCGCCGCCGGGGCCGCGCTGCAGTCCGTCGCCCGCAACCCGCTCGCCTCTCCCGACACCCTCGCGGTCAACGCCGGCGGCTACCTCGCCGTCGTCGCCGCGGCCGTCGTCGGGCTCACCCTGCCCTTCTACCTCTCCGGGCTCCTCGCCTTCGTCGGCGGGCTCGCGGCCGCCGGGCTCGTCCTCGCACTCTCGCAGGGCGGCAGCTCTGGCCCCACCCGGCTCATCCTCGCGGGTGCCGCGACGACCCTCGCGCTCAGTGCCGTCACCAGCGTGCTGCTCATCCTCTTCCAGCAGGAGACGCTCGGGCTCTTCGCGTGGGGCAGCGGGTCCGTCGTGCAGTCCGGGACCCGCGTCGTGACCCTCGCGGCGCCCGTCGTCGCCGTCGGGCTGGTCGGGCTGGCGCTGCTCGCGCGGCGTCTCGACCTGCTCGCCCTCGGCGACGACGCCGCGCGCGTGCTCGGCGTCGACGTCCGCGGCACCCGCGTGCTCACCGTCGGCGTCGCGGTGCTGCTCTCCGCCGCGGCCGTCACCGTCGCCGGACCGATCGGCTTCGTGGGGCTCTGCGCACCCGTGCTCGCACGTCTCGTGGCCCGGACCGTCCCCAGCCTGAGCCGTCACACGACGCTGCTGCCGCTCGCCGCGCTCTTCGGCGTCGTCGTGGTGCTCGGCGCAGACGTCCTGCTGCGGCTCCTGCTGCCCGGGCAGTACAGCGCGGCCGTGCCCACCGGCATCGTCACGACCGTCTTCGGCGCGCTGACCCTCGTGCTCCTCGCCCGCAGGCTCCGCGACTCCGGCCCGGCCGCCGGAGGGTCCACCGCGCACGTGCGACCGCGCACCGTCCGCCGCGCGGTCGTGGTGACCGTCGTGCTCGGGGCGCTGCTCGTCGCCGCAGGCCTCCTGGCCGTGCTGCTGGGTGACCGCATGCTGCTGCTCGGCGACGTGTCGAACTGGTTCGCCGACCAGGCCGGGCGGCAGGTGTCCTTCGTCCTCGACCAGCGGATGCCGCGCGTGCTCGCAGCGCTGCTCGCCGGTGCGGCGCTCGGGCTCGCCGGCACCCTCGTCCAGGCCGTGTGCCGCAACCCGCTCGCCGAGCCCAGCCTGCTCGGCGTGACCGCCGGCGCCGGGCTCGGCGCGGTGACCGTCATCCTGCTCGTCCCCGGCGCCCCGGTCTGGGCCATGTCGCTCGCGGCGGCCGCCGGGGCCTTCGTCGCCTTCGGGCTCGTCTACCTGCTGTCGTACCGCGGCGGGCTGAGCTCCGACCGCCTCGTGCTCATCGGCGTCGGGATGAGCGCGGGCGCGACCGCGATCACCACCCTCGTGATCGTCGTGGTGCAGCCGTGGAACGCGAACCTCGCGCTCACCTGGCTGTCCGGGTCCACCTACGGACGGACCATGGCGCAGATCGTGCCCGTGGCGCTCGTGCTGCTCGTCGCGACGCCGCTCGCGCTGTCCCGGCGCCGAGAGATGGACGTGCTGTCCCTCGACGAGGACACGCCACGCACCCTCGGGGTCGGGGTCGAGCGCACCCGGCTGCTGCTGCTGTCGGCGACCGTGCTCATCACCGCCGCCGCGGTGTGCGCCGTCGGGGTGGTCGGGTTCGTGGGGCTCGTCGCCCCGCACGCCGCACGGGCGCTCGTCGGCTCGCGCAACGGCCGGGTGATCCCCGTCGCGATGCTGCTGGGCGCGTTGCTCGTCTCGGTCGCGGACACCGTGGGCCGCACGGTCATCGCCCCGGCGCAGATCCCCGCCGGTCTCACGACCGCCCTCATCGGCGCGCCCTACTTCGTGTGGTTGCTGTGGCGGCAGCGGACGGTGCGGTGAGTTGTCCTCCGACCCGGCACACGGGCATGATCGAGCCATGAGCTTCTCGACGACCGCCACGATGATGCGCCTCCACCCGGGGGCCTGACTCACGCGTACTCGTCGGACCGAGGCCCCCGCACTGCGGGGGCCTTCGTGCGTCATCACCTCCGCAGAGCGTCCCGTGCACACCGCACACACCCTCCGGAGGACACCATGGACGACCTGTACATCACCACCTCGATCCCCTATGTCAACGGCCGCCCGCACCTGGGCCACGCCCTCGAGCTCGTCCACGTCGACGTCCTCGCCCGGCACCGGCGGCTGCGCGGCGCGCAGGTCCGGGTCCAGTCTGGGACCGACGACCACGCACTGAAGAACGTCAGCGCGGCGTCTCTCGCGGGCGTCCCGGTGGCCGACCTGGTCGCCGCCAACGGCGACAGGTTCGTCGAGCTGGTCGACGCCCTCGGGGTGCGCACGGACGAGTTCGTGCGGACCAGCAGCGACCCGCGGCACGCACCCGGGGTGGTCGCGCTCTGGGAGGCGTGCCGGGCCGCCGGGGACCTCTACCAGAAGGACTACACCGGGCTCTACTGTCCCGGCTGCGAGCAGTTCTACGCCGCCGACGAGCTGGTCGACGGGCTGTGCGGCGAGCACGGCACGCCCGTCCAGGAGGTCACGGAGACCAACTGGTTCTTCCGGCTGTCTCGCTACCGGGACCAGGTGGCCGCACTCGTGGCGAGCGGCGAGGTCGCGGTCGAGCCACGGCAGCGTCGCAACGAGGTGCTGGGGTTCCTCGCCGGCGAGGTCCACGACATCTCGGTGTCGCGACCGGCGGACCGCGCGGGCGGGTGGGGCGTCCCGGTCCCGGGCGACCCGGGACAGGTCGTCTACGTGTGGTTCGACGCGCTCGTGAACTACCTGACCGGCCTGGGGTACGGGAGCGAGACGGGCCGGGGTGCCGCCGTCGGCCGAGAGGCTGACGCTGTCCGCGGAGGACGCGAGTCCGTCGGTGCAGCGGGCGAGGCCGTCGAGGTCAGCGTGGCGGTCGACGTCGGCGTCGGCGTCGAGGAGCCCTTCGCCCGGTGGTGGGGCGGCGGTGCCGAGCGCACGCACGTGCTCGGCAAGGGCATCGCCCGGTTCCACGCCGTCTACTGGGTCGCGTTCCTGCTCTCGGCCGGGCTGCCGCTGCCGACGCGGGTCCTGGTGCACGACTACCTCACGGTCGACGGCGCCAAGATCGCCAAGAGCGGGAGCCAGGCCGCCGACCCGGCCACCGTGGTAGCGACCTACGGTCCCGACGCCCTGCGCTGGTGGCTGGCCCGTGACCCGGCGCCGGTGGGGACGACCGACTTCACCGTCGAGCGCCTCGTGGGCTGCTACGACCGCGACCTGGCCAACGGGCTCGGCAACCTCGTCTCCCGCACGCTGACGCTGGCACGCCGTGACCGGAGCTGGTCGGCACCGCCGACCGCAGAGGTCGGGGTCGAGGTTCGGGCAGCCGCGCGCGCCCTGCCGGACGCCGTCGACGCCGCGCTCGCCCGGTACGACCTCCGGAGCGCCTGCGAGGCCATCACCGGGCTCGTCGAGCACGGCAACAGGTTCATCGAGGGCGAGGCGCCCTGGCGGCTCGCCCGGGCCGCCGACGCCGGAGATCTCGAGGCCGCCGCCCGGTTCGAGGGGGTCGTCGACGCGCTGGTGGAGCTGTGCCGGGTAGCGACGCACGAGCTCGAACCCTTCGTACCGGAGGGGGCGGCGAGGCTCGTCGCGCAGCTCGACGCCGGGGTCGGGCGTCCTGTGCCGGCGTTCCCGCGGATCGGCGGGTAGGGGCGGGTTCTGGGGGGCTGGGGGCCGGGGCGGGCTCGGGGTCAGGGCTCGGGTGGAGGTGGGCACGGGCCAGGGCCAGGGCCTGGGTGGAGGCGGCGTCTGGTGGTTCCCACCAGCCAAGACACCCCCAGTAGGCAAGTTAGGTAATGCTACGCTAACCTCCGCCGACGAGCCTGCGCTCCGTGCCGCCTGGCCCGTCCCACACTCTCCAGCACCTCCCCCGGAAGGACCCTCGATGAGCACGCCCACGCACCGCCGCTCAGCCCGCCGTGCCGCACGGCTGGCAGCACCCCTGCTCGCCGTCGCGCTGCTCGCCGGCTGCTCGACCGTCACCGACGACGCCGACGCGACCTCGACCAGCGCCGCCGCAGGTGACGACACCGCCGCGCCCGACGACACCGCCGCGACCCACAGCGTCGAGCACGCGCGCGGCACCACCGAGGTCCCGGCCGAGCCGCTGCGGGTCGTGGTCCTCGAACCCGTGCAGCTCGACACGGCGGTCGCACTGGGTGCCGTCCCCGTCGGGGCAGCCGTGCTCAACGAGGAGGCCGGGGTCCCGGCGTACCTCGGCGAGGCCGCGGCGAACATCGAGTCCGTCGGCACCGTCACCGAGCCGAGCATCGAGAAGATCGCCGCGCTCGAGCCCGACCTCATCCTCGGCACCGAGTCGCGACACTCTGCGCTCTACGACCGCCTCGACGAGATCGCGCCGACCGTGTTCATGGCGACGCAGACCGACCCGTGGACCGAGAACGTCGAGCTCGTGGCCCGCGCCCTCGGCGACGAGGCCGGGGCACAGACCCTCCTCGACGCCTTCGAAGCGCGCTGCACGGAGGTCGCCGAGGACCACCAGACCGCGGGCAAGACCGCCCAGCTCATCCGCCCGCGCGACGGTCTCCTGACGCTCTACGGGCCCACGTCCTTCGCGGGGAGCGTCCTCGAGTGCGCCGGCTTCACCACGCCCGAGCGCGACTGGGAAGAGTCCATCTCCGTGGACCTGTCCTACGAGCGCGTCTTCGAGGCCGAGGCCGACCTCGTGCTCGTCACGACGACCGACACGTCCGACCAGAGCACCCTGCCCGAGGTGCTCGCCACGAACACCGACGCGTTCCCGTCGCTGCACCTCGTGGACCAGTCCTTCTGGATCACCGGCGTCGGCCCGCTCGGCGGGATGACCGTGCTCGACGACCTCGACCGGCTGCTCGCAGAGCAGTAGCCGAGGCGGGGCTCGGCAGAGCGAAGCGGGGCGTGGCAGAGCGAAGCAGGGCTCGACAGAGCGAAGCAGGGCTGCAGCGCACAGCAGGAAGGGAAACGGCTGGCAGAGCAAGCCACAGCTAAGACAGTCGAGCTTCGAGAGAGAAGAGACGCGGGTCCCACACCGGTGCATCGGTGAGGGGCCCGCGTCTCTGTGCGAGACAGGCTGCTTGCGCCGGGTGTCGGCGGCAAGCGGCTCTCGCCGGATGTCAGTGGTTATCGGTAGATTCAGGATATGTCGACGGAACCGCGGAAAACTCGCGAAGCACACAGTGATGGATGTGCTGTGCCGTCGGCTCCCGCTGCGCCCTCCCCCTCTGCGCTCTCCCCCGCAGAGCCGTCGGGCGTCGTGCCGTCGGACGCTGCGCCTTCGGGCGTCGTGTCTTCGGGCGTCGTGCCTTCGGATGCCGTGCCGTCGGGCGTCCTGCCACTGCCGTCGCCGGCTGCCGTCGTGAAGCCACCGTCGCCGTCACCTGAGGGTGGGTGGCCTGAGGTGCTCGAGCCGATGACGGTCGCGCAGATGAACCACCGTCAGGGCGAGCTGGTCGACGCTGTGGTGGCGGGGTTCGCCGAGGTTGCTGCTGCCCAGGCGCGGTGCGCCCGGCGCGTGGACGACCTGCGCCGCTGGTCCCAGGCTGCCACCGACGCCGTGGCACGTGGCCGGGGTGAGGAGGCGGCGTCCCTGACCGATCAGCGGTCGGCCGAGCGGTGGTTGGTCTCCGAGGTCGCCTGCGCGCTGCAACTGCCCGAGGGGTCGGCGTCGGCGCTGGTCGCGGACTCCCAGGCCCTGGTCCACGAGCACCCCGCCACCATGGCCGCACTGAGCCAGGGCGAGGTGTCCTACCGTCACGCCGAGGCGGTCCTGGGTGCCACGGTGGGCCTGGACGAGACCTCCCGCCTCGAGCTGGACGTGCTGCTGTCCGAGAGGGCACGGACCACGACGGTCGCAGCCCTCAAGAGGGTGGCGCGCCGTGAGCGGGAGCGCCGTGACTCTCGCCCGTTGGTCGAGCGTCACCAGGTCGCCACCGTCGAGCGCCACGTGGAGCTCCGACCCTGCCAGGACGGCATGGCGTGGCTGCACCAGTACCTGCCCGCAGTCCAGGCCACAGCCATCTTCAACCGCCTCACCGACATCGCGATGGCGGTCCAAGGCCCCGACGAGCCCCGCACCCTGGCCCAGCTGCGCGCCGACGCCAGCGTGGACCTACTCCTCGACGACGACGCACGGACCGCCCTGACTGCCGCCACAGTCACGGGCGCGGACGGCAACAGCGAGGACCGTGCCGTCGCGGCTAGCGAGGCCGCGCCTCACTACGCCGGAGAGCCGACTCAGTCGATCGCTGGGGTTGCCGACCGCGTCTCCCTGGGTGGCATCAAGCCCCAGGTCGCCGTCACCATCCCCGTCATGACCCTCCTCGGACACTCCGACGAGCCCGGCGAGCTCGCCGGACACGGCCCCATCGACGCACACACCGCCCGACGCCTCGCCGCACAAGCCCCCAGCTTCCTGCGGATCCTCACCCACCCCGAGACCGGCACCGTCCTCTCAGTCGGACGCGACCGCTACGCCGTACCCGCAGACCTCAAGACCTGGCTACGCATCCGCGACGAGACCTGCCGCTTCCCCGGCTGCTCACGCCGCGCACAACGCTGCGACATCGACCACGTGAAGGACTGGGCCCACGGCGGAACCACCGACCACCACAACCTCATCCACCTCTGCCGACACCACCACCGGTTGAAGCACACCACTGCCTGGACAGTGAGCACCGGACCGCCGGGCAGTACCCCACCCGACAAGCCCTCATCTCGCCAGGGCGCACCGTACCGCGCCCCAGCGCACCACGACTCGGACCTCACGGCCGACGTCGTGCACTGGACCGCGCCTACCGGTCGCACCTACCTCGACCACGCGGCCGTCCAGATCGCCTCTAGGCAAGCAGAGGTCGCTGCGCTGTCCGCACCTCATCCTGTTCCTGGGCCCGATGACGAGCCACCGTTCTGAGCCCGCATCGCTCAATGCCGCCGTACCTCGGTGCTCAGGGCCTGAGGGGGCAGTGGGGCCTGAGGGGCCCGCCAGAAGCTCCAGGCTGAGTGGCCAAACGCAGAAGAACCCGCCTCCGGGAGGAGACGGGTTCTTCTGGTCCTGCTGCGGTGGAGCTAAGGAGATTCGAACTCCTGACCTCTTCGATGCGAACGAAGCGCGCTACCAACTGCGCCATAGCCCCAGGCCTGTGAAGACCAGTCCGACCACCTGATCCACCGAAGGCGAACCAGTCTGCCGAACCGCTGTCTAGCCTAGCACCCAGGTGGGGGTGCTTCGCACAGGTGCGGTCACTCCCCCGCGACCCGGCGGCGCGCTAGGACGGAGTTGAGGTTGACGCCGAGGCTGTCCTCGGAGGGCTCCTCCGCGACGTCCTGAGCCGACTGCTGGTCGGCCTCTGCGCCCTCGGCGCCGTGCACCGCGGCCAGCTCGGCGCGTCGCTCCTCGGTGAGCTTGCGCAGCTCGGCGGTCAGCGGCGCCGGCTCCCAGCGGGGGGCAGCGGACTTGAGCGTGTACACCGGGCGCGGGACGGCGACGGGCTCCCAGTCGGCACCGCCGGCAGCGGCTGCCGCGTCGGTGGCGTCGCGCGTCGTGGGGCGAGCAGGCTGGTCCGGAGCAGGGGTGTCTGCAGAGCCGCGGGCGGCAGAGCCATCATCAGCCGAGCCACGGGCGGCAGGAGCCTGCGTGCGTCGCTCGTCCTGCGCTCGACCCTGGCCCTTCTTGGAGCGCGGCGAGACCCCGGCGGTCGCCTCCGGCGCCGTCGCGCTCTCCGCCTCAGGCGTCGTCGCGCCCGCGGCGCTCTCGCCGGCCTCCTGGACGCGCACGCGGGAGATCATCTCGGTCTGGGTCTGCGACGGGTGGACGGCCCGCCCGGTCACCGTGGTGCGGACGGCGGGCGCGGGGCGACCGGCACGGCGCAGCGCAGCGGGACGGGCAGCCTCACGGGCGGCCTCGCGCTCACGCGCAGCCTGGTCGGCACGGGCGTTGGCAAGGACGGCGCGGCGTCCGAGGACGAGCACCGAGACGAGGAGGAGACCGGGGACCGCGACGGTCCACACCGGGAGCGCGGTCGTCGCGCCGAGGACGCCGACGACGGCGGTGAGCGCCAGGAGCGTGAGCGTGAGGGTCGCGCGGCGGCGCGCAGCAGCGGCGCGTCGCGCGAGCAGCGCGTCGCGCGAGGCCGACCCGTACGAGTCGTTCCGCTCCATGTCCTGCACTCCATCCGTGATCTGACGCCGAGGCCGCACCGTCGTGCCGATCGGCGGTGTCAGCAACGACACGTCCGCACTGCTCGAGACCGTGCAGTCACCGTGCTTCTGGAGGGAGACCTGAGCCCCCCGCCCTGCCTGCCTGCCACGTGTCCCGGCGCCCTCGCTGGCGACGGCGAGGACACGGAGCCTGCCGGAGAACCTGTCGTCGACCCTCGCCTCGACCAGCTGCTGCCGGTGACGGAGCCGCTGGGGCACGAGGTAGGCCAACCACAGCACGACCACAGCCACGACGACGATACCGGCTGGTGATCCCACATGCTGACGTTAGGCGAGGTCGCAGCGCCGACCGCGGACGCCTCCCGGCGTGTCGGCCGCGGAGGCTGGCCACCCGAGCGCGACGGCACGAGCAGGCAGGTCGGAGCTCCCGCCCGGAGAAGGTGCGCCCGCTGGGGGCACCTCGCGCAGCCGCGACCTGTCAGGCCTGCGGCGCGCCCCGCCAGCGCGCGAGCAGCCCGTCGGGCACCTCGGGGGCGGTCACGGCGAAGGTGCGGTGGTCGCACCACCGTCCCTGGATGTGCAGGTACGCCTCGCGCAGCCCCTCGTCGCGCAGCCCGAGCTTCTCGACGACGCGCAGGCTCGGCACGTTCTCGGGACGGATGTTGACCTCGACGCGGTGCAGCCCGAGCTCGAAGAAGCAGTGGTCGGCCGCCATGGCCACTGCCGTCGGCGTGACTCCCCGCCCTGCCACGTGCTCGCCGACCCAGTACCCGATGCTGGCGGAGCACAGCGAGCCGTAGGTGATCGAGGAGACCGTGAGCTGCCCGACGAGCTCCCCGTCGAGCTCGACCGCGAACGGGAGCGTCGAGCCGTCCTTGGCCGCACGGTCGAGCGCACGGACGTACCCCGTGAAGCTCGGTGGCTTGGTCTCCTGCGTCCTGCCGGGCCACCCGCCGCGGTAGCGGCCGTCGCGGTCGCGCCCGGTCGGCTCCGGCGTCGTCGCCTCCCAGCGCTCGAGCCAGTCCCGGTTGTCTGCGCGCAGGTCCATCCAGGCATCGCGGTCCGCACGGCGGAGCCGGCGCAGCAGCAGGGTACCGCCGGGGGTGCTCAGCGAGTCGTCTCGCAGGACCACCGGCCAGCGCGGCGCCCAGACCACACCCACCGCTATCCCTCGAGGACCAGGCAGTGCACGCGGTCGCCGAACCGCACCTCGGACTCGCCCTCGGGGACGACGGCGAGCGCGTTCGCCTCGGCGAGCCCGGCGACCGAGAGGTCCTCGAGACGTGTCGGGTCGCCGACGGGCGTCACGTGGTAGCCGCCGTCGGGCGAGCCGACGAGCACCGCGGGCACGAACTGGCGCACCCCGGCCGGGCTGCGCCAGCCCACGGCGGCGTGCGCCGCGACCGACGGGCGGTAGATGTCGGTGTACCCCGCCATGGCGCGCAGCGCGGGGCGCACGAACACCTCGTAGGAGATCTGCGCGGCGACCGGGTGACCGGGCAGGGAGAAGACGGGGATGGTGTCGCCGGGGTTGTCGGTGCTCTCGCCGATGCCGGCGTGCAGCGTCCCGATGCCCTGGTTGCGGCCCGGGACCATGGCCACGTGGTCGAAGCGCACGGTGCCGAGCGGGGCGAGCACGTCCTTGAGGGTGTCGTGCGAGCCCTCGGAGAGACCACCCGTGGTGATGAGCAGGTCGGCGCGCACCAGCTGGTCCTCGATCATCTCGCGGAGCCTCGACTGGTCGTCGGTGACGGGCGCGACCTGGATGGCGATGGCCCCGGCGTCCTGCACGGCGGTGCGCAGCGAGGGCCCGTTGGCGTCGAACACGCCGGGGCGCGTCGAGCCGGGCTGCACGAGCTCGTCGCCGACCGGGAGGATCACGACGCGCGGTGCGGGGTGGACCCGGATCCGCGCGTAGCCGAGGCTCGCCGCGAAGGCGAGCTGGCGGGCGTCGAGCCGGGTCCCGTGCCGCAGCGCGACGGTGCCGGCCCGGACGTCTGACCCCACCTGCCGGACGTAGGCCCCGGGGGCCGCCTCGGTCACCACGCGCACCTTCGCCGCGCCGCGGTCGGTCGCCCAGACGGGGACCAGCGCGTCGGCGCCGACCGGCATCGGCACCCCCGAGCTCACCAGGACGCTCTGCCGGGGAGCAAGACGGAAGGGCTCGTCGGCGGCCGACCACACGTCGTGCGTCACGGGCAGGACGACGGGGTTCTCGGGGCTCGCGCCCACGAGGTCCTGCGACCGCACGGCGTAGCCGTCGCAGGTCGCGAGAGGGCGGGACGGGATGTCCTCGGTCACCACGATGTCGGCGGCGAGGATGCAGCCGGCCGCGTCCGTGAGGACCACGTCGAGCGCGGGCACGGGGACGGCGACGGCGAGGACCGCCGCGAGCTGGTCCTGGACGCTCTTCACCGCACGACCCCCGTCGTACCGAGGACGACCGAGCAGCACGGGCAGGTCGAGGAGGGCGCGCTCATCCGGCCAGGGTAGTGCAGTTCTCGGCGCCGTCCGCGCAGGCCCGGACGTCCCACCCCGGACGGGTCGTTTCTTTGAGATACTTTGACCATGAGTGGTCATGCACAGCCGTACCCCGTCCACGCCGCGCTCGAGGCAGAGGACGCGAAGAGCGCTCTGCGCACCGCGATCCGCTCGGTCCGCGACGCCCGGTCCGAGCGTCGACGCGAGGAGGCGGCGCACGCCCTCGCCGAGGTGGTGCTGACGATCCCCGAGGTCCGCGACGCCGAGCGTGTCGGCCTCTACGCGGCCCGACCGGCCGAACCGGGCACGGCGCCGCTGCTCGACTCGCTCGACGACCTCGGCAAGACGATCCTGCTGCCCGTGCTCGGCGCAGGGCTGCAGCGCGACTGGGCGCCGTACGCCGGCGCGCACGACCTGCTCCAGCGCGCACCCGGGCGACCGCCCGAGCCGTCCGGCGACCCGGTCGGGCCGTCGGCGCTCGAGGAGGTCGACATCGTCATCGCCCCCGCCCTCGCGGTCGACAGCTCGGGGACTCGGCTCGGCCAGGGCGGCGGCTGGTACGACCGCGCGCTGACCTTCGTCCGCCCGGACGTCAAGATCGTGGCGCTGGTCTTCCCCGAGGAGTTCTACGACGCCGTGGAGCGACCGCTCCCGCGCGAGCAGCACGACCGCCCGGTCCACGGCTTCGCCACCCCGCAGGGCTGGGAGTGGATCACGGCGTGAGCGTCAGCTCGTCCTGCGAGGCGGCCTCGACGGCGTCGCGCGTGGACCGCCAGGGGTAAGACCCTCCGGACGCCCACGTCGCGAGCTGGTCGTCGTAGTGCCCGCTGGCCGGGTGACCCGAGGTCCCGGTCACCACGACCCAGGTGGACGCGTCGAGGTCGCCGAGGTCCATCACGGCCCGCATCGACGGCCCGGTGGTGACCGCGAAGGACCCCGACGAGGCGTCCCATGCGGTCGCGTTGACGATCGACGAGCCACCGGACATCTCGAGCATGCCGGGGTTGACCCAGTCGCGGACGATGCCGGGGACCGACTCGCCACCGAGGACGGGGTGCTCGAGCTCGAGCGTGTGCAGGGAGCCCCACCGCCACGACGACGGGTCGCTGCCCATCCGGACGGTCAGCTCGGACCGAGCCCGCACGAGCGCCTGCTGGAGGATCTCGTCGCGGGTCTCGACGACGTTCGCCGTCCGGCGGTCGTCCCACCACGGGCTGGTCGGGTTCTCCAGGTGGGTGCGCACCACCTCGAGCCACCGGTCGCTGCCGTCCGCGGCCGCGACGTCCGAGAGCTCGTCGTCGAAGGTCAGCGACAGGAGCTCTGCCCATACCGCGGCGAAGTACGCGGCGGCGGCAGAGTCGGCGTCCTGCGAGTAGTCCCAGGTGCGCAGCAGGTCCTGGCCGCCCCGGTCGAACTCCGTCTCGATCTCCTGCTCGAGGAGGACGGGGACCAGCACCTCCGCGTACGGGTTCCGGTCGTCCGCCTGGATGCGGTGCATGTCCTCGACGGTCATGGGCACCCCCGAGGCGATCTGCTCCTCGATGAGCGTCCGGATGCGCTGCGACCTGTAGCCGTAGTCCCAGTCCGAGGTGAGGTACGGCCCCGCACCGGCGGGGGCGACCGCCTGGTTCGCGGCGACGATGAACCCCTCGGCGGGGTCGAGCACCGACGGCATGGTCGCCGGGTCCACGGTGCCCTGCCAGTCGTAGGCGCTGTCCCAGCCCGGCCTGGGCCACGTCCCGTCGGACGGGAGACCGCCGTCGACCGCGCCGCGCACCGGGACCGTCCCCGGCGCCTGGTAGCCGATGTGCCCGTCGACGGTCGCGAAGACGATGTTCTGCGCCGGCACCTCGAAGAGCCGAGCCGCCGCGGCGATGTCCTCGGCGTCCGTCGCGGTGTTCATCGCGAAGATCGCGTCGGCCGTCCGGCCCGGCGTCAGAGCGGTCCAGCCGAGCGCGACCTCGTACCCGTCGCTCCCGGAGCGCAGCACCCCGTCGACGATCTCGTTCGGGGTGGCCGAGACGGCCGAGACCGGGAGCACGCCCGAGATGATCGGTCCGTGCCGGGTCGACCGGACGTCGAGGGTGACGTCGTCCCCGTCGGCGACCTTGATGACCTCGGTCCGGGTGGTCATGTCCTCCCAGGAGCCGTCGACCTGGTAGGTGTCCTGCTGGGTGCGCTCGACGAAGAAGTCGGTCACGTCGGTCCCCAGGTTGGTGATGCCCCAGGCGAGCTCGGCGTTGTGCCCGATGATCACGCCGGGGAAACCGGCGAAGGAGAACCCGGTGACGTCGAAGGGGCAGTCGTCCCCGACCGTCGAGCAGTGCAGACCCACCTGCGCCCAGATGCTCGGCGCCGCGAGCCCCAGGTGCGGGTCGTTGGCGAGGAGAGGGCTGCCCGAGGCGGTGTGCTCGCCCGAGACGACCCACGAGTTCGACCCGATGCCCTCGCCCTTCCCGACGAGCACGGGGACGGCCGCGACCGCCTCGGCCGCGGAGTCGACCGCCGCGGCGACGACAGCGTCGGTCAGGTCGAGCGGGTGGGCGGAGTCGTCGGTCGGGCCGGCGAGCCCGGCACCTCCGCCGTCTGCTGGTTCGACTGCCGGGTCGGCGGCTGCGCCCTCGGCAGTGCCGGCAGTGTCGGCTGCGGCGCCGGCTGCTGCGTCGGCGACCGCCACGCTGTTCGCGGCGGCGTCCTGCGCGGTGAGGATCGGGGCGTTGAGCGACTCGGGGTACGCCGGGAAGAGCTCGTCCACCCGGGACACGTCACGGATGGTCACGAGCGACTGCGCGCGGGCGAGCTCGTCGTCGTAGTTGCCGCGGAGGTCCCACGCCATGGCCTTGAGCCACGCGAGCGAGTCGAGCGGCTCCCACGGCTCCGGGTCCTCGACCGACACCTGCAGCCCGAGCACCGTGTACTCGACCGCGACCTGCGAGGTCGAGCGCTCCGCGAGGTAGGCGTTGACCCCGTCGGCGTAGGCCTGGAGGTGGTTCTTGGTGTCCGAGTCGAGGATGTCCCACTCCTGCTCGGCGACGTCGCGCCAGCCGAAGGTGCGGATCACCTTGTCGGCCTCGAGGGCGTCGGCGTTCTCACCGACCAGCTCCGACAACCGCCCGGAGGTGACGTGGCGGCGGTAGTCCATCTCGAAGAACCGGTCCTGCGCCTGGACGTAGCCCTGCGCCAGGAAGAGGTCGTCCGGCGTCGACGCGTAGATGTCGGGGACACCCTGCGCGTCGCGGTGCACGGTGACCGGCGCGCTCAGGCCCGCGACGCTCAGCTCGCCCGAGGTCGTGGGGAGCGGACGCCGGGTCAGCACGGCCGTCGAGATCACGGCCGCGACCAGCGCGACCACCACGAGGAGGGCGACGGCGACGAGCGAGCGACGGAGGACGACCTGGCGTTGGGGCACGGTGCGAGATTACTTGCTCCTGCGCCAGGACGCGTGGGCGGGAGTGGGGGGTGGGGCTGGGTGGGTGGAGGGGCGGGGCGAGGCGGGGCGCCTGGGCGGGGAAGGGCGCGTGGGCGGTGAAGGACGCGAGAGGTGGGGACGGGTGCGCGGGGCTGTGCCGGAGCCCACTTCCACGGGACGTGGACGGAGACGTATGATTAGCACTCAGTCATCCCGAGTGCCAGTGCGGTGCAGCTGCTCGCAGCCGCCCGCCGACCGCCCGACCAGCACCAGCCGGTCCGAGCCGCTCGGGGTCGCCTTACCCACCCGGGCGCGCCGGTGCGCTCGACCCCCTACCGGTTCTCGAGGAGATCTCCGTGCCCCTCTACGCGTACACGTGCACCGCGTGCGGCCACAGCTTCGACATCCACCAGTCCTTCGCGGACGACGCGCTCACCGTCTGCCCCGAGTGCGAGGGACGCCTCCGCAAGGTGTTCTCCCCCGTCGGGGTCGTCTTCAAGGGGTCGGGCTTCTACCGCACCGACAACAGCTCCAAGAAGTCGTCGAGCGGGTCGTCGTCGAGCGGCTCGAGCTCGTCGAAGGCCGGGGCGTCGAAGGGCGAGTCGTCGAGCAGCAGCTCCGGCAGCGAGTCCTCGGGGTCTGGCTCGTCGGGATCTGGTGCCTCGGGCGACAGCGGGTCGTCCTCGTCGAGCAGCTCGTCGTCGAGCAGCTCCTCGAACAGCTCGTCGTCGGGCAGCTCGTCCAAGAGCGCGGCGACCTCCGGGTCCTGACCGCGCCGCACGCACGGCCGTCGTCCCCACCGGGCGGCGGCCGTCGTCGTCTCCACAGGTCGTTCGGGCGACCGGACGGTGGCGGTCCGCAGCCGCCTAGCCTGCCGGGATGAACCTCCGCTCCCGACCTCCACCCGGAGCAACGGCGAGAGCCGTGTCCCGCGGCCCCGGCGCCGGTGCCGGCGCCGCACGCGATGCGGTCTCCGGCCCGCGCTCCCCCTCCCGCCCGCAGACCGCGGACAGGTCGGGGACGTCGGCGGGCGCACGGCTCGTCCCGCCGCGGGTCCGGCGCCGTGCGCGGGCTGAGCTCTGGCGTCGTCGGCACGTCGTCGCAGCCCTCGTCGTCGGCCTCGCGACGACGCTCGTGGTGCACAGGCTGAGCCCGACGCCAGAACCGCGCGACCCCGTGGTCGTGGCCTCGACGGCGCTGCCTGCCGGGACGACGCTCACCGCAGACCACCTCCGGACGGTCCGGCTGCCGAGCGCGGTGACCCCCGAGGGCGCGCCCGACGATGCCGACACCGTCGTCGGCCGGACCCTGGCGGTCCCCGTGACCACCGGCACCGTGCTCGGTGACACCCTGCTGGTCGACGACACGTCCACCGGCCCGCCCGGGACCGTCGTCGCCGCGGTTCGGCTGGCCGAGCCTGCCCTCCTCGCGGTGCTGACACCCGGCACCCGCGTCGACCTGCTGGCCGCGACGCCGCTCCACGACCACGGCGAGGGCACGTCGACCGCCGCGGCGACCACGCTCGCCGTGCGGGCACTCGTGCTGCCGACGCCGGCAAGCCCCCAGGAGGAGACCGGGTTCCTGTCGGGCGCAGGTGGGACCGCGCCAGGCTCGTCGGACCTCTTGCTCGTCGCCGTGACGCCCGACGAGGCGACCTACCTCGCGAACGTCGCGGGACGTCAGGCCGTCAGCGCGGTCGTCGTGCGATGATCGTCGCGAGAATTGCCATCGTCCGTCGGAGAAGGGGAATCCATGAAGAACGTCCTGAACGGTTTCAAAGAATTCATCATGCGTGGGAATGCCATCGACCTCGCGGTCGGTGTCATCATCGGTGCCGCGTTCAGCGCGGTCGTGGCCGCGATCGTCGAGAACCTCTTCACGCCGCTCATCGCTGCGATCTTCGGAGAGCCGGACCTCAGCTCTGTGCTGTCCTTCACGATCAACGGCGCCGCCTTCAGCATCGGCGCGGTGCTCAACGCGGTGATCAACTTCCTCTTCGTGGCCATCGCCCTCTACTTCTTCGTGGTGCTGCCGCTCAACCACCTGTCGAAGCTCCGCAAGAAGGGCATCATCGAGGAGCCCGAGGGCCCCTCAGAGGACGTCCTCATCCTCACGCAGATCCGCGACCTGCTCCTCGTCCAGAACGGTGGCCCCGCCACCGGCACCGCGTCCGCACCGTCCACCCCGGACGCACCGACCACCGGCCCGCAGGCGCCGAAGAGCCCTCCGGCACCCCCGGTCGCCTGACCAAGAGGCTGGTCGGCTGAGAAGAGCCGCAGCACAGAGGCCGCAGCATCGTCACGGTGCTGCGGCCTCTGTGCTGCGCTCGACCCCGGTGAGCGGCGTCTTACCAGTGGGGTGGGACGTCCTGGCGGAGGCGGTCGTCGTTGGCGTCGCCCGCGCCGCCAGCACCACCTGCGGCTGCGTCGGACCAGCCGGTCGCGGTCTCGTCGCTGCTGACGCCGGCCACGGCCTCACGCTCGGTCCCTCGTCGCACGACGCGGCGGTTGCCACGACGCCGGGCAGGCGTCGCCGGTGTCGCCGGTGTCGCCGGTGTCGTACCCGTAGTGCTTTCCGGGACCGCGTCGTCCGGACCTGAGCCGACCGGTGCCGGGGTGTCCGCAGCTGAGCCGTCAGGTGCGGCCGTGCCACCCTGTCCCGCCACGAACGCGCCGTCCGGCGTCACAGCCCGAGGGCTCGACGGACCGCGCTCGACACGGCGATGTCCACGCGGTTGCTGCGGCGGACCAGCCCGAGCTCGGAGCGCACCTGGGCGGCGAGCTCGTCGGCGTCACGCGGGACACCGTCGGTCATGATCCAGCGCGCGACCTCGTCGAGGTCGTCGTCACCGTAGGCCGCGATGGGCAGACCGGCCTCGACGTCCGGGCGCGTCGCCCGGCGCTGGGGCTCGCGAGGTGTCGGGACCCCGTCGGCGGTGAGCAGCGGTGCGGTGACCACCGGGACGGGCGCGGAGGGGTCGACGACCTCTCCGGCGAACCCTTCTGCGGCGGCCAGACCGGCGATGTCACCGGCGTCGTCGACGCCGACGAGCGGGATCGCGCCCGTCACCGGCATGCGTGCGGCGCGGCGGCGCGCCTCGATCTCGAGGACCGCCTCGCGGATGCGGTTCGCCTGGCCCTCGGGGTCGAGGAACAAGGAGACCGACCACACCTGGATGACCGACCAGCCGAGGCGCTCGAGACGCTCGGCGCGCTGGCGGTCGCGGACCCGGATGCTCGTCTCGGCGGTGTAGTCCGCGTCGTCGGTGAGCACCGCGACGAGGAGCTCGTCCGGCAGGTCGGGGTGCCCGACCACGAGCGGGATGTGCTCGCCGTCCGACGCGCCGTGGTGCGTCTCGACGGTCAGGCCGGCCCGGAACAGGCGCTCGGCGAGGTCGAGCACCAGGCGGTCGGGGTCCGGCTGCCCCTCGGCGAAGTCGCCGACGTCGTGCACCGGGCTGGCGGAGCGCTGCTCGACGAAGCCCAGGAGGGCACCGAGCAGCTGGGAGCCTGCTCCGCGCAGACGCTCGGGGTCGAGGTCGTCCGCACCGAAGCAGGACACGACGGTGAGCCGGCGCCGGGTCGCACCGACGGCGTTGAGCAGGAGCGAGTCGCCCGTCGGGCCGGAGACGTCGCCGAAGTTGTGCAGCACACGGCCGTGCGGGGTGCGGCCGAAGCCGACCGAGAAGATCACGGCCTCGCGGCTCAGACCGGCGACGGACTGCAGGTCGGAGACCACCACGGGCTCGCGCCGCGACGGGTCGAAGAAGGGGCCGAGCGCCGCGTTCTGGCGCACCTGGCCGAGGATCGCCTCGCGGATGCGGTCCGCGTGCGTCCGCGACCCGGTGATGATGCCGAGCGACTCGTCCGGCCGGTCGAGCGCGTGCAGGATCGCGAGCTCGACCACCCGGTCGACCTCCGTCTGCGTCGACTCGACCGCGCCCGACGTGGGGTCGGGCATGCCGACGCCCTCGACGGTCTCGAAGAACACCAGCCGCTCCTGCGACGGCAGCGGCATGGGGTGCAGCACCCCGGCGTAACCGTGCTCCGACAGGAACTGCGTGAGCTCGGGGTCCCGGCGCGAGGAGTCGCCGACCAGCGCGACGGTCGGCAGGAGCTCGGCGAGGCTGCGGACCGCCTGGCCCGGGGCGCAGCGGGCGTCGCCCACGACGACGACCTGACGTCCGCGGGCGACGGCCGACAGCACCGACTCGACCGGCAGGTGCTGCGCCGCGTCGAGGACCACGAGGTCGACCGTGCGGTGCGCGGGCAGCACGTGCGGGACGAGCGTCGGCGTCGCGATCATGCAGGGGCGCAGCTTGCGCAGGACGTCGCCGTACTCCTCGGCCACGGTGCGCAGGCTGGTCAGCGACTCCTCGACCAGCAGGGCGAAGAGCCCCTCGGCCTGGTCGCGGTTGTCGCGCAGGGCGCCGTGGATCTGCGCGACGGCCGCCGCACGGATCGGCGTGGCGAGGGACTCGACGTGCTCGCGGTCCAGGCGCCGGAACTGCTCGGCCAGCGCCTCGATGCCCCGGCCGCCCACCTCGGCGACGTAGGGGTCGGCCGCGAGGATCTGCTCGAACACCGAGCTCCACCACGCGAGGTCGAGCTCGGCCTCGACGAGACCGGCCTCGACCCGTCGGGCCGACAGGTCGGTGAGGAGCGTGCCGAGACCGTGGTCGGTCAGACGGCGCACCAGACGGGTCCGCTCGGGGAGCGTGGTGAGAGCGCCGGCGTCGTCGAGGAGGCGCTGCAGGCGCTCGGTGGCGTCACCGAGGGTGAGGTCGGCCAGACCGCCACCGGCGGAGGTCGTCGCGAGGACCGCGTCGAGGGCGGTGAGGTCGGCGACGACGTCGCGGTGGGTCTGCTCGATGGCAGCGAGGCCCTCGGGCAGCCGGGGCCACCCTCCCGACGGGCAGTGCTCGGCCCAGGTGCGGCGCTGCGCCTGCACCTCGAGGAGCGCGCCGTGCAGGTCGGCGACCCGCGAGCCCGGACGGATCATGTCCTTGGCACGCTTGACGAGGCGGCGACGGTGCAGGCCGCTCATCTCGACGTCGTGCTCCTTGCGCCACTGGCGGCTCGCGGTCGCGGCGACCAGGTCGTCCGCGGTCCGCTCGAAGACCATCGGCTGGAAGGCCTCGAGCGTCGTGCGCATGCCGGCGAGCATGGTGATCTGCTCGCCCCACGCGGAGACGGTCCGTGCGGCCTGCAGGCCGGTGTCCTCGACGACGGCGTCCAGCTGCCGGCGCAGGTCGGCGAGCGACACGTCGAGCAGGCGGGTGATGCGCTCGACGGCGTCCTCAGCCACGCCGTCGTCGTCGATGTCCGCGCCGTGCCACGGCGAGGTGCTCTGCCGCGCCGTGAAGGCGCCGAGGGTGGCCGCGCGCACCAGGTCGGCGCCGGCCTCCTGCCGGACCGAGGCGACCCGGGCGAGCGTCGCCGCGTCGAGCCGCACCGTCGTCGCAGGGGTCGGACGCTCGGAGGTGAGTCGGGCGAGCGCCTGGAGGGCGTCGTAGGCGGAGATGTCCCAGGGGGAACGGACCTGGTGCAGCCCGTCGATCATGCGGGTGAGGCGGGCGCGCGTCTCGACGAGCTCGAGCCGGGTGTCCGCGATCCGCGCGGCGTCCACGGTGGGCGCCTCGAGGGTCATCGCACCGAGCAGCCGGCGCGAGACCGAGGTCCGCCAGCTGGGGCTCGGCGTCACGTCGAGGACCAGGTCGCCGAGACCGAGGTCCTCGAGGCGTGCCGTGAGCGCGTCGGCGGCGCGGCGGTGCCCGGGGACGTAGAGCACGCTGCGCCCGATCGCGGCCGCCTCGGCCACGACGGCGGCGACCGCGCCGGTCGAGTCGGCACCGACAGGGGCGTCGACGAAGAGGTGGCTGCCGGTCGCGAGGGCGTCGAGGACGTTGCGGCCCGACGGGTCGAGGTCGCCGACGCCACGCTCCATGCTCGGCTCGGCGTCGCCTGTGCGCAGCGCGGGCATCGAGGCCGCGAGGGAGTCGATCGCGGCCTGGTCGCCGGCGAGCGCCGCGATGACCTCGTGCCGGTCGAGCCCGATGTTGAGCTCGTCGAGGTCGTCGACGAGCATCTGGCCCGGGTGCGCGAAGGTCCCGACGAGCAGCTTGTCCGTCATCGTGAAGTCGGCCAGCACGGCCGACCCGAGGGCGTTGATGCGGTCGAGCGCCACGGCAGGGTCGAAGCCCGAGCCGGTGAACGCGCCGCGGGCGAGGGCCGCGGCGTCGAGCAGCGCGCCCCGGGACCGCAGAGCACGTGCGAGGACGGGGTTGATCTCGGCGGTCGGCTCGAGCGCGAGCTCGTAGTCCGACTCCCCTCCCCCGCGGGCCTCGATCTCGATGGGGCGCAGCAGCACGGGCGCGCGGACGGTGCGGCCGGCGGCACGGGACGCCTCGGCTGCGGCGTCGTCGTACACGCCCCGGTCAGAACCGCCGGAGAAGGCGACGCGGGCGAGCGCGGCGACGTCGTCGGAGGTCTCGTCGACCTCGTGCTCGGTCCACGTCGCGAGGCCGATGGCGAGGTAGGTCGGGGCGATGCCGTAGCGCTCGGCCTGCTCCTGCGAGCGCTGCGCGACGGCGCGGGCGCGGCGGCGCGCGACGGGCAGCGAGCTGCCCTCGCGGAAGATGTTGGCCAGGCGGGTGCTGCGGCCGGCGAACAGCTGGGCGATGCCCGACGGGTGCGCGGCCGTGAGGTCGAGGACCGCGTCGCCGAGGAGCCCGACGTCGGCGAGCGTGGAGCCGCCGGCCAGCGAGACGAGGGTCGAGCGCCACCGGTCGATGGCCGCGGCGACGGTCTCGGCCGTCGTGGGGGGCTTGACGAGGGTGGGGACCGTGCGCATCGCAAGGGTCTCGGCGGTCGCGTCGGCGTCGCCGTGGACCGCGCCGGAGGCGGGCTGGTCCGAGCTGGTCATGTCAGGGGTTCTCTCGCTGGACGGGTCGTGAGGCGCAGCCGAGGTCGGGTCGTGGTGCGTGCGGGCCCTGTCGGTCCCCGCCGGCCTGTCGCGATCGGGAGCTGTCACCCCAGCACGCTATCCGCCGTGACGTGGTTTGTGGACCTGACGCGCCGAGGGACGGGGCAGCCGAGGGGGCGCAGGAGGCCGTGAGAGAGCCTCGGGAGCGGCGCTGAGAACCGTGTGCGAGCGCGGCCTCGAGGGTGTCGACACCGCGGAGGACCTGCGGCGGAGACCGGGCTGGACGGAGGCCTGGAGACCTCGTCGGCGACTCGCCAGAAATAGGAACAGTGCGTGCCGCGCAGGGGGCAGGCGGCACGCACTGTCAGGGACAACTATGCACTCGGCCAGATCGGGTGTCAACAGGGAAGTTGAAGGTTCTTCCAGATCGGTTCGAGCCCTGGTATCCCGCGGCTCACAGGGAGGGCTCCGACCTGCGGGTTCACCGGGCAGAGCGCCCCTCCAGCAGCCCGGCGGCAACCCTCGCGTGACCCGCGACACCCCCACCCGGGCACCGGCGAGGAACAGCGTCGACGGTCAGGTAGCCTTGTCTCGCTCTCGCGCCCGTAGCTCAGGGGATAGAGCACCGCTCTCCTAAAGCGGGTGTCGGCAGTTCGAATCTGCCCGGGCGCACCATCTCGCAGGACCCCGCGGCGCCGTCGCACCCGAGCCTGTGGCGTCGACGTGCGCCTCGCAGCACGGGCCCACCGCGGCTCAGACCTTCTTCACCACGCTCGACTTGAGCTGCATGGGCCCGAAGCCGTCGACCTTGCAGTCGATGTCGTGGTCACCGACGCCGTCGACCAGGCGGATGCCCCGCACCTTGGTGCCGACCTTGATGGCGGTCGCGCTGCCCTTGACCTTGAGGTCCTTGACGACGGTCACCGTGTCGCCGTCGGCGAGCACGTTCCCGACCGCGTCGCGGATCTCCCGCGGGCCGTCGGAGACGTCGGCGTCGGTGCCCGCACCGGGCTCCCACTCGTGGTCGCACTCGGGGCACACGAGCAGCGCGCCCATCTCGTAGGTGTAGACGGAGGAGCACTCGGGGCACGGGGGCAGGGTGTCGGTCACGGCCGACACCCTACCCACCTGCACCGTCTCAGAAAGCCACCTGCGCCGTCTCAGACGGAGGGCTCGTGCTCCTTCTCGTCCTCGTGAGACGCGAGCCCGTAGTCGACGTCCTTGGTCTCCTTGGACAGCAGCACGGCGATCAGCGTGAGGACCGCGGCCCCCGACAGGTAGAGCCCGACGAGCCACGTGTCGCCGTCGGCCTGCGCCCAGAGGGCGACGGCGACGATCGGCGCGAGCGCCGCACCGAGGATGGAGCTGACGTTGTAGGCGATCGCCGAGCCGGTGTACCGCACGTTGGTGGGGAACAGCTCGGGCAGCAGCGCACCCATGGGCCCGAAGGTCACCCCCATGAGGGTGAACCCCAGGATGAGGAAGGCCTGCACCAGGCCACCGGTGAAGGCGGCGTCGGCGCGCGGCACGAGGAACAGGTGGAAGGTCAGCCCGAAGACGACGATGAGGCTCGACACCCCGATGAGCAGCCGCCGGCGGCCGATGAGGTCGGCGACGGGCCCGGAGATGAGCGTGAAGATCCCGAAGAAGATCACGCCGATGATCTGCATGATGACGAAGTGCACGTAGGGGATGCCCAGGCCCGCGGGGTCGGCGTCGGCCGCCTTGGTGCCGTAGGTCAGCGTGAAGCTGGTCATGAGGTAGAAGAGCACGTAGGTGGCGAGCATGATGAACGTGCCGAGGACTAGCTGGCGCCAGTGGAACCGGAACACCGTCGCGAGGGGCGTCTTGGTGATCGCGCCCTTCTTCTCGGCCTTGACGAAGGCCTCGGACTCGACGAGCTTGAGCCGGACCCACAGGCCGATGATCACCATGACGGCGGAGAACAGGAACGGGATCCGCCATCCCCACGAGAGGAACGCCTCGGACTGCAGCAGGGAGTCCTCGGGGTGGGGCAGCACGGCGTTGATGGTGAGGAACAGGCCGTTGGCGATGATGAAGCCGATCGGCGCCCCGAGCTGGGGGAAGGTGCCGTACCAGGCGCGCTTGTTCGCCGGGGCGTTCTCGGTCGCGACGAGCGCCGCACCCGACCACTCGCCGCCGAGCGCGAAGCCCTGCGCGAGGCGCAGCACGAGGAGCAGCGCGGGCGCCACGATCCCGATCGAGTCGAAGGTGGGGAGCACCCCGATGAGGAAGGTCGCGATCCCCATGGTGAGCAGCGAGATGACGAGGGTCGTCTTGCGGCCGCGCTTGTCCCCCAGGTGGCCGAAGACCACGGCCCCGACCGGTCGGGCGACCATCGCGGCGCCGAACACGGCGAAGGACGCGAGCAGCGCCGTGGTGTCGTTGCCCGTGGGGAAGAACAGGGTGGGGAAGACGAGGACGGCTGCCGTCGCGTAGACGTAGAAGTCGTAGAACTCGATCGTGGTGCCGACGAGGCTCGCGGTGATGACCCTCCCCCGGGAGTTCAGCGGGCGGGCGGGTGCAGCGGTGGTGGTCATGTGGTGCTCCGGTCGGTGGGCTCACGCTCGAGGCATCGTTCGCGGACGGGCGTCTGAGCGGAGCTGCGCGGGCACGAGGGCTGCGGCGCGGACCGGGGAGAGCTGCGGGCCGGGGAGAACAAGGGGCCGTGGTCGACACGTGGGTGACGGTACCGAGCAACACTAGGACTGTCTCAGCATGAGTTCACCCCGTCTCCACCATGTGGACGACCTCGGCGTCGCCCGCGGCGGTGTGCGGCTGGTGAGCAGTCGCCTGCGCCCTCGGCGGACACCCCGGGCGCACCCGGGCACCCGGTGGAAGAATCAGCAGATGACCGAGAACACGAGCACCGCGACCGACTCCTCGAGCGACACCCCGACCGGCACCTCGTCGAGCACCGTCTCCCCCGCACCCCAGGCCGGCACGCAGCCGGCGCTCTGGGTCGAGCGCACCGGCGGGCGCCGCTACGTGGGCCGCAGCGCCCGCGGCGGCGAGGTCCAGCTCGGCGGTCTGGACGTCGAGGGGACCTTCACCCCGGGAGAGCTCCTCAAGATCGCCCTCGCCGCGTGCACCGGGTTCTCGTCCGACGTCACCCTGGCGCGCCGCCTCGGGGACGACTACGCGGCGACGATCCACGTCTCCGGCGTCTCCGACCCCGACGAAGACCGCTACCCGAGGCTCGTCGAGCGCCTCGAGCTCGACCTCTCCGGCCTCGACGACGAGGCCCGCGAGCGCCTGCTCACCGTCGTCACCCGTGCGGTCGACCAGGCCTGCACCGTCGGGCGGACCCTGAAGGCGGGCGCGGAGGTCGAGCTGACCATCGCGTCGGTGTCGACCGCCGAGTGACCCGCAGCGGTGCCCGGCCCCTCGTGATGCCGGACGCCGATCCCCCACTTCACGCCCCCTCTCACGACCTGCCGACCCCTGCAAGGAGACACCGTGGACCAGAAGCTGTCGTTCGTCCGGACGCCGCTGATCGACGCCGCGCTCGACCAGGCGCTCACGCTGCCGTCGTCGACGGTGCGCGCCCACGTCGACAGCCTGCGCCGCAAGAACCCCGAGGCCTCGCCCCAGCAGATCATCAACCTGCTCACCCGCGAGTACTCGCTCGTGCTCCAGGGAGCGGGAGGCGCGGTCGGCGCGGCCGCGGCCTTCCCCGGCGTCGGGACGGGCGTCTCGATGATCCTCAGCGGCGGGGACGTCGCGACCTTCTTCAGCGCGTCGGCCGCCTACGCGCTCTGCGTCGCCGAGGTGCACGGCGTCGAGGGCGACGACCTCGACCGTCGCCGCGCGCTGCTGCTCGCGACGGTGCTCGGCGAGTCCGGCGCCCGGTCCGTGGAGGAGGTGTCCGGCAAGTCGGCAGCGGCCTGGGGCACCGCCCTCATGACCACCATGCCCAAGAGCACCATCCGGCAGGTCAACAAGGTCCTCACCCGACGGTTCGTCAAGCGGCAGATCGCCAAGCAGACCTCCCTGATGATGGGACGCATCATCCCGTTCGGCATCGGCGCCGTCGTCGGTGTCGCGGGTGGTCGGGCGCTCGCGAAGACCGTGGTGCACCAGGCCACCAAGGCCTTCGGGCCGGCACCGGCCCAGTTCGCGCGGGCGGTGGCGCCGGCGCGGTCGAAGGGCGTGCCGGAGGACGGCCTGCTCGTCGACCCGCGAGGGGGTGCCGGGTCGAAGATCCCGCTGGTCGACCGGGCACGTCGTGCGCGGCTGGGCCGCGGCTCGCGACGCATCACCTCCAGCACGGACAAGTCATGACGCGCGTCGCGGTCACCCGGGTCCTCCCGGGGCAGCCCGACGAGGTCTTCGACCTCGTGGCCGACGTCCGCCACCACTCGCGCTGGATCCCGCTGACCTGGGGCTCGTTCCCCACGGACGCGTCGGGGCACCCGCTCGCCCCGGGCCCGCTCCCCCGCGGTGCCCGGTTCACGATGTTCAGCCACCCGGGCATCGTCGACCGCATGGAGGTCGTCGGCCTGGAGCGCCCCACGGCCGGCTCCCCGGGAGCCGACGAGCGCCACCGCCTCGTGCTGCGCAAGGCCGGTCCACTGCTGCTCGGGACGGCCGGGATCGACGTGGAGCCCGTCGACCACGCGTCGAGCCTGGTGACGTGGTGGGAAGAGGTCTACCTCGCCGGCCCGCTCCCGGCGCGGTTCACCGCGCCGCTGCTCGCGGTGCCGCTCGGCCTGATGCTGCGCCTCGCGCTGCACCGGGTCGCGCGCGAGGTCGACGCCGGCTGACAGGAGTGCCGCTCCTCCGCGCGATCTCACGGCTCTCGGCGTAGTGTCGGGCATCACACCGACCGTGTGACCAGCGACCGGGCACCACCCGGACGCTCCCGACGTGACCTCGGCACCCCCCGAGGCCTCTCCCAGGAGCCCGCCCATGACCACAGCCCCCGCCGCCCGAGCCCGCCGCTACCTCATGTGCCGTCCGGAGCACTTCACCGTCAGCTACGAGATCAACCCGTGGATGGACGTGAGCCGCCCGACGGACACCGCGCGGGCCGTCCAGCAGTGGGAGCGGCTCCGTGACGTGTACCTCGACCTCGGGCACACCGTGGACCTCGTCGAGCCCGTCGCCGGCCTCCCCGACATGGTCTACGCGGCCAACGGCGCGACGGTGGTCGACGGCGTCGTCTACAGCGCCCGGTTCACGCACCCCGAGCGCCAGCCCGAGGCCGACGTGTACCTGCGGTGGTTCGCCGAGAACGGCTTCGAGGTGCACAGCGCCCGCGAGCGCAACGAGGGTGAGGGCGACATCCTCACGGTGGGTCCCCTGACGCTCGCCGGGACGGGCTTCCGCACCGACACCGCGGCGCACGCCGAGGCGGCAGGGCTGTGGGGCCGCGAGGTCGTGACGCTCGAGCTGGTCGACCCGCGCTTCTACCACCTCGACACCGCGCTGACGGTCCTCGAGGGTTCCGAGGGCGGGACGACCCCGGGTGTCGTCGCCTACTACCCGGACGCCTTCTCCGCGGAGAGCCGGGCGCGGCTCTCCGACCTCTTCCCGGACGCCGTGCACGCCGTCGAGTCCGACGCGACCGTGCTCGGGCTCAACGCGGTCTCCGACGGCCTCCACGTGGTCCTCAACCCCGCCGCGACCCGCCTGCAGGGGCAGCTCGTCGAGCGTGGCTACGAACCGATCGGCGTCGACACCACCGAGCTGCTGCTCGGCGGCGGCGGCGCGAAGTGCTGCACGCTCGAGATCCGGGCGGCGGGCTGAGAGGAGCCGGAGATGGACACCACGCACGTCGAGGTCAGGGACCACCTGGTGCACAACTACGCACCGCTCCCCGTGACCGTCGCGCAGGGCGAGGGCTCGTGGGTGACCGACGTCGAGGGCCACCGGTACCTCGACATGCTGTCCGGCTACTCCGCCCTGAACTTCGGGCACCGCCACCCCGCGCTGGTCGCCGCGGCCACCGCGCAGCTGGGCCGCGTGACGCTGACGTCGCGTGCCTTCGACAACGACCAGCTCGGTCCCTTCGCCGACGAGCTCTGCGCACTGGTCGAGGGGTCGCTCGCCCTCGACGGGACGCACGCCGCGATGCTCCCCATGAACACCGGGGCCGAGGCGGTCGAGACGGCGGTCAAGGCCGTGCGCAAGTGGGGCCACCGCCGCGGGATCACCGAGCCGACCATCATCGTCGGCAGCGACAACTTCCACGGGCGCACCACCACGGTCGTGTCCTTCTCGACCGACGACGAGGCCCGCGAGGGCTACGGGCCGTTCACGCCAGGGTTCCGCGTGGTGCCGTACGGCGATGCAGAGGCTGTCGCCGCCGCGATCGACGAGACCACGGTCGCGGTGCTCATGGAGCCCATCCAGGGCGAGGCCGGCGTGGTCGTGCCCCCGCCCGGGTACTGGGCGTCGCTGCGGACGGTGTGCGATGACGCCGGCATCCTGCTGGTCGCCGACGAGATCCAGTCCGGGCTCGGGCGCACGGGGACGACCCTGGCGTGCGAGCTCTGGAACGTCCGGCCCGACCTGGTGACGCTCGGCAAGGCCCTCGGCGGCGGGATCCTCCCCGTGAGCGCTGTCGTCGGCCGGGCCGACGTGCTCGACGTCTTCACCCCGGGGACGCACGGGTCGACCTTCGGGGGCAACCCGCTCGCGAGCGCCGTGGGCCGCGCCGTGGTGCGCCTGCTCGACTCCGGGGAGGTCCAGGAGCGCGCGGCGACGCTCGGCGCGCACCTCCAGCTGCGGCTCGACGAGCTCGTCGAGACCGAGCTGCTCGCCGAGGTGCGCGGCGCCGGCCTGTGGGCCGGGATCGACCTCACGCCGGCCTGGCCGTCCGGGCGCGAGCTGTGCCTCGCGCTGCGTGACGCCGGCGTCCTCGCCAAGGACACCCACGGTGCGACGGTGCGCCTGGCGCCACCGCTGACCATCACCGAGGACGACCTCGACCTGGGGATCGACCGGCTGCGGGACGTGCTCGCGTCCCGCTGACCGCCGATCTTCCCGATCCCCGCGCGCAACTGCGCAAGAAAGGAGTAGCCGCGGGCACAGCGGGCGCACAGGATGAGGACATGAGCGACTACGCGATCGAGGCGCACGGCCTCGTCAAGCACTTCGGGTCCACCCGAGCGGTCGACGGCATCGACCTCGAGGTCCCCGCCGGGACCGTCTACGGCGTGCTGGGCCCCAACGGGGCAGGCAAGACCACCGCGGTGCGGATGCTCGCGACCCTGCTGCGGCCCGACGCCGGCACCGCCCGGATCCTCGGCCACGACATCCTCCGCGAGGCCGACACCGTCCGCAGCCTCGTCGGCCTCACCGGGCAGTACGCCTCGGTCGACGAGGACCTCACCGGCGCCGAGAACCTCATGGTGCTCGCGCGCCTCTACGGGTTCTCCCGGCCCGCAGCCCGTCGGCGCGGCGCCGACCTTCTCGAGGCCTTCGACCTCACCGAGGCGGCCGGCAAGCAGGTCAAGACGTACTCGGGCGGCATGCGGCGGCGCATCGACCTCGCCGCGAGCCTCGTGATGAGCCCCGCGGTGCTGTTCCTCGACGAGCCCACCACCGGCCTCGACCCGCGCAGCCGCAACGACGTGTGGGACATCGTCCGGGTGCTCGTGGACGACGGCGCCACGGTGCTGCTCACCACCCAGTACCTCGAGGAGGCAGACCAGCTGGCGAACCGCATCGCCGTCGTCGACCACGGGAAGGTCATCGCCGAGGGCACCGCCACGGAGCTCAAGAGCTCGGTGGGGTCGGGCTCGGTCCAGCTGCGCCTGGCCGACCCGTCACGCCGCGACGAGGCGGCGCGCATCGTCGCCGGCCTGCTCGGCGAGCCCGACGCCGTCTCGCTGTCCCCCGACCCGGCGGCGCTCTCGGCACGCATCGACAGCAGTGCCGACGGCTCCGCACGCGCCCACCAGATCCTGCCGAGGCTGCACGACGCGGGGATCCACGTCCCCGAGTTCTCGCTCGGCCAGCCGAGCCTCGACGAGGTGTTCCTCGCGCTCACGGGTCAGCCGACAGGCACAGGTCAGCCGACAGACACAGGGAAGCCGACAGACTCGACCCAGGGCACCGAGGCCGGGCCGGGCTCCGCGGCCGGGCAGACCACCGAGGAGGCCACCTCATGAGCACCACCGACAACCCCACCACCGCGGCCACGTCGCTGCGGTCTGCCGTCTCCCTCGAGGTCCGGCCCGGCCGGCCGTCGCCGATCGAGAACACGCTCACCTTCGCGTGGCGCGCCCTGCTGAAGATCAAGCACGTGCCCGAGCAGCTCTTCGACGTGACGCTCACCCCGATCATCTTCACGCTGATGTTCACGTACCTGTTCGGCGGGGCGATCGCGGGCGACACCTCCACCTACCTGCAGTTCCTGCTGCCCGGGATCCTCGTGCAGACCGTGCTGATCATCACCGTGTACACGGGGTTCACGCTCAACACGGACATCACCAAGGGGGTGTTCGACAGGTTCCGCTCGCTGCCCATCTGGCGTCCCGCGCCGATCGTCGGCGCGCTCCTCGGGGACACCGTCCGCTACACCATCGCGTCGGTCATCACGCTCGGCCTCGGGCTGATCCTCGGGTACCGCCCGGGCGGTGGCGTGGCCGGCACGCTCGCCGCGATCGCCCTGCTGCTCGTCTTCGCGTTCTCGCTCAGCTGGATCTTCACGATCTTCGGGCTGCTGATGCGCACCCCCAACGCCGTCATGGGCGTGTCCATGCTCATCCTCATGCCGCTGACCTTCGCGTCCAACATCTTCGTCGACCCGGCGACGATGCCGTCGGCGCTGCGCGCCTTCGTCGACGTCAACCCGGTGACGCACCTCGTCACCGCGATCCGGGGCCTCATGGGCGGCGGGGCAGCGTTCTCCGACGTGGTGTGGGTGCTCGTGGCCTCGGCCGCGCTGACCCTGGTGTTCGCGCCGATCACGATGCGGCTCTACCGGACCAAGAGCTGACGGGACCGCTCTCCGCGGGCGGCTCTCCGCCGCCCTCGGTCAGCTGGGCTCCCAGGTCACGGCGCCTCCCCCGGTGCCCGTCAGCCCGCCGAGCGCGTGGCCGACGATCGTCCCGACGAGACCGTCCCCCGGGTCACCCCAGAGGTCGACCAGCACGATGCCGTCGGCGGCCCGTGTCGTCGCGCGGCGCACCTCGGACGGAGACCACCCCGGGTCCAGGCGCAGCGTGCCGAGCAGCTCGGCGGGCAGGACCCCGGAGAACCTCCCTGTCTCGTGCCGCAGGGTCAACGTGCCGGCGGCGGTCGTCAGGACAGCGCGGACGTACCCGCGCGCCTCGTCGTAGCAGCCCGTCACCTTGCCGGCGCGGGAGTCGGTCGTCGCGGGGTGGCGCTCGGTCAGCAGGACCGAGGTCCTCCCGCCTGGACCGGTCGACGACAGCACGCGCAGCAGCACCGGGTCAGCGTGCTGGGCTGAGGATCGACCGACGCGGACGGCGGGCAGGGTGCGGTTCATGAGAGCTCCTCCGACGGGTCGCCGTGACTCGACGACACTGGAGCCCCACGATGCCCGGGCGGGCGTGGGCTCGGCGTGAGCGGAGAGAGGCCTGGGCCCCATGGCCGACGACGACCGCCCGCGGCTGTCAGCTCTCGGGGATCTCGCAGTGCTTGTTGACCACGAGCACGGGGCAGGTGGAGTGGTGCAGCACGGCCTGGCTCGTGGAGCCCAGGAGGAGGCCGGCGAAGCCGCCGCGGCCGCGTGAGCCGACGACCAGCAGGTCGCTCGCCTCGGAGAACTCGGTGAGCAGCTCGGCGCCGCTGCCGTCGAGCACGATCCGGCGGATGGTGGTGCCCGGGTGCGCAGCCTCGGCCTTGTCGACGATCGCGTCGAGGCCGTCGGTGACGTCGGCGAGGACCTGCTCGTGGTCGATCGCGGCGGGCAGCCAGGCCAGCATCCCGGCGCCGGCACCGACCGGCACCCCGGCGACGGCGACGAGCTCGGCGCCCCACAGGTTCGCCTGGTGGATGGCTGCGTGGAGGGCCCCGTAGGCCGAGGGCGAGCCGTCGACGCCGACCACGACCCGCTTCATCGGATGGGTGGGGACGTCCGCGTCCGGGTCGCCGCTGCCGCGGTAGGGGACGACGACCGTCGGGCAGTGCCCGTGCGCAGGGAGGGCCGAGGACACGGTACCGAGGAGACGTTCGGCGAAGCCGCCGCGACCGCGCGTCCCGACGACGGCGAGGGCGAAGTCCTTGGAGCGCTCGACGAGCACCCCGGCGGCGTCCCCGGCGGCGAGCTCGGTGGTCACGGTCACGCCGGACCGTGCGGCGCGTGCGCGGGCGTCGTCGAGGACAGACCGTGCGCCGTCCTGGATGGCGTTGTCGTCGAGAGCGGCGTACCCGCCGTCGAGGGACGCCGCGGCGAAGGAGGGCAGGGAGTAGGCGCAGACCACCGTGATGGGCTGTCCGCTGCGCGTCGCGTGCGCGACCGCCCAGTCGAGCGCGTGGAGGCTCGAGACCGAGCCGTCGACGCCGACGATGATGGCATCAGAGTGCGACATGGCATTCCCTCCTGCATGACGGACGAGCAACCGTGCTTGTCCGGTACATTACCCGCTCATGACGCGGAGAACACCCTGTTCGCGCAGCCGAGACCGAGCGTGTCACGACGGGACCGGCCGCGCCTCGGCGACCGGCCCCGAGAGGCCCGAGGCGCGTCGGGCCGTCCGGGCTCTCAGACGCACGAAGGCCCGGACCGCAGTGCGGTCCAGGCCTTCGAGGCGATGCGTCTGCCGAGGCAGGACGACGTGTCAGCCGATACGGATGAACGTCGGGTTCGTCTGCCAGATCTCGCGGAACTGGATGCTCTTGCCGGGGCGCGGAGCGTCGATCTGCGAGTTGCCACCGGCGTAGATGGCGATGTGGCCGGGGGACGCGATGAGGTCGCCGGGCTGGGCGTCCTCGCGGGACACGACGGTCCCGGCCTGTGCCTGTGCACCCGACTGGCGCGGCAGGTTGATGCCGAGCTGGGCGAACACGTACTGCGTGAAGCCGGAGCAGTCGAAGCCGTCCGGGGAGGCGCCGCCCGAGACGTACGGGACGCCCACGTAGCGGCCCGCGATGTCGAGGACGGCAGAGCCGCTCGCCGACGCGGGGACAGCAGCCGCTGCCTCGACCGGAGCCTCGGCCGCGACCTCGACGGGGGCCGCAGCCTCGGTCTCGGTCTGCGTGTCGGTGGCGATCGACGTGCGCTCGGCCGTGCGGGAGGCGGCGGCAGGTGCGCGCACCGGCTCCGGCTCGGGCTCAGGCTCGGGAGCAGGGGTGACGACCATGTCGATCTGCTCGACGGTCCACGAGGCGTCCGCGGCGACCGTGACGGCGGGAGCCGTGCTGAGGGCTGCGCGGGCCTCTGCCTTGAGCGAGGTGACGTCGACGGTCGAGACCGACGCGTCGGTGGGGAGGGGAGCTGCCGAGGCAGAGGTGGCGCCCATCAGGGAGACGATGAGGCCGGAGGACGCTGCCACGAGGGCCGTCCGACGTCCGACGGTCGCTGCGTTGCCGGTCGCCGCGGTGGCGATCGAGCTCAGCGGCGCCATGGGACGCCGTGCCGCGCGGTGGCGGGCACGAGTAGTACTAGTAGTCACGTTTTCTCCAGTACGCCTGCGAGGTCAGCTGTCGGGTTCGGGTAGGAGATGCACCCGGCCTCACGGCCGTCGAGACGGTCGTGGGGCTTCACCCCGAGGACGCTGTGAACAGCGCCCAGATTTGGGTCCCCCGTCCCTGCCAGCGGGTTGTCGGCGGCTCTCGCAGTGGCAGGGTTAGGCGTTCTGCGCGAGCGCGTCATGGGCTTTCATACCGATGACGCCTCATGAAGGTACAACAGGAGTTCGTCGAATGTCACGTTCAGATCACGACGAAAAATGTGACCCAGGTCTCACCTGGCGACGAAGATGTGACGGGAGACCTCTTCGGGCAGATCGAGTACCAGGTCAGCGCCCTCCACACCCACCGACACACCCGCGCCGGACTCGAGGATCGTGACGACGATCTCTCCCGACGGGACGACGCCGGCCGACGACAGGCGCTCCAGGAGCTCCACGTCCGTCTGCAGCGGCTCGCCGAGACGGGCCACGGTCGCGGAGAACGGGCCGTCCGCGAGCGCGCGGCGCGAGACGACCACCGGGAGCGACTCGACACCGTCGAGGAAGTCGACGGCGGGCGCCACCTCACCGAGCTCGGAGAGGCCGGGGATCGGGTTGCCGTACGGGGAGAAGTGCGGGTGGTCGAGCAGGTCGATGAGGCGCTTCTCGACGCGGTCGCTCATCACGTGCTCCCAGCGGCAGGCCTCTTCGTGGACGAAGGCCCAGTCGAGCCCGATGACGTCGGTGAGGAGGCGCTCGGTGAGCCGGTGCTTGCGCATGACGCGCATGGCCTTGGTGGCCCCGACCTCGGTCAGCTCGAGGTGACGGTCACCGCTCACGACGACCAGACCGTCGCGCTCCATGCGCGCCACCGTCTGCGAGACCGTCGGGCCCGAGTGCCCCAGGCGCTCCGCGATGCGCGCCCGGAGCGGCACGATGCCCTCTTCGGTCAGCTCGTAGATCGTCTTCAGGTACATCTCGGTGGTGTCGATCAGGTCGCTCACGCGTTCCTCCAGTGCGTCAGGTGGCGTCGGACGATCCCGGACAACAGCTGCCAGGACCGACCTGAGAGCCCTCGGGTGGCACTCGGGTCGCCCTCGGGGCCGGTGAGGGCCCCGCTGCGTCGTCGACACGTCTTCTCCGGACAGCCTATCCCGCTCTGTGCAGCCGCGGCACGTCCCCGATCACCGGACGCTATGGTGGGCGACGTGACTGCCACGCCAAGCATCCCAGCCGCCCTCCTGCCCGCCGACGGCCGCTTCGGGAGCGGCCCGGGCAAGGTGCGCGACGCACAGCTCGATGCGCTCGCCGCGACGGGGCGCAGCCTCCTCGGCACGTCCCACCGCCAGCCCCCTGTGAAGGACCTCGTCGGCCGTGTCCGGTCGGGCCTCTCCGAGCTGTTCTCCGTGCCGGACGGGTACGAGGTCATCCTCGGCAACGGCGGCTCCACCGCCTTCTGGGACGCGGCCACCTTCTCCCTCGTGCGCGACCGCGCGGCGCACGGGGTGTTCGGCGAGTTCGGCGCCAAGTTCTCGGCCGCGACCGCGGGCGCACCGTTCCTCGAGCCCTCTGCTGTCACCACGGGAGCACCGGGCACCGTCGCGCTGCCTGCCGCGCACCCCGACGCCGACGTCTACGCGTGGGCGCACAACGAGACCTCGACCGGAGCGATGGCCCCCGTGCGCCGCGTCGCCGGCGCCTCGGCCGACGCGCTCACCGTCATCGACGCGACCTCGGGGGCCGGCGGGCTGCCCGTCGACATCTCCGAGACGGACGTCTACTACTTCGCGCCCCAGAAGTCCTTCGCGTCGGACGGCGGCCTGTGGCTCGCCGTCGTGTCACCGGCGGCCGTCGAACGCATCGGCGAGATCGCGGTCAAAGGCCGGTGGATCCCCGAGTTCCTGTCGCTGCAGAACGCCGTGACGAACTCTCGTGCGAACCAGACGCTCAACACCCCGGCGATCGCCACCCTGTTCCTGCTCGGCGAGCAGGTGCGGTGGATGCTCGACCAGGGCGGCCTCGACTGGGCGGCGGCCCGGACCGCCGAGTCGGCCGCGCACCTGTACTCCTGGGCGGAGAGCCGCGAGTGGGCGACGCCGTTCGTCGCCGACCCCGCCGACCGGTCGACCGTCGTCGGCACGATCGACCTCGACGAGCGGGTCGACGCGACCGAGATCGCCCGCGTCCTGCGCGCGCACGGCGTCGTCGACGTCGACCCCTACCGCAAGCTCGGCCGCAACCAGCTCCGCGTCGCGATGTTCCCCTCCGTCGACCCCTCCGACGTCCAGGCCCTCACCGCCTGCGTCGACCACCTCGTCGAGCACTCGGGCTGACCTGCTGGACGACCGGCTGAGCCGGCGCAGACCACGACAGAGGCCGGGGACATCCCCGGCCTCTGTCGTGTGCGACCTCTGTCGTGCCCGGACCCGCTGCAGGGCCGCGCCCGCGCCCCGTGGGTCAGGCCGCGGTCGTGCGGTCCTTGGCCTCCTGGACGCCGAGGCCGTCGGCCACGTCGCGTCGGGCGTCGGCCTCGGCCGGGCGGGGCGAGTCGATGGTCGAGGGTCCGTAGGTGACCTCGACGTGGGGTCGGTGGAACACCTGGTACTTCACGGTGTAGTCCCAGTTGTGCTTGGTCCACAGTGCCGCGCCGGCCGCGACCAGCAGGGCGGTGATGGAGCCGACGCCGATCGCCCACCGGGCGCCGAAGGTCTCGGCGATCCAGCCGACGAGCGGGGAGCCGATGGGCGTCGCCCCGAGGAACACCATCATGTAGAGCGCCATGACCCGCCCGCGCATCTGCGGCTCCGTGGTCATCTGGATGGTGGAGTTCGCCGCGGTGAGCATGGTGAGGCTCGAGAACCCGACGGGGATGCTCATGAGCGCGTAGGTCCAGTACGTCGGCATGATCGCCATGAGCCCGGTCGACACGCCGAAGGCGAAGGCAGAGCCGATGACGAGGCGCACCCGCGGACGCTCACGGCGCGCCGCGAGGAGCGCGCCGGCCAGGGAGCCGATCGCGAGGATCGACCCGAGGATCCCGTACTCCCCCGCACCCTTGCCGAACTCGGCGGTCGCCATGACCGCGGAGGTCAGCTGGAAGTTGAGGCCGAAGGTGGACACGACGCACACCACGCACATGATGACGACGATGTCGCTGCGGTTGCGGACGTACCGCACGCCCTCGCGGATCTGCCCCTTGGCTCGCGCCGTGACCGGCAGCCGGTTGAGCTCGCTGATCCGCATCCGGGTCATCGCGACGATCACCGCGGCGAAGGTCAGCCCGTTGATGATGAACATCCACCCGGGGCCGAAGGCCGCGATGAGCAGGCCGGCGGCACCGGGGCCGACGAGGCGGGCGGCGTTGAAGCCCGCGGAGTTGAGGCCCACGGCGTTCGACAGCTTCTCCTTGGGCACCATCTCGGCGACGAAGGTCTGGCGCACCGGGTTGTCGATGGCCGTGACGCAGCCGAGCAGCGCGGCGAACACGTACACGTGCCACAGCTCGGCGTAGCCGGAGAGCACCAGGGCACCGAGGGCGAGGGCGAGCACACCGAGCGCGGACTGCGTGAGGATCAGCAGCTTGCGGCGGTCGACGCGGTCGGCGAGCACGCCGGCCCACGCGGACAGCGCGAGCACCGGGAGGAACTGCAGGGCGGTGACGATGCCGACGGCGGTCCCCGAGTTGTCCGTGAGGACGGTGAGCACGAGCCAGTCCTGGGCGACGCGCTGCATCCAGGTCCCGACGTTCGCCACGAGGGCGGCGCTGAACCAGAGTCTGTAGTTGTAGTACCTCAGGGAGGCGAAGGTAGGGCTCATCGACTGGCGATCCTCACGAGCAGCTCGCTCGCCGCTGCGAGCGTCTGCCGTTCTTCGGGGGTCAGCTGACCCAGGTTCTTCGTCAACCAGGCCTCGCGGCGTCGCCTGGTCTCTCTCACTTCGTCACGGCCCGTGGTCGTCAGCTCGACGAGGACGAGCCTCTTGTCGGTCTCGTGGCCGACCTTGGTCACGAGACCCAGCTCGGCGAGCGCGTTGACCGTGCGCGTCATCGACGGCGGGCGGATGTGCTCGTGGTCGGCGAGCGCTCCGGGTGTCATCGGTCCGTGCTTGTAGATCGTGGTCAGGACGGCGAACTGTCCCTCAGGGAGGTCGGCCTCACCGCGCTGGTTCCGCAGGCGTCGGGAGATCCGGGTCAACGCCACACGGAGCTGACCTCCGAGCGTTCCGGGGGCGCAGGCATCAGGTGTGGTCACTGTTCTTACCCTAACTCATTACCCTAGGTAACAACAGGGGTCTGGGGCAGGGAGATGCGGGACACCCCGGGCTACGGCACGTAGGCCACGACCACCTGTCCGTGCCCGTCGAGGGCGAAGTGCCCCACGTCGTGCGGCACGAAGGCCGACTCGCCGCGCTCGAGCGTGACCAGGGGGCCGAGCGCGCCGGACAGGGTCAGGCGCCCCTCGAGGCACAGCACGACCCGTGGGCCACCGTGGGTGACCAGGGCGTGTCCGGACACCGCGCCGAACAGCAGGGAGAACTCCGCGACCGGGGCCCGGTACGCGGTGAGGCCGCCCGGCTCCGCGCGCAGCACCGGGCGCTGCGGGGGGCTCGAGGCGTAGCTCGCGCACGACAGCAGCTCGTCGACGTCGACCCGCTTGGCGGTCAGCCCGGCGCGCAGGACGTTGTCCGAGCTCGCCATGACCTCCACCCCCACCCCGGACAGGTAGGCGTGCACCTCCCCCGCGCCGAGGAACACGGCCTCGCCGGGCTCGAGCGACACCCGGTTGAGCATGAGGGACACGAGCGCCCCCGGGTCGCCGGGGAAGGCCTCGGCGAGGTCGAGCAGCGTCTGGTCGCCGCGGGAGGTCGAGCGTCCGGCCGCGATGCGCGCGCGCACGGAGTCGACGGTCGCGGCGATGTCCGTCGCGCAGTCGGTCTCCCGCGCTGCGAGCGCCACCTCGAAGGCCGCGCGGACGCCGGCCGGGTCGGGCGAGGCACGGAGCGTGGCGCGCATGCGGGCCACGTGCTCGCCGGCGAGCCCGTCGAGCAGCGCGAGGGTCCGTGCCGGCCGCCGGAAGCCGCAGAGCCCCTCGAAGGGGGTGAGCGCGAGGATCATCTCGGGCTTGTGCTGGTCGTCCTTGTAGTTGCGCGACGGCGCGTCGAGCGGGACCCCGGCGAGGTTCTCACGCCGGAAGCCGGCACGTGCGACGTGCGGGTGCGGGTGCACCTGCAGGGAGAGCGGCTTGTCGGCGGCCAGCACCTTGAGCAGGTAGGGCAGCCGCGGGCCGTAGCCCTCGACGACCGCCCGACCGAGCAGCGCGTCGGGCGAAGACCGCAGCAGGCTCGCGAGGTCCACGGGTGCCGGGTCGGTGACCGGCCCGGGCGCCCGGGTCGCCGAGGCCGACGGCTCGACAGTTGCCATCGACGGGGCCAAGGGGTGCGCACCGAGCCACATCTCGGCCACCGGTCCGCCGTCGGGCTCGGTCCCGAGGAGCTCGGGGATCACCGTGGGAGACCCCCACGCGTACCGCTGCAGCGTGTTGGTCAGCCGGTAGACGCTACTGGGTTCCACAGCAGTAGACCCTACGACAGAGCCCGCCCCACGCACCGACGGCCCAGACGCACTCATGGCCGGGGCGCGACCGCGAAGCACTCCGTGGAGCACCTCGCCGTCGCGCCCCGGCCATGAGAGTGGGGGCGGAGCGGCTGGGGTCAGAAGACGCCGAGGGTCTCGCCGAGGGGGCCGCGGACGAAGTACAGGACGAACAGGACCGCGGCGACCCACATGAGCGGGTGCACCTGGCGGACCTTGCCGACCGCGATGCGGATGACGACGAAGGTGATGAAGCCCGCGCCGATGCCCGCGGTGATCGAGAAGGTGAAGGGCATGACGATGATCGTGAGGAAGGCCGGGATGGCCAGCTCCATGTTCTTCCAGTCGATGCCGGTCACCTGCATGACCATGAGGAACCCGACGACCACGAGCGCCGGGGTGGCCGCCTCGGAGGGCACCATCTCGACGAGCGGCGCGAAGAGCGTCGCGAGCAGGAAGGCGACACCGGTGACGACCGACGCGAGACCCGTGCGGGCACCGTCCCCGACACCCGCGGCGGACTCGACGTACCCGGTGTTCGACGAGACACCACCGGCACCGCCGGCGATGGCCGCGACCGAGTCGACGACGAGGATCTGGCGGGTCTTGGGCAGGTTGCCGTCCTTGTCGACGAGCCCGGCCTCGGAGCCGACCGCGACCATGGTGCCCATGGTGTCGAAGAAGTCGGCGAGCAGCAGGGAGAAGACGAGGAGGATGACCGCGACGGCGCCGATCTTCTCGAAGGACCCGAAGAGCGAGAACTGACCGAGCAGCGAGAAGTCGGGCCAGTCGACGACGCTGTCGGGGAGCGTCGGGACGTTGAGCTTCCAGCCGTGGGAGTTGAGGACGCCGTCAGGGCCCATCATCCCGCCGACCTTGGCGACAGCCTCGATGACGAGGGCGACGACCGTGGACGCGACGATCGAGATGAGGATCGCGCCCTTGACCTTGCGGACCATGAGCACGATCGCGGTGAGCACACCGAAGACGAAGACGAGCAGCGGCCACCCGGCGACCGAACCGGCGACGCCGAGCTCGACCGGCGTGCCGGCGCCCGGGCGCACGAAGCCTGCGTCGACCATGCCGACGAAGGCGATGAAGAGACCGATGCCGACGCTGATCGCGACCTTGAGCTCGGGCGGCACGGCGCGGAACACGGCCTCCCGGAACCCGGTGAGGACCAGCAGCAGGATGATGATGCCCTCGAGCACCACGATGCCCATGGCGTCGGCCCAGGTCATGTCCGGCAGCGACGCGATGGAGTACGCGACGACCGCGTTGAGGCCCATGCCGGCCGCGAGCGCGAGCGGGAAGTTCGCGACGAGCCCCATGACGATCGACAGCACGCCCGCGATGAGCGCGGTGGCTGCGGCGATCATCGTGATGTTCGGCTCGTCGGTCCCGCCGCCGAGCAGCTGGCCGGTGCCGTCCTGGACGTTGCCGAGGATGATCGGGTTGAGCACGATGATGTAGCTCATCGCGAAGAAGGTGACGAGGCCACCCCGGACCTCTGAGGTGAGCGAGGAGCCCCGCTCCGAGATCTTGAAGAATCGGTCGATCGCGCCTGCGGGCGCGGGTGTCTCACGGGTTGTGCTGTTGGCCATGGGGACAAGTGTGCCCGACCGGTCGGCGCACCTCGCACACCGTCTCGTCACCGTCACGACACACGGGGAGCGCCTAGGCTGAGGGGGTGCGCACCTCCCTCGAGCTCTTCCTCCACCCGGAGCGTCGCCGACCAGGCCCGCAGCCTCGTCAGGTCGACCTGCGCCGCGCGATCCTCGCCGGTCTCGGCGTCTGGGCCCTCGCCGCGGCGGTCCTCGGCGTGATCGGTCTCACCACCGACCTCGCCGTCCGCTCGAACCTCGTGGTGTGCGCGACCGGCGCCGGGCTCGGGCTGCTCGCGCTCGCGTGGGAGCAGAACAACCGGCGCCGCTACCGTGCGGTCGCCGAGACCGTCGACGTGGTCCGGGCGCCCGAGCAGCACTGAGCCGGGCAGGGCCTCGGCCCGCTGGCTCCGAGGTGACGCCCCTACGGCTCCGACATCCCTGTCGTCCGTATCACCGCGACTCTGTCGCCCGCGTCACCGCGACGCCTCCGGAGCCGCGTGCAGCAGCGCCGACCGCACCTCGTCGGCGAGCGCGTCGGCCGACGGCCCGCGTCGCGCGAGCGTGCTCAGCACCGCGAGCAGGTCGCCGGGGGTGCTCAGCCAGCCGCGCGTGCTGGGCTCGGACACGAGGACCCGCAGGAGCGCCTCGACCACGCGGGCGTGCGGCTCCCAGTAGCCCCGCCCGGCGAAGCCGTCGCAGCGCACCACCTCGACCCCGCCCGCCGTCGTGACCTCGACGTCGAAGGCAGCCCCCTCGGGGTACCACTCGATGCCGACCGTGCCCACCACCGCCGCGACGACCGTCGAGAGCACACCCGGGTACCGCCACCGGGTCAGCGGCGCGTCGACCTCGACCGCCGCGAGGTCGCGCCACGCGGTGACGACCCACGGCGAGGCGAGGGCGGGCTGCTGGGCGTCTGGGTCGTCAGGGGCGTCTGGGTCCTCAGAGGAACCGGGGTCGTCAGGGTCGTCCCAGTCGTCGTCTCCGTCGCCCTCGTCCTCGTAGTCCTGGTCGTCCTCGTCACCGACGCCGTCCTCCGTCGCCTTCCACCCGGGCGTGTGCACGCCGTCGGGCCGCAGCCGCACGTGCAGGCCTCCGGGGTCCCCGAGGCACAGGACGCCTCCTCTGACGTTCGCGTGAGCGAGCCGCACCCGCACTCCTTCTGCTCGGCAGAGCCGGTCGTGGCCCTGCCCCATCCTGCACCAGGTCCTGGACGCACGACGGCCCCGGCACGCTGAGGTGCCGGGGCCGTGCGGACGCCGCTCGCAGGACCTGCCGAGCAGCGTGGGGTCTCGCGTGGTCAGCTGTTGATGACCAGCACCGAGAGCGTCCCCGGGCCGTACCCGGAGACGTCGCACTCGAGGTCGAGCCGCGGCACGTACGCGAGGACCCACGACGCCACGTCGTTGGGCAGCGCGCTCTTGGGCGGGTGCACGCTGCTGAGCCGCAGGTGCGGGGCACCCTCGGCGTTGAACAGCGACGCCATGACGTTGAGGATCTCGCCGGCGTTCTCGAGCAGGACGTCCGTGAGCTCGCCGGCCCCCACGGCGTTCTCCGACGCGTGCGAGGGCATGAGCGCGATGGACGCCCCCGCCCGCGCGGCGAGCGGCACGTCCATGACGACGAGCGCGTTCAGCTGCATCTGGTCGGAGACGAACTCGGCGACGAGCGCGCCGTCCTCGCTCCCCGGGTCGACCATCGGCCCACCGGTGACGACCTCGACCTCACGGCCGAGCAGACCCTCGAGGAGCTCGCGGACCTCGAGGGCGCTCGGCAGGGGCGTGCCGGTCATGCGAGCACCGGGTCGATGGTCTCGCGGACGGACTCCGCGGTGAAGGGCTTGGCGATGAGGAACAGCGCACCGGCGGCCTCCGCCTGGTCGCGCATCTCCTGCGAGCCCTCGGAGGTGATGAAGCCGAAGGGGATCATGCAGCCGGCCTGGCGGAGCGCCTGGAGCGCCTCGATCCCGGTGGCGTTGGGCATGTTCCAGTCCGACAGGATGAGGTCGGGGTTCTCGGCGAGGGCCATGTCGTAGGCCTCCTGCCCGTCGGTGGCCTCGATGATCTGCCAGTCGTACCCTGCCTGGCGCAGGGTACGGATCACGATCTGCCGCATCACGCGGCTGTCGTCGGCAACTAGGACGTACATAAGGGGGTTCCTCTCCTGCTTCTGCTGCTACGTGCTTCGGGTCAGACCAGCGACCACAGCGACACGACGAGGACGTGGCCTCGCCAGTCGAGGGCGATGTCCTGCAAGAACTGGTTCTCGGGCAGCTCGGGGGCGGTCTGCGCGACCGACGGGAGCGACAGCACGGCCGGGGCGGCGAGCAACGACTTCACGTTACCGCCCACGACGTTGGCGAGCTCGCCGAACGCGTCGACGAGGTCCTCCTGGCCGACGGCCTCCGAGGCGGCCATCATGAGCAGCGCCCGCGTCAGCTGGTCCGCGGCCGGGCGCTCGGTGCGCACGATCGTGCGGACGCCGAGGCCGAGCTCGGCGACCGTCATGTCGACCCACGCGCACAGCGGCTCGACCGGTGCGGGCACCGGCTCGTGGCGCTCGGTCACGAGCACCTCGCTGCCGCCGTCGATCATGGCGGCGAAGACGTCCTCGGTGATGGCCAGGATCTGCTCCCGGCTGACGGTCACGAGTCCGGCGATCATGCGATCTCCTCCACGGGGAGCAGCCCGAGCAGCTCCAGCTTGTCCCGGAGCGCGTCCGGGGTGAACGGTTTGATGAGGTACTCGTGGGCGCCGGCCGCGAGCGCACGGACGATCTGCCCGTGCTCGCTCTCGGTCGTCACCATCATGAGCGTGATGCCGCGCCAGGCGCGGTTCTCGCGGACCTTCGTGACGAAGGTCAGGCCGTCCATGACCGGCATGTTCCAGTCGATGCACGCGAGCTGGAACTCGTCCCCGACCTCGAGGGCGTCGAGGGCCTGCTGGCCGTCGCCGGCCTCGACCGTCTCGTAGCCGAGATCGGTCAGGACCGATGACACGATGCGGCGCATCGTCCGAGAGTCGTCGATCACGAGTGCTTTCATGCTGGTCTCCCTGAGTTCTGGTAGATCGAGCTCCGGCCCACCTGGACACGGGTCCAGGCGTCGTCGATGCCGACGGTGGTCTCGGCAGCGCCGAGGACGAGGAACCCGCCCGGGCGCATCGTCGTGCGCAGGCGTCGCAGGATGTCCCGCTTCACCTCGACGTCGAAGTAGATGAGGACGTTGCGCAGGAAGACGATGTCGAAGGGTCCTCCTGCCGGCGGTGCGCTCAGCAGGTTGTGCTTGCTGAACCGCACCGTCGAGCGGATGTCGTCGGCGATCTGCCACTGCGCGCCGACCTTGGTGAAGTGCTTGACGAGGAAGGTGACCGGGAGGCCCCGGTTGACCTCGAGCTGGGAGTAGAGACCGGCCCGGGCCTTGTCGAGCACCTCGCCCGACAGGTCGGTCGCGGTGATCTCGGCCCGGCGGGCGCCGAGCTGCTCGCGCAGCACCATCGCGATCGAGTAGGGCTCCTGCCCGGTCGAGCACGCGGCGGACCAGATGCGCAGGGGTGCGCCCGGCAGCAGCCGGCTGGTGGCCTCGGGGAGGATGTGGTCGGTGAGCGCCTGGAACGGCAGCGCGTCACGGAACCAGCTGGTCTCGTTGGTGGTGAGCGCCTCGACGATGAGCTCGGCCTCGAGCTGGTCGGGGCGGGTGCGCTGGCTGCGCACGTACTCGTCGACGGTCACGTTGCGCCGCCGTGCGAGCGGCAGCAGCCGGCTCTCGACGAGGTACTCCTTGCCGGGTGCGAGGTGGATCGCGCTGCGGGAGCGGACCAGATCAGCGACGAAGGTGAAGCTCTCCGTGGTCAGGCTCACTGTGACACCTCCTGTGCTCCGGTGCTCGCCTGGACGAGCGCCGAGATGGTCTGCCCGATCTCGAGGATCGGGACGATGCGGTGCGCGTAGCCGGCCTGGGCGGTGACGCCCGGCATGCCCCACACGACCGAGGTCTTCTCGTCCTGGACGACGATCGTGCCGCCGGCCTCGGCGATGGCGCCCGAGCCGGCCTTGCCGTCGGCGCCCATCCCCGTGAGGATCACGCCGAGGAGGTCCGGCCCGATGGCGCCGAGGACCGAGCGGAAGAGCACGTCGACCGACGGGCGGCAGAAGTTCACCGGTGCGCCGTGGGTGATCCGTGCCCGGAGGTTCCCGGCCTTGCCGTCGACCTCGAGGTGCGTGTCGCCCGGGGCGATGTAGATGCCGCCGGGGACGAGCGGCTGGCCGTCCTCCGCCTCGACGACGGTCGACGGCCCGAGGCGGTCGAGCCGGTTCGCGAGCTGGCGCGTGAACACGGCCGGCATGTGCTGGACGACGAGCATCGGCACGGGCAGCGGGACGGTGAGCCGCTCGACGACGCGCGAGAGCGCCTCGGGCCCACCGGTCGAGCAGCCGAGGACGACGGCGCGCACCGGGTGACGGCGTGCCCCCTGCCGCGGGGTCGCGGACCGGGCGGCGGGGACGGCGGCCACGGCGGCCCGGGCCGGCGCGACGGCACCGGTCCGGGGCGCCTGGGCCCGGGCCCCGGGGACGAGGGCGCGGATCTTCGGGATGAGCTGGTCGGCGACGGCCGCGAGGGACTCGTTGATGGAGCCGACGTTCGAGGGCTTCGCGACGTAGTCGGAGGCCCCGGCCGACAGCGCGTCGAGCGTCGCGGTCGCGCCACGCTCGGTGAGCGTCGAGAACATGATGATGGGCATCTGGTGCCCGCGCTTGCGCAGCTCGCGCACCGCCTCGACGCCGTTCATCTCGGGCATCTCGATGTCCATGGTGACCGCGTCGGGGCGCAGCTGCTCGACCTTGGCGAGCGCCAGCCTCCCGTTCGCGGCCGTGGACACCACCTCGACGTCAGGGTCGCTCTCGAGAGCCTGGACGACGAGCCGGCGGATCACCACCGAGTCGTCGACCACGAGAACACGGATCGTCATGAGAGCACCTTGTCTGTCAGGGGGAGGTCAGACCGCGAACGCCGCGGTCTGGGTACGGAGGTCGGCCGAGGCCGCCGTGAGCTCGTCGACGGTCTGGCCCATGCGGGCCACGACGTCGGAGGACTGGGAGGCGACGGCCGCGACGGAGCCGATGTGCACGGCGATCTCGCCGGCGCCCGCGGCAGCCTCAGTGATGCCGCGGCTCATCTCGTTGGTCGTCGCGGTCTGCTCCTCGACGGCCGAGGCGATGGTCATCTGGTAGTCGCTGATCGTGCGGATGATCCCCGAGATCTCGGAGATGGCCGTGACGGTCGAGCCGGTCTGCGACTGGATCTCGGCGATGCGGCGCGCGACGTCCTCGGCGGCGCGCCCCGACTCCCCCGCGAGCTCCTTGACCTCGTGCGCGACCACCGCGAAGCCCTTGCCGGCCTCGCCGGCGCGCGCGGCCTCGATGGTCGCGTTGAGGGCCAGCAGGTTGGTCTGCTCGGCGATGCTCGTGATCGCCTTGACGACGGTGCCGATGGCCTGGGACGACTCCCCGAGCAGCCGCACCGACTCGGCGGTGGACTCGGAGACCTGGACCGCCTGCGCGGCGACCTTCGCGGCCTCGTCGGCCGAGCCGGCGATCTCGCGGATCGACGCGCCCATCTGCTCCGCGCCGGCGGCGACGGACTGGATGGTGCGCGAGACCAGCTCGGCGGCCTCGGTCGCGACGGCCGCCTGCGCGCTCGTCGCCTCTGCCCCGCCGGACACCTGGGTGTTGGCGGCGCCGAGGTCCTCGGCGTTCTGGGCCACAGCGGTCGCGGTGCTCACCACGCCGGTCATGGCGCCGCGCAGGTTGGACACGGCGAGGTCGTAGGACTGGGACATCTGCCCGAGCTCGTCGCGGCTGAGCACGTCGACCTCGTGGGTGAGGTCACCGGTCGCGAGGGACTCGAGGGCACCCTGGACGGACCGGATGCCCGACGTGATGCGTCGCACGACGAGCACCGCGAGCGTCACCGAGAGCCCTGCCCCGACCAGGAAGGACACCCCGAGCACGATGATGGTGCGGGAGACGTCGGCCTGGGCGTCGTGGAGCACCTCGGCGACCTGGAAGTCGATCTGGCCCTGCGCGAGCAGCAGCGCGCGCCCGGCGCGGTCGGGGTCGGCGGCGACGTCGGCCGCGAGGGCCTGCTCGACGCCGTCGACGTCGCCGGCCTCGACGAGGGGCAGCACGACGCCGTCGCGGTACGCGGTCCACTCCCCCCACCGGGTGACGAAGTCCTGCCACTGCTGGGTGCCGGACTGCTCGAAGGTCTCGACGTCGGCGATGAGGCGCTCGACGGTCGTGTCGTTCCAGTCGGAGGAGGTGAGGAGCTGGGTGCGCAGCGCGTCGTCGGGTGCTGCGGCCGCGCGGCGGACGAGCAGCTGGCTCGTGGCCTGCGCGGCGCGGAGGTCGCCGAGGTCGCCCTGGAGCTCGCCGGTGAGCGTGTTCACCTGGTCGAGGTGGTCGGCGGCGCGCCCGAGCGCGAGCGCCGCGACGCCTCCGACGGAGGCGAAGACGACGCCCATGACCACGAGCGACGTGCCGATCTTCACGGCGACGGGACGGTCCCAGAACCACCGGGCACGGGATGCGCGGGGCTCGCGGGCAGAGGGCTTCTCGCCGGGGCGCCCGGGGGCGGAGGAGCTGGCTGGCCGCTGCTGGGCAGCCGCGCCGTCACGGGGCGCGGTGCCGCTGCGGGGCGCGGGTGTGCTGGCTGTGGTGCGTGCAGGCCTGGTCGACGTCGTCGTCATCGCAGGTCCTCCTCGGTGTAGTAGCCGCCGCCGACCAGCAGCGACTCGTAGTTCGTGGCGGTCACCACGACGGGGGCGAGCAGGTAGGTCGGGACGGTCGTGACACCGTTGTCGTACGAGGTGACGTCGTTGACCTCGGGCGCGGTGCCCTTGAGGAGCGCGTCGCCCATGGCGACGGTGACCTCGGCGAGCTGGCGGGTGTCCTTGTAGATGCTCGAGTACTGCTCGCCGGCGATCACGGACTTGATCGACGGCGCCTCGGCGTCCTGCCCGACGACCACGGGCAGCGGCCGGGCGGCAGTGCCGTAGCCCGCGCCCTTGAGGACGTCGATGATGGCGATCGAGATGCCGTCGTACGGGGACAGGACGCCGTCGATCACCAGGTCGGTGCCGGAGTACACGCTGTCGAGCAGGCGGGTCATGCGCTCGCCGCCGACCTTGGCGTCCCACGCCTCGATCGCGATGGTCGCGAAGTCCGTCTCGCCCGACGGCACCTCGAGCACACCCGAGTCCAGGTACGGCTGGAGGACGCTGAAGGCACCCTCGTAGAACACCGTCGCGTTGTTGTCGTCCGACGACCCGGCGAACACCTCGACCGTGTACGGCCCTTCTTCGCCGGTCGGCTCGCCCGCCTCGTCGAGGACCCCGAGGCCCTGGAGCAGCGAGGTGGCCTGCTGGGTGCCGACGCGGAAGTTGTCGAAGGTCGCGTAGTAGTCGACGTCCGGTGACTCCCGGATGAGCCGGTCGTAGGCGATGACCGGGATGCCGGCGTCTGCCGCCTGCGCGAGCTGGTCGGTGAGCGCCGTGCCGTCGATCGACCCGACCACGAGGAGGTCCGCCCCGGCGTCGATCATCGACTGGAGCTGGTCCACCTGGGTGGGGACGTCGTTCTCGGCGTACTGCAGGTCGACCTGGTACCCGAGGGCCTCGAGCTGCGCCTTGAGGTTGTCCCCGTCCTCGATCCACCGCAACGACGTGGTCGTCGGCATCGCGACGCCCACGAGGGAGCCGTCGGCGCCGGCGGCGTCCGTCGAGCATCCTGCGAGGGCGAGCGGTGCGGCGAGGAGCAGCACGACGGCCGGCGCGATCAGGCGCGACGGCGAGGGTGGGCGGGAGAAGGACATCATCGGCCTCAGATCGTGAAGTGGGACACCTGGGACCGGAGGTCCCCGGAGAGGTCGGCGAGCTCGGTGACCGTGCCGCCGACGGCAGTGAGCACACCGGAGGAGGTGTGCGCGGACTCGGCGACGTCGGTGATCGTCGCGGAGATCTCAGAGGCCCCGGCAGCGGCGTCGCTGACGGAGCGGGTCATCTCGTTGGTCGTGGCGGTCTGCTCCTCGACCGCCGAGGCGATGGTCAGCTGGTAGTCGTTGATGCTCGCGATGATCGACGAGATCTCACCGATCGCCGCGACCGCGGACGTCGTCTGCTCCTGCACCTGCGTGATCCGCCGCGCGATGTCCTCCGCAGCCCGACCCGACTCCGCAGCCAGGTCCTTGACCTCCGAGGCCACCACCGCGAAGCCCTTGCCCGCCTCACCCGCACGGGCCGCCTCGATCGTCGCGTTCAGCGCCAGCAGGTTCGTCTGCTCCGCGATGCTCGTGATCACCTTGACCACCGACCCGATCTCCCGCGACGTCTCGCCGAGCGCACCGACGGTCGCCGCGGTCGAGTTGGAGAAGGTGACGGCCTGGCTCGCGACCTTCGCGGCGTCGTTGGCGTTGGTCGCGATCTCACGGATCGACGCGCCCATCTGCTCGGCTCCGGCGGCGACGGTCTGCACGTTGCGCGAGACCTGCTCGGCAGCCGTCGCGGCGACGCCCGCCTGGGTGCTGGTCTGGCTGACGCCCCCGGCCACCTGCGTGTTGGCTGCGGCGAGGTCGTCGGCCTTGCTGGCCACCGACCCGGCCGCGAGGGCGACCTGGGTGAGGGTGCCGCGCAGCTCGCCGCGGGCGATCTCGAAGGAGTCGACGATCGAGCCGACCTCGTCGGAGTCGACGTGGACGGCGGGGTGCGTGAGGTCGCCGGCGGCGAGCTGGTCGATCGAGCCGCGCAGCATCTCGATGCTGCGACGGACCCGGGCGTTGACCGCGACCGTGAGGACGGTGCAGCAGATCGCGCCGATGACGAAGGCGACGGCGAGCACGGCGAGCGTGCGCGTCGCCTCCTGCTCGGCGGCGGTCGCGAGCTCTGCCGCGGCGACGGGGTCGGCCTCGGCCGACACGGCCCGCAGGCTCGACGCCGCGCTGCGCAGGGCCAGGGCACCGAGCCCGCCGACGACCGCGAAGACCGCCCCCATGAGCACCAGCGGTGCCGAGAACTTCACGCCGACGGGACGGTTCCAGAACCACTGCATCGTTCTCAACTCCTGCTGTGTGACGGGGCCGCGCAGGACTGCGCGGCCCGGACGGCTTCTCTCCCTATCGGCACGCGCGTGCCATGTGTGAGAGGACCCGAGGAGCATCTGCGGCGGGGAGTCTCGCCCTCAGACCGTGAAGGTCCGGACCTGCGTGCGCAGCTCCGCCGAGGTCTGGGCGAGCCCGTCGACGGTCTCGGTCATCTGCCCCACGGTGACGGTCGACTCGGCCGCGGCCGCGGCGACACCGGTGATGTTCGCGGCGATCTCGCCGGCCCCGGTCGCCGCCTCGGTCACCGAGCGCGACATCTCGTTGGTCGTGGCGGTCTGCTCCTCGACCGCCGAGGCGATGGTCAGCTGGTAGTCGTTGATGCTCGCGATGATCGACGAGATCTCACCGATCGCCGCGACCGCGGACGTCGTCTGCTCCTGCACCTGCGTGATCCGCCGCGCGATGTCCTCCGCAGCCCGACCCGACTCCGCAGCCAGGTCCTTGACCTCCGAGGCCACCACCGCGAAGCCCTTGCCGGCCTCGCCGGCACGGGCCGCCTCGATCGTCGCGTTCAGGGCCAGCAGGTTCGTCTGCTCCGCGATGCTCGTGATCACCTTGACCACCGACCCGATCTCCCGCGACGTCTCGCCGAGGTCGTTGATGGCGGCGGCTGTGGCGGTCGAGAACTCGACCGCCTGCCCGGCGACCTTCGCGGCCTCGTTGGCGTTGGTCGCGATCTCACGGATCGACGCGCCCATCTCCTCCGCGCCGGCGGCGACGGTCTGCACGTTGCGCGAGACCTGCTCGGCCGCGGCGGCGACGACGCCGGCCTGCGCGCTCGTCTCCTCGGCACCTGCGGCGACCTGGGAGCTGGAGGAGGCGAGGTGCTCCGCGGCGGAGGCGAGGACGTCGCTCGAGCCGACGACCCCGGCGAGCAGCGCGGCGATCGAGCGCTGCGCGTCCCCGAGGGACCGTGCCATGTCGCCGATCTCGTCGGCGCTCGAGACGTCGGGGATCCGGGTGAGGTCGCCGACCGCGAGGGCGTCGAGGGCCTCGTTGACCTCGTGGGCGGACCGCTTCACGCGGCGGCCGAGGGCCAGGCTCAGCGTGACGACGACGGCCAGCCCGAGCAGGACGGCGGCGACGACGATCGCGCCGTTGCGGGTCCGGGCGCTCGACATGTCGTCGTGGAGGGCGTCCGCGCGCCCGGTGAGGGACTCGCCGAGCTCGGCCGTCTGGCTCGTGATCGCGTAGTACTGCTCGTACCCGGCGCCCACGACCAGCGCGTCTGCCTCGACCTTCGAGGCCTCGGTCCCGTCCTCGTACAGCGCGACGACCTGGTCGTCGACGGCCTCGAAGGCGTCCCAGCTGGAGGTGATGTCCTCGAAGGTCGCGAGCTCGGTGGGCGTCATGCTCTCCGTGTCGACCGCGTCGAGGAGGGAGCGGAGCTCCCCGATCGAGGTGAGGAACCCTGCCCTGTTGCCGGAGTCGGGTGCGACGGCGGCCTGCGGGCCCAGGGTGCTCGCGTCCCACGCGTAGGCGACCTGCCAGCCCGAGACGTCGGAGTTGTAGCGGGAGACCTCGGCCACCTGCAGGCGGAGCGCGTCGAGGCGGACGATCTGGTCGTTGGAGTCCTGCGAGGACGTGAGCCCGGCCCAGCCGGCGGAGGCGACCGCCACGGCGACGAGCATGCCCACGGCACCGACGGACAGGATCTTGGCGCGCAGGTCGTAGCGCGGACGGGTCTTCACGGCGGTCATGGGTGCTCCTGGGGCAGACGGGTGGTACCGGCTCGCTCCCCCTGCGGCCGTCTGTATCTCTCACGACGGCCAGCGCACCTCTCATCGGCCGCAGGTCGCGGTTGCTGAGGGGTCTGCGACCCCGGAGCGCCGTGCGCGGCGGGCCGGACCGCGGCTCCGCGGCGTGCGCGACGGCTCCCCCCGGGGCCGCCGCGCGCGCCGGGTGCGTCAGTAGACGAAGCGCGCGACCCGTTCGCGCAGGTCAGACGACATCATGGCGAGCTCCTGGACCGCCGTGCCCATCTGGGCGACGACGTCGGACGCCGTCCCGGCGGCAGTCGCGACCCCGACGATGTTCTGCGCGATCTCACCCGACCCGGTGGCCGCCTCGGTGACCGAGCGCGACATCTCGGTGGTCGTGGCCGTCTGCTCCTCGACCGCCGACGCGATGGTCAGCTGGTAGTCGTTGATGGTGGCGATGATCTCGCCGATGCCGGAGATCGCCGCGACCGCGGACTCCGTCTGGGTGCGGTTCACGTCGATCCGTCGCGCGATGTCCTCCGCGGCGCGGGCGGACTCGGCTGCGAGGTCCTTGACCTCGGAGGCCACCACCGCGAAGCCCTTGCCGGCCTCGCCGGCACGGGCAGCCTCGATGGTCGCGTTGAGGGCGAGCAGGTTGGTCTGCTCCGCGATGCTCGTGATGACCTTGACGACCGCGCCGATCTCCTGGCTCGAGGTGCCGAGCTCGACGACCGTCGCGCGGGTGCGCTCGGACTGCTCGACCGCCTCGTTCGACGCGCGGGCGGCCTCGTTGGCGTTCTGCGAGATCTCCCGGATCGACGCGCCCATCTGCTCGGCGCCCGCCGCGACCGTCTGGACGTTGCGGGACACCTGCTCGGCGGCTGCCGCGACCACGCCCGCCTGGACGCTGGTCTCCTCCGAGCCGGCGGCGACCTGGGTGGTCGAGGCCGACATCTCCTCGGCGGCCGCCGCGACGGTCCCGGCCGTCGCGACGACGCCCGACACGAGCTCGCGCAGGTTGGTCTGGGCGGTGGTCAGCGACCCGGCCATCTGCCCGAGCTCGTCGCGCGAGTCGACACCGGTGGGGTGCGTGAGGTCGCCGTCGCCGAGCGCGACGATGGTGGACTGCACCTTGCGCAGGTTGCCGACGATCGAGCGGACGAGGGTGACCGCGACGAGGGCGGCGAGCAGCGCTGCGACGATGCCGGCGACGATCATCGAGACGATCGCGGTACGGGCGGTCGAGGTGGACTCGGCGACCGACTGCGCGGCGCTCTCGTCGACCGCGTCGATGATCTCCTGGAGGGCGGTGGTCACCTCGGAGGTGATCGGTCGTACCTGCTCGAGGTAGGCGTCGTGGTACTCGATCGCCCCGTCCTCGGCGAACGGCGCGATGACCTGGAAGGCCGCCTGGTAGCGGCTGTAGGCGTCGGTCAGCGCCGCGAAGGCCGCGTCGTCGAGGACGTAGGGCTCGTAGGCCGCCATGCTCGCGAGGGCGTCGGTGTCGAAGCCCTCCATCTCCTGGAGGACCGTCACCTGGTCCTCGGGGGTGCTCATGCCGTACTCGAGCACCCGGGCGCGGCTCGCCTGGAACCAGCGCTGGACGCTGTTGAGGTCGGCCTGCGGGGCGATGGCCTCGCGGTTGAGGGTCTGCGTCTGCTGGTCGAGGGTGAGGATCCGCTGCGCGCCGACCGTGGTGATCATCGCGGTCAGCAGGATCACGATCCCGAAGCCGAGCCCGATGCGGACGGCGACCGGCAGGTCGGCGAGACGACGACGGCGAGGCGCCGGGCTCGGGGCAGACGGGTGGGCGGGCGAGGGCGCAGACATGGTGCTCCTGTGGCAGGGGGACGTGGCGGGAGCGCGCGACGCGCTCGGCGCCGGGCACCCCTCTCATCGGCAGGATCCTGCGGAAGATGAAGGGTCGGCGGCGCACCTCACACCCGCCTCGTGCCCGGGCTGGACGGGCGTGACCGGCCCCGGACGCACGACGAGGCCCCTCCGTCGTCCGCGCGGAGGGGCCTCGTGTGCCTTGACCTGCGCAGACACCCGGTGAGGTGCCGGTCGCGCCGGTCGGCTGCCGTCAGTACCGGAAGGTCGAGACCTTCGAGTGGAGCTCCGACGCGATCCCGGCGAGGTCGTCGACACGACCGCCGAGGTCGGCGATCGCGATGTTCGAGACCTCGGCGGTCTGCGCGACGCCGGCCGCGTTGGACGCGATCTCGCCCGAGCCGGTGGCGGCCTCGGTCACCGAGCGCGACATCTCGTTGGTCGTGGCGGTCTGCTCCTCGACCGCCGAGGCGATGGTCAGCTGGTAGTCGTTGATGCTCGCGATGATCGACGAGATCTCGGCGATGGCGTCGACGGCCGAGCGGGTGTCGACCTGGATCGCCTCGACGCGCCGGGCGATGTCCTCGGTCGCCTTGGCGGTCTCCTGGGCGAGGTCCTTGACCTCGGAGGCCACGACCGCGAAGCCCTTGCCGGCCTCGCCGGCACGGGCAGCCTCGATGGTCGCGTTGAGGGCGAGCAGGTTGGTCTGCTCCGCGATGCTCGTGATGACCTTGACGACCGCGCCGATCTCCTGGCTCGAGGTGCCGAGCTTGGCGACCGTGTCGTTCGTGGCAGCGGCCACGGTCGTCGCGGAGTGCGCGACCTTCGCGGCCTCGTTGGCGTTGGTGGCGATCTCGCGGATGGACGCGCCCATCTGCTCGGCGCCCGCGGCGACCGTCTGGACGTTGCGGGAGACCTGCTCCGCCGCGGCGGCGACCACGCCGATCTGCGCGCTCGACTCCTCCGAGCCGGTCGTCACCTGGGTGGCCCCGGCGCGCATGTCCTGCGCCGCGTCCGAGACGTTGCGGGCCGAGTCGGCCACCCCGCCGAGCACGTCGCGCAGGCTGCGCTGCGCGGTGACGAGCGCGCTCGCCATCGCACCGATCTCGTCGCGCGACGTGACGTGCGGCTCGACCGTGAGGTCGCCCTCGGCGAGCGCCTCGAGCGACCGCTGCACGGCGACCGTCGACCGGGTGATCGCCCGGGCGATGAGGATCCCGGTGGTGGCCCCGGCCGCGATCCCGAGGAGGCTCACGACGATGATGACGACCAGGCCGGAGTTTCCCGTGGAACGGGCCGTGTCGGCCAGCCCGGTGCTGTATGCCTCGGTCTCCGCCGCGCCCGCGTCGAGGTCGACGAGGTACTCGTCGATGAGCGGCTGGGACACCCGCGTGATGATCGCCTCGTACTTGGTGCGGTCGACCGAACGGGCGGCGGGGATGATCTGGGCGTCGCGCACGTCGCGCCACTCGAGGAACTTGTCGATCCCGACGATCGCGCTGGAGCCGTCCTGGAACAGCGCCGCGCGGAGCTCGGCGATCGCCACGTCCGTCTCGTCGTCGTTCTCGGCCTGCTTGTCGAGCCACTCGTTGACCCGGTTCTGGCTCGACGCCGCGGCGATCTGCGCGACGATGAGCCGCGCCTTGAGCTGGCCCTGGTGGATCTTGTTGAGCGGCACCACGATGTCCGACTGGACGACCGCGAGCTGGTTCGCGTCGTCCGAGATGGACCGGGTGGTGGTCACCGCGACCGCACCGATGATGACGATGACGAGCACGAAGGCGCCGATGATCGCCCCGATGCGCTGCATCAGGCCGAGGCGCACCCCGCGGACCCCCGCCCCGCGCCGCTGAGCGGCGGGCTCAGCGGCGGCGGGAGCGTCGGTCTCGAGGGGCCCCTCAGGGGTCTCGGTCTCGCGGTGGTCGGACGTCAGGGCGGTCATGGTGCCTCTTCCGGGTCGACGGGCGTGCCGTCGGGCCGAGAGAGACCCTCGTCGGCCCGTGTGCGGTCAGCAGCGGTCAGGTGCTGGGTCGTGCGGTGGTGCTGGCCCTCGCCTCAGGCGGCGAGGGCGGCGTCGACGTCGAGCGTCAGCAGCAGCCCCTGGTCGAGCTTGAAGGCGCCGGTGATGAGCTCACGGCTCTGAGCACCGAGCGTCTCCGGGGGCGACTCGAACTGCTCCTCGTCGAGGGTGAGCACCTCGCCCACCTCGTCGACGAGCAGGCTGATCGAGTCGTCTGCGACCTCGACGACCACCATCATCGACTCGGCGTCGGCCGCCAGGGCCTCGAGGCCGAGCCGCGGGCGCAGGTCGACCGTCATGACCACCTGTCCGCGCAGGTTCACCAGGCCGGCGATGCCGACCGGGGCGAGCGGGACGGGTGTGCGGGCGTGGTGCCCGAGCGTCTCCGAGATCCGCATGACCTCGACGCCGTAGAGCGCCTCGCCGATGCGGAACGTCACGTACTGGGTCGACATCAGACTCCCACCATCTCTGCGTCGTGCGCATAGCCGAGGCCGGTGGCCCCGACCTGGTCCAGACCGTCGGCGCCGTGCACCGGGTCGCCGTCGTAGAAGCGCGGGTCGGCCTGCAGCAGCGCCGTCGGCACGTCGAGCAGCTCGGTGACGCGTCCCGAGAGGACGATCGACCCGAGCAGGCCGATGTCGTCGACGGTGCTGCGCTCGGCGCCCGCGTCGGACACGATCTCGACGATCTCCGAGACCACCATGGCCACGGTGCGCTCGCCGCGGGTGAAGACCACCAGCGGGATCTCCTCGGTCGGCTCCTCGAAGGACCCGAGGGCACGCGCCAGGCGCGAGACCGGGACGATCGCGTCGCGGTACTGGATGACCTCGTGGCCGCCGACGAGCTCGAGGCGGTCCTGGGCGACGAGCTCGAGGCGCGTGACCATCGCGAGCGGGACCGCGACACGACGGCCCGACCCGATCCCGACGACCAGCAGCTCGGTGACCTCGCCGGCCGAGACCGTCTTCTCGACGGCCGCGCGGTGGTCGAGGTCGGCGACCTCGCCCGAGAGCGAGCGGCGTGCGATGGCCTGCACGTCGAGGATGAGCGCGACCTGGCCGTCGCCCATGAGCGTCGCCCCGGCGTAGATGCCGATCGTCTTGAGCTGGGCCGCGAGCGGCTTGACGACGATCTCCTCGTTGTTGAGGACGCGGTCGACGACGAGCCCGAAGCGCTGGTTGTCGGCCTGGAGGACCGCGATGACCGCGGAGTCCCCGTCGCCGCGCGTCTGGCCCATGACGTCGCTGAGGCGCACGAGCGGCAGCAGCGACCCGCGGAGGCGGTACACCTCGGCCGAGCCGATGTGCTCGATGGCTTCCTGCGTCTTCTGCGTGTCGAGGGCGACGAGCTCCTGCAGGTTGACCTGCGGGATCGCGTAGATCTCGGAGCCTGAGCGCACCGTGAGCGCTGGCATGATCGCGAGGGTCAGCGGGATGCGCAGGCGCCACGTGGTGCCGCGACCCACCTCGCTCTCGACCTCGACGGCCCCGCCGATGGACTCGATGTTCGAGCGGACCACGTCCATGCCGACACCGCGGCCGGACACGTTGGTGACGGCTGCGGCGGTCGAGAACCCGGGGAGGAACACGAGGTTGAGGATGTCGCTCGTGGCCATCGCGTCGAGCTGCTCGGCCGTCTTGAGGCCACGCTCGAGCGCCTTGGCGGCGACCTTCTGCGGGTCGATGCCCGCGCCGTCGTCGCGGACCTCGACCATGACCTGCCCACCGGCGTGGTAGGCGCGCAGGGTCAGGACACCGGTCGAGGGCTTGCCCGAGGCGGTGCGGGTCGCGGGCGACTCGATGCCGTGGTCGACCGCGTTGCGCACGAGGTGCGTCAGCGGGTCCTTGACGGACTCGAGGAGCGAGCGGTCGAGCTCGGTGTCCCCGCCGACCATCTCCAGGCGCACCTCACGGGCGCAGGCGGCCGCGAGGTCGCGCACGATGCGCGGCATCTTGGACCAGATGTGGTCGATCGGCTGCATGCGGGTCTTCATGACCCCTTCCTGCAGCTCGGAGGCGATGAGGCTCAGGCGCTGCGAGGAGCGCGTCAGCTCGGCGTCGGAGTCGAACCCGGCGAGCTGGGCGATCTGGTTGCGGACGAGCACGAGCTCGCCGACCTGGCGCATGAGGTCGTCGAGCAGGTCGACGTCCACGCGGATCGAGGACTCGCTCGTCCCGCGCGAGGCCACGGACTCGGTGGCCTCGGGGGCTGCCGGGCGCGCCGGGGCGGGCGTCGCCGCAGGAGCCACCGGCGTGGTGGGCGCGGCGGCGACGACGGCTGCCGTGACAGCAGCGGCAGACGCCGCAGCGCTCACGGCCCGGTCGCCGTCCTGGGCGTCCGTCGCGGCGAGGACCGCCGCGACAGCCTCGTCCGCTGCGGCCGAGGCCGCGGCGGCTGCCAGCGGTGCGGCCGCGGCGACGGCTGCTGCCGCGAGGTCCTCGGCCGTGGGCTGGCCGACCTCGGGCGCGGCTGCCTCGGGCACGGTGCTCTCGGCTGCGGCCTCGGGCGCGGTCTCCACCTCGTCCTCGCCGTCCAGCGCGCGCTGGATCACCGCGATGACGTCGTCGACCTCGATGCCGGCCTCGCCACCGGTCGACTCGATGCGACCGAGCAGGTCACGGATCGTGTCCACCATGCGCAGCAGCACGTCGGTGGTGTGCTGGTCCATGAGGCGACGTCCGTCGCGCAGCTCGACGAGCAGGCTCTCCCCGACGTGCGCGACCCTCTCGAGGTCGCCGAACGCCAGGAACCCGCTGGTTCCCTTGATCGTGTGGATCGTGCGGAAGACGCTCGAGAGCAGCTCACGCGATCCCGGGGCGCTCTCGAGCGCGACCAGGTCCTGGTCCAGCTGGTCCAGGTTCTCGTAGCTCTCGATCAGGAACTCCCGAACGATGTCGTCAATGTCGTCCACTGACGCACTCCCTCCGCTTCGCGGACGGATAGTTCTACCCGTCACGATCCACAGATCGGTCGCCACGGACCGGGTATGAGGGATTGAACCGTCAACCACCGGGTGACTCGTGGGCGACGGCGCACACACGGCACCGGGCGGCCGGGCCACGGAGGCTCCGTGCCGCAGCCCGTGCGCGGCACACCTCGACACGCAGCACACCGAGCGGTGGACCTCGCAGCGTGGCCGGGAACCCCTGGGGTAGTCTCGTCAGCATGCTGGTGCTGAGTCGACGTGTCGGGGAGAAGCTCCTCATCGGCGACGACATCGTCATCACCATCATCGACACCCGCGGGGACGGCGTCCGGATCGGCATCGACGCCCCCCGGTCCATGCGCGTCAACCGCGCCGAGGTCGTCGAGGCCGTCCAGGCCAGCAACATCGCCGCGACCACGGTCGACGACGACACCCAGGCCGCGCTCATCGCCCTGGTCTCCCAGGCCGCGAAGCCCACGAGCACCGAGACGCCCAGCACCCCGGCCGACGAGGACTCCTCGCCCGCCTGAGCGGCTGCCTGGCCTGCTGGCCACCCCGGCCGCGCCGGGTCCTGACCGAGCCTGCCCGGCTCTGCCCTGCCGCTCAGTCCCAGGCGGGGTCGTCGAGGTGCTCGTCGAGGAGGGCCGCCCACACGAGCGCGCTCGCCGGGAAGCCGTCGAGCAGGCCCACCGGGACGCCGAGCTCGAGGATCGCCGCGGGCTGCGACGTCGCCGAGACGTTGCGGGCCGCGAGGGCGTCGAAGGGCCGGTGCTGCGCGACCGCGGTCATCCAGCGGCGCGCGTCCGCGAGGCTGCGGTCGGCCTCGACGACGGCCCACACCTGGTCCGGGTCGAAGGACGCGACGAGCGACGACGCGATGGTCCAGTCCGACGCGTCCGCGCCGACCCCGAGCGCGACGACGAGCGGCGCCTCGGACTCCACGGTCGCGGCGCGCAGCCGGCGGGCGGACATGCCGGTGATGACCCAGGGGCCGTAGCCCGTCTGCGGGTCGAGCCGTCCCGCGAGCGCGATGCCGGAGTCCGGGACGCCGACGCGACGCGCGACGAGGCGCGCGGCCTCGACGACCTGCTCTCCCTGCCCGGCGACGACCACCACGGAGGCGGGCTCGCGCACGACGGCGGGCGCGCGCGGCACCCGGGCGAGCACCTGGGACAGCGGGTAGGTCCCCTGCCCGGCCGGGAGCTCGGCGAGCAGCTTCTTGGGGACCCCGACGCCGAGGAGCTCGGGGATGCTCGCCCCGGTGGTGCGCACGACGACGAACTCCGCGGGGCGGACCTCCTTGTCGAGGACCACGGGGCTCGGGCCCGACGGCGCGCTCTTGCGCGCCCACGGGTTGCTGCGCCGTGCGGACGTCTGGCCGAAGGGCGCCGCGGCGGGCACCGTGCCGAGGAGGCTCCCCGCCAGACCGGGCTGGGTCGGCGACGCCGCCGCGGCCTGGGCAGCGGTGGCGGCGGCCTCGTCGGCCTGACGGGTCTCCGAGGCGAGCTGGCGCACCGAGTCGAGGATCGACGCGAAGCTGTCCTGCTCGGTCGACACCGGGGCGACGCTGTCGTCCTCGGGCGCGGCCTCGCGGGCAGAGCCGTGGCGGTCGGCGGCGTCGGCGGCCGCGAGCAGCGCGTCGATGCCGACGGGCTGGACGTCGGCCGTGCCCTCGTCGACGGCCGCCCGCCGGGCGGCGTCGTCACCCGACGTGCCGAGCCCCGCGGTGAAGGAGGACGCCGTCGGGCCGGTGCTGCCCAGGCTGCCGCGGCTGCCCGGGGTGACGAGCGGACCAGGGACGTAGGCGACCTCGTCCGGGACCTCGACGGTCAGCTCGAAGCGTTCCTTGGCGAAGAACCCGGCCACACCTCCGGTGCGGACGCGCTCGGCCTTGACGACCTTGGCGGTGGGGCCGATCTCACCGTGCACGCGCACGATGAGGGCCTCGAGGTCGGTCCCCTCAAGCAGCAATCGCTTCGACATCGCGGACAACCCCCACAGCCTCGATCTTCACACCGGATCCGGTGACCTCGGAGTATGACATCACGGGGGCCTCGCCGTGGTGGGTGGCCACGAGGGAGCGCAGCGCGGGGCGTAGCGCCGGGGCGCACACGAGCACCACGTCGACGCCCTGGCTCTCGGCCGCGGCCCGGCCTGCGGCGAAGGACCGCAGCATGGCCTCGAGGCGGTTCGGGTCGAGCAGGATCTGGGTGCCCTGCTCCCCCGGGCGCAGCCCCTCGAGCAGCGCCTGCTCGAGGACCGGCTCGAGGGTCATGACCCGGAGCACGCCCTCGTGGCTGTGCGCGGCGGTGATCGCGGGGGCCAGCTGCAGGCGCGCGGCCTCGACGAGGCCCTCGGCGTCGGTCGAGATCTTGGCGCGCAGGGTGAGCGCCTCGTAGATGCGTCCGAGGTCGCGGACCGGGACCTGCTCGGTGAGCAGCCGCTGGAGCACGCGCTGCACCTCGCCGAGCGTCAGCAGGTTCGGCACGAGCTCGTCGACGACCGCGGGGTTCACCTGCTTGACGCCCTCCGTGAGCACGCGGACGTCCTCGCGGCTCAGCAGCCTGTCGGCGTTGCTGACGATGACGTTCGACAGGTGCGTGATGAGCACCGACACGCGGTCGACGACGGTCGCGCCCGTCATCTCGGCGGCGAAGCGCATCTCGGAGGGCACCCACTTGCCGGCGAGGCCGAACACGGGCTCGTGGACCTCGGTGCCGGGCAGCGAGCCGAGGTCGTCGCCGAGGGCGAGGACCCGGCCGGGCGGCACCTCGCCGCGGGCGGCCTCGACGCCGGAGATGCGCAGCACGTACGTCGACGCGGGCAGCTCGACCGAGTCGCGGGTGCGCACCGGCGGGACCACGATCCCGAGGTCGAGGGCCACCTTGCGGCGCAGGCCCCGGATGCGGGCGAGGAGGTCGTCGTCAGAGCCGGCGCTCACGAGGTCGACGAGGTTGGGCGCGAGCAGGATCTCGAGGGCGGAGACCCGCATGTCCTCGATGAGCTTCTCGGGGGTGTCGGCCACCGGGGCGACGGTCTCGCGGATGGCGGCGTCGAGCTCGGCGTCCTTGGCGATCTTGGCGTCGCGCGCCTTGATGCGCTGGGCACCCAGCAGCAGGCAGGCGCCGACGAGGATGAACGGCAGCTTGGGCATGCCGGGCAGGAGCGCGAGGGCGATCGCGGCGCTGCCCGCGATGAGCAGCGAGTTGCGGGACTGCGAGAGCTGCTTGGACGCCGAGGTGCCGAGGTCGGAGTCGGCGGTGGCCCGGGTGACGATGAGACCGGTGGACACCGAGAGCAGCAGGGCGGGGATCTGGGTGACGAGCCCGTCGCCGATGGTGAGCAGCGAGTACGTCTCGACGGCCTCGCCGACCTCCATGCCGCGCTGCATCATGCCGATCGCGATGCCGCCGACCAGGTTGATGATGGTGATGATGATGCCGGCGATCGCGTCGCCCTTGACGAACTTGGAACCACCGTCCATCGCACCGTAGAAGTCGGCCTCGGCGGCGACGTCCGCGCGGCGCTGGCGCGCCTGGTCCTCGGTGATGAGCCCGGAGTTGAGGTCGGCGTCGATGGCCATCTGCTTGCCGGGCATCGCGTCGAGGGTGAAGCGGGCGCCGACCTCGGCCACGCGCCCGGCACCGTTGGTGATGACCACGAACTGGATCACCACGAGGATGAGGAAGATGACGAGCCCGATGATGAGCGAGCCGCCGACCACGAAGTGCCCGAAGGCGTCGATGACCTCGCCGGCGTAGCCGTCACGGAGCACGAGGCGGGTCGAGGCCACGTTGAGCCCGAGCCGGAACAGCGTCGCGACGAGGATCAACGAGGGGAAGACCGAGAAGTCGAGCGGTCGCTGCACGTACATGGTCGTCAGCAGGATGACCAGGGACATGACGATGTTGACGACGATGAGCACGTCGAGCAGCCAGGCGGGCAGCGGGATGACGAGCAGCATCACGATGCCGACCACCCCGACGGGTACCGCCAGCTTGGCGAGGTCGCGGTTCTTCATGCTCGGGCCTCCGAGAGGGTGGACGTCCCCGGTGCGGGGCCGTCGGGCTGCGTGGTGGTCTGGGTGCTGGTCTGCGATGCGGTGGGCGCCTCGCCGTCCGGCGGGCGCGCCGTGCGCGACGCCCGGGTGCGGCGTGCGGGCGGCGGGGTGCCGGGTGGTGGTTCGGGGATGGTCGGCTGCGGCATGCTGCGGACGCCGTCCGTGCTGGCGCCCCGGCGCTTGAGGGCCATGACGAAGGCGAGCACCTGGGCGACCGCCGCGTAGAGGTCGGCGGGGATCTCCTCGCCGATCTCGCACGCTCCGTGCAGGGCACGGGCCAGCGGCACGTCGGAGATCATCGGGACGCTCTTCTCGGCCGCGACCTCGCGGATGCGGGCGGCGACGTGGCCGGCGCCCTTGGCGACGACGCGCGGTGCGCCGGTGCCGGCCTCGTACTTCAGGGCGACGGCGACGTGCGTCGGGTTGACGAGCACCACGTCGGCGTCGCCCACCGAGGCGATCATGCGGTTGCGGCTCATGGCGATCTGCTTGGAGCGGATGGCGCCCTTGAGCTGCGGGTCTCCCTCGGACTGCTTGTTCTCCTGCTTGACCTCGTACTTCGACATCCGCGTCTTCTTGCGGTTGCGCTTCATCACCACGACGAGGTCGAGGATGGCGAGGGCGATGCCGGCGGCCACCGCGCTCCACAGCAGCGCCTGGATGCCGCCGCCCGCCGCCGACAGCAGCGCGCCGACGGACAGGCCGCCCGCGGTGAGCAGCACCGGCATGAGGTTCTGGATCGCGATGTAGAGCACGAGCCCGACGACGAGGGTCTTGGCGAGGGCCTTGACGCCCTGCCACAGCGCCTGTCCGCCGAAGGTGTTCTTGATGCCCTTGACGAGGTTGAAGTGGTCGAACTTCGGCTTGAGCTTCTTGGTCGCGACGTGCAGGCCGCCCTGCGACACGTTGCCCACGACCGCCGCGAGGACCACCACGACGAGCAGCGGCGTGAGGCTCGTGAGGATGGAGTCCATCCCGGTGCCGAGCAGGTCGACGACCACGAGCGGGTCCGGGTTCGAGATGATCTCGCGGACGGCGCTCAGCTGGTCGACCGCGGCCTCGGCACCGCGGCCGAGAGCCACGGGCAGCATGACCGCGGCGGCGCCGATGCCGAGCCAGGCGCTGAGGTCCTGCGACCGCTGGAGCGCACCGTCCTTGCGGTTCTGCTTCATCCGCTTCGGTGTCGCCTGCTCGGTCTTCTCCCCCGAGTCACCTCCCCCGCTCACGAGGTGACCCCCAGCATCGACTCGAGGGACGTGCCCGTGAGGGACTCGATGATCCGCGGCATCGCGAGGTAGGTGAGCGACGCGAGGCTGAGCGTGAGCAAGATCTTCAGCGGGAAGCCGAGCGCGAAGGCGTTGAGCGCGGGAGCCACACGGGTGAGCAGGCCGAGGCCGACGTCGGCGAGGAACAGCACGACCACGAGCGGCCCGGCGATCTGCAGCGTCGCGAGGAACATGCCCGTGAGGCTCGACGTGAGGGCCTCGCCGAGGCGGGCGAGGTCGAGGGTGGACCCGAGCGGGAGCGCGTCGAAGGTCCGGACGAGCCCGCCGATGACCATCTGGTAGCCGTTCGAGGCGAAGAGGATGACCACGGCGGTCAGCTGGTAGAGCCGGGCGAACTGCGCGCCGTTGACCTGGGTCATCGGGTCGAAGCCCTGGGCCAGCGAGAACCCGCCCATGAGGTCGATGAGCGCGCCCGCCGACTGGACGGCCGAGAACACGACCGCCACGAGGAACCCCAGCCCGGCTCCGATGATGGCCTCCCCCACGAGCAGCACGACGTACTCGCCGGTGCTGTCCGGGACCAGGTTCTCCACGCGCGGCGAGACGGCGAGCGCGAGACCGGTCGCCAGCATGACCTTGACGGTCGCGGGGATGCCGCGGTGCGAGAACGGCGGCGCGACGACGAGGAACGCCACCATGCGCACGCCCACGAGCATGAGGGACTCGAGCGCGCCGAGGGAGAGGCTGAGGGTCACCGGTCAGCCCCCGAGCAGACCGGGGATGCGGCCGAAGAGCTCGTGGGTGAACGAGATCATCTCGGAGATCATCCAGTGCCCGGAGATCAGCAGCGCGAGTGAGACCGCGATGGCCTTGGGCACGAAGCTGAGGGTGACCTCCTGGATCTGGGTGATGGACTGCAGGAGCGAGACCGCAAAACCGACGACGAGCGCCGTGATGAGGACCGGTGCGCACAGCTTGGCCGCGATGATGAGGCCCTGCACGCCGATGTCGAGGACTGCCGAGGTGTCCATGGCCGCTACCCGTAGCTTCCGACGAGGGCCGTGACGATCATGCCCCAGCCGTCCACGAGGACGAACAGGAGGATCTTGAACGGCAGCGAGATCATCACCGGCGGGAGCATCATCATGCCCATGGACATGAGCGAGGCGGACACCACGAGGTCGATGACGAGGAAGGGGATGAAGATGACGAAGCCGATGATGAACGCGGCCCGCAGCTCGGAGAGCATGAAGGACGGGATGAGCGTGAGCATCGGGACGGTCGACGGGTCGGTCGGGTTGGGCTGGTCGGCGGCCCGCGTCATGAGCGCGATGTCCTCCTCGCGCGTCTGCCCGAGCATGAACTCGCGCAGCGGCGCGGAGCCCGCCTCGACGGCCGCCCCGAAGTCGAGCCCGCCGTTGACGTAGGGCTGCACGCCGAGCTCGTTCACCTGGCCGATGATCGGCGCCATGATGAAGAGCGAGAGGAACAGCGCGAGGCCGGCCAGGACCTGGTTCGGCGGGACGCCCTGCAGGCCGAGGGCGTTCCGGGTGAGGGCGAGCACCACGAAGATCTTGGTGAAGCTCGTCATCATGAGCAGCAGCGACGGCGCCACGGACAGCAGCGTGATGCCGAGGAGCACGACGATCGAGCTGCTGGGTGCCGTCGTGGTCCCGTCGAGGTCGACGGTGACGACCCCGGGGGCCGGGGCGACCGGGTCGACGGGGGCGATCGGGTCGCCCGGTGCCGCGACGAGCTCGACGGCGTGCGCCGTGACCGGCGCGAGGACCGTGGTCGCGGTGGCGCCGACCAGGGCGAGGACGAGGACGAGGAGCGTCAGGACGAGCGGGCGCAGCCGGGAGGGCCTCAGGGGGGCCGCGGCCCTCACCGTCGGGCCCGGGTCTGCACGGCGCTGACCGCCTGGCGCCAGGTCGCCGGCGACAGGATCGACCCGTCGACGGCCGAGCGGCCCGGGACGAGCGCGGGGTCGACGGTGGCTGCAGGCGCAGTCGTGGTCGCAGCCGCGTCCGTGGTGGTGCTCGCACCCGTGGTCTCGCTCGCCCCGACGATGCCGGCGAAGACCTCGTCGAAGGCGGGCGACGGCGTGGCGGCCGCGGGCGTCGCGGAGACCTGCTGCGGAGCCTTGGTCAGCGACACCGTCGCCGGGAGCTCCTCGGGCTCGGGCTCGGGCACGGGCGCGTCCATCGTGGTGAGCAGCGTGACGCCGGCCTCGCTCACGCCGAGGACGAGGCGCTGGGCGCCGACGTCGACGACGGCGACGCTCGCCTTGGGGCCGAGGGCCTGACGGCCGACGAGGCCGATGACCGCGGCGGGCCGGCGGCGCCGGGGCGCAGCAGGGCGGCGCGACGCGCCGGGGACCAGCGCCCTGAGGGGTGCGACGAGGCGAGCGACGAAGCCGTCCTGCGAGCGCCCGGAGGCGCGGTCGTCGAGCACCCGGCCCAGGACCACGACGAGGCCGATGACCACGACGAGGGCGAGCACGGTGCGCAGTGCGAGGACGGCGGTGTCCATCAGGCCGAGGCCTCCGCGAGGTCGACGATCTCGGTGATGCGCAGGCCGTAGTCCTCGTCGATGACGACGACCTCGCCGCGGGCGATGAGGCGACCGTTGACCATGAGGTCGGCCGGGCTGCCGGCGACCCGGTCGAGCTCGATGACGGCGCCGGGGACGAGCTCGAGCACCTGGCGGACGGGCAGCTTGGCGCGGCCGATCTCGGCGGAGAGGGTCATCTCGACGTCGTAGAGGAGCCGGAGGTTGTCGCCCACCGAGGCTCCCTTCGAGGTGCCGGCGGCCCCGGCCTGTGCTGCGGGCACGACGTCCTGGTCGGCGCGCAGGCGCAGGCCGAACCAGCCGCGGACCACGCCTGCCGCCTCGAGGGCGAAGACGTGCACGTCGTCGGCGCCGAAGGCGGTGCCGGCGTCGCGGATCTGGGCCTCGCCGAGGACTCCCTCGCCGAGCGTCGCGGACGCGGCCTCGAGGGCCGGGCGGAGCGCGTCGGCGACCGACACGAGCGCGCCGGCGCCCGCACCGGCGAGGGCCTCCTCGATCGCCGTCTTCGCGATGACCGCGAGGTCGGCGCTGCGGGTGCCCACGAGCGACGCGGTCACGGCGACCTCGTCGGCGCCCGGGCCGGTGCCCGGCTCGCACGGCGAGACGACGAGCGGCACGTCGGAGGGGACGAGGCGGGCGAGCGCCTCGGCGGCGGCTCGGACCAGCTCGGTGGTCTCGGCGGCTCCAGCGTCAGCGGTGTTCATCGGTCTTCTCCTTCAGAGTCCACGATCTTGCAGGCAAGTTGGCGTCCGTTGTTCCCTGCGACCCCGTGGGCGAGGACGATGCCGTCCACCACCACGTCGAGGGGGCGGGACACGGGGTGGTTCAGGTGGATGACCTCGCCGACCGTGAGGTCGACGACGTCGCGCGGGTGGACCGTCACGGGGCGCATCCGCACGTGCACGTCGACGGGGACGGTGCTCATCGTGCGGTGGAGGCGGTCGCTCGCGGCGGCGGCCTCGGCCAGCTCGTCCTTGCTCCGCTGCACGACGCCCTCGCCGGCCCGCATGGGGGCGAGCAGCACGTCGGCCGGGATCATGAGCGTCGCGGTCGTGGGGCGCTCGGCGACGGTGAGGGTGAAGGTCGCGACGATCACGGCCTCCGAGGCCGGGGCGGCCTGCACGAACTGCGGGTTGTACTGGATCGCCTTGACGCGCACGTCGAGGGGGACGACGGCCACGAAGGCGTAGCGCAGGTCGGCCAGGGCCCCCGACAGCATGTCGGTGATGAGCGTGGTCTCGATCTCGGTGAGCTCGCGCGGGAGCTCTTCGCGGACCAGGCCGGGTCCGCCGAGCACGTAGTCGACCCAGAGCATCGAGGTCTCGGAGGCCACCTGGAGCACGGCCGTCGAGCGCGTGGTCTCGATGCTGCAGAGCACCATCGTGGTGTGGTTGGGGAGGCGGCGGACGTACTCGTCGTACGAGACCATCTCGACGCCGTCGAGCCCCACGCCGACCATCACCCGCAGGCGGGAGGTCAGCTGGGTGCCCCACTGGCGGGCGAAGGTCTCGAACGCCATCTCGAAGGCGCGTCCGTGCTCGCGGGCGAGCGTCATGGGGCGTCGGAAGTCGTACGCCTCGGGCTGGGCTGGGCGTTGTCGGCGCACAGCGGGGCGCGCCTTGTCCTGGACCGTCACGAAGAGCACCATCGGCTCTCGCAGCGCGGGTATGAGGAAAAGCAGGCACCGGGTGAAAACTAGTTCTCAGGTTGCGCCCCGGCGGCCCTCGTGGGCGCCGTGGTGCGGGTGCTGCTGGTCCTTCCCTCGACGTGCGCGCAGAGCACGCACGTGAAGCACGAGGGTCATGTGGCGCCCTCCATGGCGCCCCGACTCACCGGCATCCGTGCCGGTCACTGGTCACCTCACTGGGTGACGAAGTCCGTCAGGTAGACGCCCATCACCTCGCCCTCGTACAGCTCGTCGAGCTGGTGCGCGAGCTCGCCCTTGAGGGCGTCTCGCGACTCCGGGTCGGAGACCTCTTCCACGGACTTGCCGGAGAAGAGGACGATCGCGGCGTCACGGGCCTTCGCGGCGTCCAGCTCGTGGGCTTCCGCCGTGAGCTGGAGGCCGAGGCCCAGACGCAGGTAGTGGCCGTCGGCGAGGTTGATGCTCATCGCCTCGACGGTGAAGACCTCGCCGGGCTCGGGGGCGGGCTCTGCGGCCTCGGCCTCCTTGCCCATGACGAGGAAGTAGTAGGCGGCAGCCGCGAGGGCCACCACGACGATCCCGACGATGACGAAGAGCTTCTTCTTGCTCTTCTTCGGCTCGGCCTCGGGCGCGGCGGCGTCGGCCTTGGGCTTGATGCCGCCGCCGGCCTGCGCGGCGCCGGGGCGCTGGGGCGCGTTCATCACACGCTGTTCGATGGGCACTGGAGGCTCACCCTTCGGGGAGGGTCGGGACGATGGGCAGGAGAGCGCGGATGCGCTCGGGCTGGTCGCTCAGGACCACGAGGTCGACGCGGCGGTTGGCGGTGAGGCCCTCCGCGGTCTCGTTGGGCTGGAGCGGCCGGGAGTCGCCGTAGCCGACGGCGGAGATCCGGGTGGGCGGCATGCCGTCGGCCTCGACCATCCGGCGCAGCACCTGCGTCGCACGGTCGGAGGACAGCTCCCAGTTGGACGCGTACCGGGCGGTGGGCACCGAGTCGGCGTGGCCCTCGATCGAGATCTCGTTCGGCAGCGGCAGCATGAACGGCGTCATGGTGTCGACGACCGCCTGCGACGTCGGGGTGAGGACGGCGCTCTCGGAGGCGAAGAACACCTCGTCGGTGATCATGCCGATGACGAGCCCGCGCTCGTCGATGCGGAACTGGACCACACCCTCCATGCCCCCGGCGGCGAGCGCCGTGTCGATCTTCTCGGCGAGCTCGGCGAAGCTCTGGTACTCGACGCGGGCGGCCGCGATGTCGGCCGGTGAGGCCGCGTCACCGGCACCGGTCGAGTCACCGCCGTCGCCGGAGGTGGACTCGTCGACGGTCGACGGGATGATCTTGTCGACCGCGGGCACCACGGCCTCGGTGGGGTTGTCCGTGAGCACGCCCGCGCCGTCGCTGAGGATCGAGACCTGCGGGGCGTTGAAGCCTGCGGCGAGCGACTGGCGCAGCTGGTCGTACTTGACCTCGTCGACCTGGCTGATGGCGTAGAGGACGATGAAGAGGGCGACGAGGACGGTCATCATGTCCGCGTAGCTCACGAGCCACCGCTCGCTGTCCTCGTGCTCCTCCTCGAGCTGCTTCTTGCCCTTCTTCTTGCCGCCGCCGCTGCTCACGCGGCTTCCTTCTCGCTCTGCTGCTGCTCGCTCAGCGGCAGCAGGCTGCGCAGGCGCTCGCCGACGAGGCGCGGGTTGGCACCGGCCTGGACGGAGAGGAGGCCCTCGAGGACGATCTCCATCTGGCTGCACTCGAGCTCGGAGAGGCGCTTGAGGCGGTTGCCGATCGGCAGCCACAGGACGTTGGCCGAGAGGATCCCCCAGAGGGTCGCGACGAACGCCGCGGCGATCATGTGGCCGAGCTCGTCCGGGTTCGAGAGGTTCTCGAGGACGTGCACGAGGGAGATCACGGTGCCCACGATGCCGATGGTCGGCGCGTAGCCGCCCATGTCGTGGAAGAACTTGTACGACGTCTTGTCGGAGACCCGCTTGGAGTGGATGCGGTCCTCAAGGAGGGTGCGCAGGTCTTCGGGGTCGGTGCCGTCGATGGCCGAGCGCAGGCCGCTGCGGAGGAACTCGTCGTCGATGTCGCGCGCCGCGTCCTCGAGGGACAGCAGCCCCTCGCGCCGGGCGCGGTCCGCGAGGCTGACGATGGTCTCGATCGAGTCGGCCGAGGTCTTGGCCTTGCCGACGAAGGCCTTCGGCAGGGACTTGAGGCCGCCGAGGGCGTCCTTGAGGGTCCCGCCGGCCAGGCTCACGGCGAAGGACCCGCCGAACACGAGGATCATCGGGGCCGGGAGGAGCACGGCCATCGGGCTGGCGCCCTCGAGGATGATCATCGCGAGGATCGAGCCGAGCGCGATACCGATGCCGAGCATGGTAGCCGGATCCATCAGGAGTCCTCCTCTGAGATCTGCTTCACGAGGGCCAGGTCTGGACGGTGCGCCGGGGGCTCGGAGATGTCGGCCTGCTGGATCTGCTGGGCGCGGGCGATCATGTGCGAGCGGTGCTCGTTGATGAGCTCGATGACCTCGGCCATGCTCTCCTGGACGATGAACTTGGTGCCGTCGACGAGGGTGAGGATCGTGTCGGGCGCGCTGTCGACGCGCTGCACGAGGTCGGGGTTGACCGCGAAGGGTGGCCCGTTGAGGCGCGTCACGACTATCACTTGTTCATCCGTCCGTGGGGTGCTGCTAGAGGTCCGTCCATGAACCCGTCAGAGAACTCTTCGGCGGGTGACCACGGGGTATGAGGCGTTCCGCCCACCCCGCTCCCCCGCTCTCATGCCCGTGGCGCGCCCGCGGGGGGCTCCGGGAGGTACCCCGCGGGCGCGTCCCGTGCATGTCAGCGGTGCGGAGCGGGGGTGGGTGGTGCGGGGGGGCTGGGCAGGGGGGAGGCGGCGCCCTGGTGGGGGCGCCGCCTCAGGGGGGGGCGCGTCAGCGCTTGAGGTTGACGAGCTCCTGGAGGAGCTCGTCGGAGGTGGTGATGACGCGGGAGTTCGCCTGGAAACCGCGCTGGGCGATGATGAGGTTGGTGAACTCCTGGGAGAGGTCCACGTTGGACATCTCGAGCGCGCCGCCGACGAGCGAGCCGCGGCCGCCGGTGCCGGCGGTGCCGATCGCGGCCTCGCCCGAGTTGACCGTGGTCGTGTAGAGCGAGCCGCCGGCCTTCTCGAGGCCCACCGGGTTCGCGAAGGTGCCGAGGGCGATGCGGCCCACCGGCGATTTGAGGCCGTTGGAGAACGCACCGATGATCGTGCCGTCGGCGTTGATCGTGAAGGACTGCAGGCTGCCGGCGCGCTGGCCGTCCTTGGACGCGGTCTCGATGCTCGTGAGCTTCGCGAAGCCGGTGACGTCGGCGAGCGAGACCGCCACGCCGTCGACGGTGACCGTCCCGGGCGAGGCGAGCGTGCCGTCGGCGTTGAAGGCGACGGGCTGGGCCGCGCCGCCGTCGGAGGTGGTGAGCTGCCACTGGTTGGGTGCGCCCGCGGCGCCGGCGGCCTGCGTGAAGGTGAGGGTGATGTTCCGGGCGTTGCCCAGGGCGTCGTAGACCTCGACGTCGCGGTTGAGCACGGTGCCGACGGCCGCGTCGGAGGGCAGGTTGCCGTCGAAGCCGACCTGGGTGGTCGCGCTGGCCGGGTTGAGCACCGAGGTGGGCAGGCGCAGCGGGGCGAGCGCACCGTTGGGGTCGACGACGCCGTCGACGGCCGCCCAGCCCTGGACGAGCGCACCCTCGGCGGTGACGAGGTTGCCGTTGGCGTCGAAGTCGAACGCACCCGAGCGGGTGTAGAAGTTCTCGCCGTTCTTGGACACCACGAAGAACCCGTCGCCCGAGATCATCATGTCGGTGCTGCGGTTGGTGACCTGCGCGGCACCCTGCTGGAAGTTGGTGGTGACACCGGCGAGCTGGACGCCGAGGCCGACCTGCGCCGGGTTGGTGCCACCCACGCCACCCTGTGCGCCACCGGCGTTGGTGAGCACCTGGGACAGCGTGTCCTTGAACTGCGTCTGCGAGGCCTTGAAGCCGGTGGTGTTGACGTTGGCGATGTTGTTGCCGGTGACGTCGAGCATGGTCTGGTGGGTGCGGAGCCCGGAGATGCCGGAGAAGAGCGAGCGGAGCATGAGAAGTTCCCTTCGGAAGGTACGGACTAGGCGGAGGCTGTGGCGGGGGCGGTCGTCCCCGGTGCGGTGGTGTCGTCGGCCGGGTCGGCCGGGTCGGCCGGGTCGGCCGGGTCTGCAGGAGCAGGCGGCACGACGGGCACGCTGCCCGCGGCCTGGACCGTCTGCACGGCGTCGAGGGTGACCTCGACCCCGTCCACGACGACCATCGGGACGGAGTACTTGTAGGAGACGGACTGGGCGACGCCGGTCTTCACCGTGCCGTCGGCCTCGGTGTAGCTCACCTGCTTGCCGAGGAGCGTGGCCGCCGCGTCACGCATCTGGAGGGCGAAGCTCTCCGCGATGGTGTCCGTCATGGTGGTGAGCTTCTCCATGCTGGCCAGCTGCGTGGTCTGCGCCATCATCTCGGTCGTGTCCATCGGCGAGCTCGGGTCCTGGTACTTGAGCTGGGCGACGAGCAGGGTCATGAAGGTCTCGTTGTCGAGCGACTTCTTGGCCGTGCTCGCGCCGTTGGCCCCGGTGTACAGGCCCTGGGCGTTCTTGACGGACGTGGTGTCGACCGGGGTGGTCATGGTGGTGTCGATGGGCATCGGCGTTCTCCTCAGGTCAGGACGTCGACGCCGGTGGCGCCAGTGGTCGGTGCGGCGGGTCGTGCGGTCTCGGTGGGCAGCTCCGCGACGAGCGCGCCGGGGTCGGCACGCAGCCCGGGGCGGGCGGTCGGGCCGCGGCCGTCCTGCGGACCGCCACCCCACTCCCCCGCGAGCCCGCCCTGCGCCCTGTCGCCGTCTCCGGCGAGGCTGAGCGAGGCGTTCATGCCGGTGCCCGCGAGGTCGCGGCGCAGGTCGGTGAGCAGCGCACGGAGCCCGTCGCGGCCGGCGTCGGTCACGCCGAGCAGCTCGATGCGGACACCGGCCGCACCGATGTGCGCCTTCACCTGGACCGGGCCGAGCGAGTCGGGCGTGACCTGCAGGGTGAGCGTGTGCTCCCCCGGTGCCGCGTGCCGCAGCGCCATGACGGGTCCGCGGACCTGCTCGGCGAGCGACGGCGCGGCGGCACCCGCGGCAGGGACGGGCGGCGCGGCGGCCACCCGCTCGGCGGGCGTCGTCGGGGTGAGCCCGGCGAGGGTCTGCGCGAAGCTGCTCGAGGTCGCGGTCGACGAGGTCGGCGCGCTGGTCGCCGCCGCGGCGGCACCGTCGGTACGGGTCGCGCCGCCGCCCTCCTGACCGAGGTCCGCGCTCGTGCCGGCGCCGCTCTGCGCGGTCGACACGGTGACCTGGGCGGCAGCACCGTCGACCGCGGAGGTCGTGGCGGTCGACCCGGCGGTCGGGGCGCCCGGTGCGACGGGGGTGCCCGCGGCGACCTGGGTGGTCGGGGTGCCCGCGGTCGACCCGACCGCCGCGGCGGTCGCGCCTGCGGCAGCCGGCGTCGTCGTGGTCGCGTCGGCCGTGGCGGCAGCCGAGCCGCTCGGGACGGCCGGAGCGGCCGCGTCGGCGGGAGCAGCAGCCGTCCCAAGCACGGCGACGACCGCCGCCGTGGGCAGGGCCACCTCGGCCGTCGGCTCGGCTGCGGGCGCAGCGCCGTCGGCCTCGACCGCCGGCTGCTCGACGACGGGGACGAGCCCGGCCTGAGGCACCTGCCCGGCAGCAGCCTCGGCCGCGGCGAGCTGCTGCGCGAGGAGCGCCGCGGCGTCGGCCGGAGCGGCGACGGGGTCGGTGGTCTGCGCGGTGTCGGCGGAGGAACCCGTGGAGGCCTCGCCCGCAGGCGTCCCGGTGGCGTCGACCGAGACAGCGCCGGTGGACGTGGCGCTGCTCGACGTGGCGCTGCTCGACGCTGCTCCGGTCGTCGTGCCGTCACCGTCGGCCTGCCGGGTCTGCGCCGACGACGCGGGCGTCGCCCCGCGGGGTCGCGTGACACCGAGGTCGGCACCGGGACGGTCGCGCTGCGCGATCGTCGTCGGGCGGCCGGCCGAGAGGTCGGTGCGGCGCACCTGGATCGGGTCGAGGCGGCGCTGCTGGGCCGGCTCCTGCCGTGGGGCGGGGCGCTCGGCCGGGCGACGCTCGACCGTCTCGCTGCGGCTGAGCGCCGCGGCGAAGGCGTCGCCGCTCGACGCCGAGGCGCTGCGCACGCCCGTGGCGGGCTGCGCACCGCGCACGCCCGCGCTCTGGACTGTCGGGGTGGTCATGCGGCATCTCCCAGGAGTGCGGTGAGGGACGAGCGGTCTGCGGCGCTGCTCGCGAGCAGCTGCTCGACCTGCGCGGCGGTCGACAGGGCCGGGATGGCGGCGGGTGCGGCGGCGGCTGCCGCCGCGGCCTCGGCTGCGGTCGGCAGCACGCGGCGGATGGCGGTCGGGGTCTCGTACACGTCGCGCTCGCGCACGTGGTCCCCGGGCTTGGGTGCGTCGATCATGCGCCCCTCCCCGAGGTAGATGCCGATGTGCGAGCCCCCGTCGAAGACGAGCAGGTCTCCCGGCTGGGCCTCGGAGAGCGACGCGACGGGCGTGCCCTGGGTCATCTGCTCGCGGGCGACCCGCGGCATGTCGACGCCGAGCGCCGACAGCGAGAGCTTGACGAGACCCGAGCAGTCGAGCCCCTGCGCGCTCGAGCCGCCCCACACGTAGGGCACGCCGACGTACTTGCGGGCCTCGGCGACGAGGTCGGCGCCCGAGGGGCCCCCGGCAGGGGCGGCGGCGGGCGCGGGCTCCGAGAGCGCGGCGGCGGCCGCGAGCTGGGAGGCGAAGTCGACCGACGACGCGCTCGGGGAGGTCAGCGCAGCGGACGACGCCGACGCTGCCGACGAGGTCGACGTCCCGGTGAGTGCCTGGACGGCTGCCGTGGTGCTGGTCGCCGCGAGGACGCTCGCGCCCGGGGTCGCCGCGGAGGTGCCCGTCCCGAGCACGGCGACGCCCATGGCCTGCTGCGCGGTCGGCTGGGTGAGGCTGCGGATCTGCTGCTGGATCTGGCTGATGCGGCCCATGGCCTCGACGGCGCTCATGACTCGTCCCTCGGGTCGTCGGTGGTGGAGCTCGAGCCGATCTCGTCGAGCACGATCTGCTCCTGGCGGAGGTCTTCGACGGCCTCGCGCTCGGCGTGCTTGTCCGCGAGCTTCTCGAGCGGGACCAGCTGGCGGCGGGTCTGCGACCACGCCTCCTCGCGGCGGGCGACCTCGAGGCTCGCGAGCTCGGACGCGGCGCCGGCCTCGGAGGCGAGCCCGCGCAGCGCGGCTCGGGTCGCGACGGTGGACAGCCACGCACCGGTGTCCTCGACGGGGTCGAAGCCGTGCTCGGCGAGCTGGCCCTGGGCGAGGTCCTGGCGACGCAGCGCGGCGCGGCGCGCGGAGTGCGCGACGGCGAGGTCGGCCGCGGCCTGGTCCTCCTGCAGCTTGCGGAAGCGCAGCAGCCCGGCGAGGCGGAAGGGGCGGCTCATGCGGCCACCCCCATGCCCTGCACGAGGCCGCGCAGCGCGGCCCACGACTGCTCGGAGGGCGCAGGCTCGTCGACGCCCTGCTGCAGGAACGCGTCGATCGCGCCCTGGTGCGCGAGGGCCGCGTCGACCAGCGGGTTGCTGCCCTGCACGTATGCTCCGACGTCGACGAGGTCCTGGACGGCGCGTCGCGCGGACATCACCTTGCGCAGGGCGGTCGCGTCGGCGCGCTGCGCGGCGCTCGTGACGCGGGTCGCGACGCGCGAGATCGAGCCGAGGGCGTCGATGCTCGGGAAGTGCCCGGCGACGGCGAGACGACGGTCGAGGACGACGTGCCCGTCGAGGATCGAGCGCGCGGCGTCGGCGATCGGCTCGTTGTGGTCGTCGCCGTCGACGAGGACCGTGTAGATACCGGTGACCGAGCCGCGGGCGGAGGTGCCGGCGCGCTCGAGGAGCTCGGCGAGCACCGAGAAGGTGGAGGGCGGGTAGCCGCGCGTCGCGGGGGGCTCGCCGACGGACAGGCCGATCTCGCGCTGCGCCATGGCGACGCGGGTAAGCGAGTCCATCATGAGCACGACGTCCTCGCCGCTCTCGCGGAAGGACTCGGCGATGCGGGTCGCCACGAACGCGGCGCGCAGCCGCACGAGCGCGGGCTCGTCGGAGGTGGCGACGACCACGACGGAGCGGGCGAGGCCCTCGGGTCCGAGGTCGTCCTCGAGGAACTCGCGGACCTCACGGCCACGCTCGCCGACGAGGGCGATGACGCTCACCGCGGCGTCGGTCCCGCGGGCCACCATGGACAGCAGGGTCGACTTGCCGACGCCCGAGCCGGCGAACAGGCCCATGCGCTGGCCGCGGCCGACGGTCGTGAGGGTGTCGAGGGTGCGCACGCCGAGCGTGAGCGGCTGCGCGACGCGCTGGCGCTCGAGCGGGTGCGGCGCGCGGCCGTCGAGGGGCACCGTGGTGGTCCCCACGAGCGGGCCCCTGCCGTCGAGGGGGCGGCCGAGGCCGTCGACCACGCGGCCGAGGAGCCCGGACCCGACCGGGACCTGGAGGGCGCCGCCGGTGGTCCGTGCCTGCAGGCCGGGACGGATGCCGCGCATCGCGCCGAGGGGCATGCAGCGCGCGGTCGAGCCGGTCACGGCGACGACCTCGGCGAGCATCGAGGCGTCGCTCCCCCGGCCGGTCTCGCCGAGCGCGAGGACGTCGCCGAGCGCGCAGTCGAGCCCGACCACGTCGAGCGAGAGGCCGACGGCGGCGCTGACCTGGCCGACGCGCTCCGGGCGGGCGGCGCCGAGCAGGCCGGACCACGCGGACGCGGCCGCGTGGCTCGGGTGCGGGGCGGTCGTCGCCGGAGCGGTCGCCAGGTCGCCGGTCATCGGGGCTCGTCCGACGGGACGAGCTCGACGCTCGTGCGCAGGGCCTCGACGGCCCGGGTGAAGGCGGTCTCGATGCGGGCGTCGAAGAACCCGCCCTCGAAGGTGCTCACGGCGTCGCCGCGGGCCAGGCTCGGGTCCGCGACGAGCCGCACGCCGTCGAGCGGCGGGAGCACGGGAGACCCAGGTGCAGCGGCAGGTGCAGGTGCGCTCTCGCCCGCCGCCGTGCGGGCGGCCTCGGCAGCACGCACCTCGGCGAGGTCGGCGGGGTGCAGGCGCACGGTCTGGACCTGCACGTCGTGCGGCACGTCGAGGGCCCGCACGACGGCCGCGCGGGCAGACCGCGCGTGGTCGGCGAGCTCGACGCCGAGGACGGCGCGCGCGAGCTCGAGCGCACCGGTGTAGAGCAGGCCGCGGGCGTCGTCGAGGACGGGCACCACGCGGGCACCGGCCGCCTGGGAGGCGCGGTTCAGCACAGACAGCGCGGCGGCGTGCTCGGCGAGCCGTGCGGCCTCCGCGGCGCGCGCCTGCGACTCGAGGCGCGTGTGCAGCGTCTCGGTCGCGCCGGCGGCAGCGCGGCTGCCGGCGGCGAAGCCGGCCGCGTACCCGGCGACGCGGGCACGCTCCTGGGTCTCGCGGACCCGGTCGTCCGCGACGACCGTGAGGCGCGCGGACCCGAAGGCGGGGGCGTCAGGAGACATACTCGTCCTCACCCTCGCGGCGGATGACGATCTGGCCGCTCTCCTCGAGGCGTCGGATGACCTGGACGATCTCCGCCCGTGCCTCCTCGACCTGGGACATGCGGACCGCGCCGAGCATCTCGATCTCCTCGAGCAGGTTCTCGCTCGCACGCTCGGAGAGGTTGCGCAGGACGGCGTCGCGCTCCCCCGCGCCGGCTCCCTTGAGGGCCAGGGCCAGGTTGGCGGACTCGACCCCGCGCAGCACGAGCTGGAGCGCGCGGTCCTCGAGCAGCACGATGTCGGCGAACACGAACATCCGCGAGCGGACCTCCTCGGCCAGCTCGACGTCGCGCGTCTCGAGCCCCTCGAGGATGAGCTTCTCGGTGCCCGGGTCGGCCCGGTTGATGATCTCGACGAGCGGCCCGACGCCACCGACCGCGGAGGTCTCCCGCGGGGTGAGGACGGCCGAGGCCTTCTTGTGCAGGGAGTCGGCGACGACCATGACGACGTCGGGCGCCGCGCGCTCCATGAGCGCGATGCGGTGCGCGACCTCGCCCTGGGTCTCGTTCGGCAGGCCGGCGAGGATCGCCGAGGCGTGCTCGGGACGCAGGTGCGCGAGGACGAGCGCCATCGTCTGCGGGTGCTCTCCGTTGAGGAGGGCGAGGACCTGGCGGGCGTCGGCCTGCTGGAGGAACTCGAAGGGCTGGCCGGCCATGCTCGTGGCGAGCCGGTCGAGGAGCTCCTGGGCCTTGACGCCGCCCATGGACGCCTCGAGGAGCTGCTGGGCGAACCCGAGCCCGCCGTTGCTGATGCTCGAGCCGCCGCCGATGGTGATGGCGTGGAACTCGGCGATGACCTCGTCGGCCATGTCGCGGTCGACGCGCTCCATCCGCAGGATCTCGGCGGTGAGCTCTTCGATCGACGACTCGTCGAGCTGGGCCATCACCTTGGCCGCGCGGTCGCGGCCGATCTGCATGAGGACGAGGGCGGCCTTCTGGGTCCCGGTCAGCGTCGCGGTGCTCATACGGAGGACCTCTCGTCCATCCAGCCGCGGAGGAGCTCGGCGACCTGCTCCGGCTGCTCGTCGACGAGGAGGGCCACGTCGTTGCGCTTGCGCTCGATGCTGACCTGCTCGGCCGACGGGAGCTCGGGGACCTCGGGCAGCTCGAGGAGCTGGGTGTCGAGGTCGGCGGGCTCGAGCGCGAGAGGCTCGTCCATGATCGGCAGGTCGCCGAGGTCGAGGGACTCGCGCGGGTCCTCGCGGTTGCGGCCGCGGCGGGCCAGGAAGATTGCGAGCAGGACGAGCGCCAGCAGCGCGGCACCGGCGATGACGTAGGTCTGCATCATGCGGCTGCTGGCGGCGGCGGCCTCGGCCTCCGCGGCGGCGTCGAGCGCTGCCTGGGCGCTCTCGGCGGCCGAGGTGTCGAAGGGCATCTGCGAGACGGTGACGACGTCGCCGCGGGCCTCGTCGAAGCCTGACGCGGACGAGACCATCGCCTGGAGCTGGGCCATGTCGACGGCTGCGGCGGCTGCCGCGTCGACCGCGACCGCGACGGACTGGCGCCGGACGGTGCCCGGGGCCGTGACCGTGTGCTCGGTGAGCTTGTCGACGGCGTTGTTCGCCTCGCTGGTCTCGTTGGTGTAGCTGCCGTCAGCGGTGCCGTTGGGCACCTGGATGTTGTCCGGGCCGAGCACCCCGGTGGCCGGGTTCCCTCCCCCGGCGAACTCCTCGGTGGTCGTCCGCTCGGTGAGCGGGAGGACGCCCTCGGCGCTCGAGAAGGACTCCTGGGTGCGCTCGGTCGCGTCGTAGTCGAGGTCGGCGGTCACCGTGACCACGGCCTTGCCGACGCCGACGATCGGCTCGAGCATCGCCTGGATGGACTGGGCCACCCGCTGCTCGTACTCGACGGTCTGCTTGTTCCCGCCGGAGCCGGCCAGGCCGGTCCCGACCGCGGACAGCACCGCGCCCGAGGAGTCGATGACGGCCACGTCGGTGGCCTTCATGCCCTCGACGCTCGCCGAGACGAGGTTGACGATGGACTGCACCTGGTCGTCGGTGAGCGTGACGCCGGATCGGGTCTTGACGAACACCGACGCGGTCGGGTCGGTCGCCTGGTCGACGAACACGGACTCGGCCGGCATCGCGAGCTTGACGGTCGCGAGCTCGACGCCCTGCATCGAGGAGACGGTCTTGCCCATCTCGCCCTCGAGCGCGCGCTTGTAGGTGACGTCCTGCTGGAACTCCGACGACGTCATGCCCATGTCGTCGAGGAGCGAGTAGCCGCCGTCGGCCGACGGCGACATCCCGCTCGCGGCGACCTTGAGGCGCATGTCGTAGACCGACTCGGTCGGCACGAGGACCGTGGACCCGCCGTTGGTCAGCTGGTACTTGACGCCCTGGGCGGTGAGCTGGTCGACGATCGCGCTCGCGTCGGCCGGGGCCAGGTCGGTGTAGAGGGGGGAGAACTGCGGGCGGCTGAACCACATGCTCAGCGCGACCACGCCGACCACGGCGACCGCCAGCCCGATGAGGGCGAGGGTGCGCTGCGCGACGGTGAACTCACGGATCGACGAGGTGACCCGGCCGAGCGCGGAGGTGATCTGCTGGGGCATCAGGCCTGCATCCTCATGATCTCGGAGAAGGCCTCGACGGCCTTGTTCCGGACGGCGGCGGTGAGCTCGAGGGTCAGCTTCGCCTCGGATGAGGCGATGGTGTAGTCGTGGATGTCGTCGAGGTCACCGGTGACGGCGCGCACCGCGAGGGCGTTCGACTTCTCCTGGAGCGACTGCAGGTTGCCGACGGCCCCGGTGAGGACCTCGCCGAAGGCGCTCGAGGTGCCCGAGACGCCGGAGGCGCCCTCGGGACGCCCGATGACGTCCGGGGAGGACAGGTAGCCGGTCGGCGAGACGCCGCCCGCGCCGGAGAGGGACACGCCCTCGATCGCGGGGATGCTCATCAGGAACGTCCGATCTGCAGTGCTGCCTCGTAGGTGGCCTTCGCGCGGTCGACGACCGACGCGTTCGCCTGGTAGCCGCGCTGGGCCATGATCATCTGGGACATCTGGCCGGCCATGTCGACCTCGGGGTACTTGACGTAGCCCTCGGCGTCGGCGAGCGGGTGGTCGGGCTCGTGGACCATGCGGCCCTCGGCGCTGCCGAGCTCGATGCCGGCGACCTGGACCCCCTGGCCGTTCTCGGGGTACCCGACGGCGCTCGCCACGACGTAGCGCGCCTGGAAGGCGGCCTCGTCCGAGGGGCGCACGGTGTTGATGTTGGCGAGGTTGTCGCTCACCGCGTCGAGCCACTTGCGGTTCACGGTCATGCCCGTGCTCGCGATGCCGATCGCTCCGAAGGTTGTCATCAGCTGGTCCTCATTGCGGTCCGGAGGGACGAGAAGGTGCCGTCCACCGCTTGGGTGGCCAGCTGGTAGCGCAGGTTGGTGTCGACGTTGAGCAGGGTCTCCGCGTCGAGGTTCACGTTGTTGCCGTCGAGGCGCGTGGGCTCGAGGGACCGTGCCTGGGTCGCGGTGACCGCGCCCGTCCCGCGGCGCACGGCGGAGGCGAGCTCGCTCTCGAAGGAGACGCGGCCGGCGAGGTAGTTCGGGGTGTTGATGTTCGCGACGTTGTTCGCGATCACCCGCTGGCGCAGGGCAAGGCCGTCCAGGGCGCTGTTGAGCGCCACGAAGGTCACGGAATCGAACACGAGAATCCCCACTCGAGGTGATGTGTCGGCCGATCCATGGCCTCCTGCGCGAGCCTTCCTGGCTCGTCCTGCACTATCGGTCGGTCCTCGCAACTCATGAGGGGTTTTCTCACCCGGAGTGAGAACTCGCCCTCAGGTCGGGACCTGGGCCCGCTCGGCGGGCCCGGTGGGGCCTGTCGCAGGTCTGTCGTGGTGCGCTGTCAGCCGACGGCGTCGACGTACACCGAGGCCGTCGTGTCGTTCGTGCGGAGCGACCCGACCGCCCGGAGGTGGGCACGCGCGGCGCGCACGGCCTCCTCGACGCGCGGGGCGAGCTCGGCCTGGCGGTCGAAGACCGCGACGGCGCGGGCCTGGAGACCGCTCGGGAGCGGGCCGAGGCCGGTAGGAGGCGTCCATGCCGCGCTGGGCAGGGCGTCGACGGTCTCGAGCAGGAAGCCCGGCGAGACGAGGGCCTCGGCCCGGTCGACCTCGGCCTCGAGCTCGTCGAGGGCGACCTCCCAGGGAGACCTGTCGTCGACCGGCGGTGCCGTGGTGGTCTCGTCCGAGACCTCTGCAGACGCCACGGCCGTCGTCTCTGCCGAGACCTCCGCAGACATCTCAGCCGACACCGAGGACGCTCCCGGGTGCGCTCGGCGCGGCGCCCGCGAGGGCGGGCTCGGCGCGTCGCGTCGCGCCGCCGAGCTCGGCCGCGGCCTCGTGCCACGCGGCACGGAGCGGCTCGACGACCGTCCGGCACTGCTGGGTGCGGTCGGCGTCGTGGGTGATGTTGGCCTGCACGAGCTCACCCATGAGGTGGGTGTACACGGACTGCAGCGCCGGGCCGCCCGACCACGCCTCGACGTCGAGGGTGACCATCAGCTCGGCCACGATGTCCTGCGCGTGGATGAGCTGGACGTTCGCCTCGGCGAGGTCGCCGGCGCGCTGCGCCTTCTCGGCTCGGTCGAGGTCGAGCACCAGCCGGTCGTACAGCATGGTGAGGAGTCGAGCGGGGGTGGCGCTGAGGACGGCGTCGCTGAGGAACCGCGCGCGCTGCGCTTCGGAGCTGGTCACGTTGCTCATACGGTCCCCATCGGCAGCCGCGGGGCGGACGTGAGGGAAGTGCCGGACCGGAAGGTCAGCTGTTCCAGCTCGGCAGCGACCCGATCTGGCCGGCGAGCCAGCTCGACTGGGACTGCAGCCCGCTGAGGGTGACCTCGAGTGCGGCATAGGTGCGCTGCAGGCCGGACCTGCGGGTCTCCAGACGACGGTCCCAGTCGCTGACCTGCTCGGTGAGCCCCTTGCTGAACGACTCCTGGCTCTTGACCTTGAGGGTGAGGCTGCCGTCGATGGGGTCGGAGATCCGCTTCGAGGCGTCGGCGACGCGCTCACCCAGGCCGGAGACGACACGCTGGACCTTCTCCGGGTCCTTGCCGAGCGCCTCGGTGAACTTGGCCTGGTCGAAGGTGAAGGTGCCGTCCTTGTTGAGCGTGATGCCCACCTCGGACGGCGAGATGCCGTCGACCGGGTACGACAGCGCCGTGGTGATGGACTGCCCGATGCCTCGGGTCGCGCTGTCGCCCGAGAGCACGCCACCGGCGATCACGGTGCGGCCGTCGGTCGAGGTCGTCGTGGTGGTGCTGGTCCGCGACGCGATCTCGGAGAGGACGACCCCGACCGACCCGACGAGGTCGGAGGCGAGCTTGGTCAGGGCCGCGTCGTTGCGGACGGTGGTGACGGTGACCGGGGTCGCCTCGACCGCCGACACCGTGAAGCTCACACCCTTGAGGACGTCGCTGAAGGTGTTGCTCGCCGAGGTGACCGGGGTGCCGTCCCAGAGGCTGATCTGGGCGTCGACCGCCTGCACCAGGGCCGTGGACCTGTCGACGACGAGGTCGGACGCCCCGGCCGCGAGGTCCTCTGCGGTGACCTTCCCGCGGTGGATGTCGAAGGCGCCGTCGACGCCCGTCGACTTCCCGGTGATCTGCAGGCGCGACTCGGTCGCGGAGACCTTCACCACGCTCGCGGTGATGCCGGAGCCGGCGGCGTTGAGCTTGGTGGCCAGCCCGGCGAGGTCGGTGACGCCGGCGAGGTCGACCGTGACGAGCGTGGGCTTGGACGCTGGGCCGGAGACGATGGTGAGGTTCTCGGGCACGCCGTCCGGGAAGTAGGAGTCGAGGTCCGTCACGGCGGCGCTCACCGAGGTCTGGGGCTTGGCCAGGCGGTCGACCGTGAAGCTCAGGGTCGAGGGCTGGGAGCCGGCGCTCGTGGTGACCTTGACGCTGGTCGCCGACGACGACGCGGTGGTCGCCTGCCAGGACTCGGGCTTCGCGGCCGTCTTGGCGACGTCCGCGAGCGAGGACACGCGGGTGTTGAGGCCCTGCAGGGCGGTGATGAACGCCTGGGTCGTGGTGACCTTCTGCTTGAGCATGGTCTGGGGCATCGCCTCGACCTGCATGAGCTGGTTGATGAGCTCGGAGGTCTTGAGACCGCTGATCATGCCGTCGACTGCCAGGGACATCGCGCGCTCCTCGGGTGGCTCGTGGGTCGAGAGACGGCTGCGGGCCGCCCGGGACTTGAGAGACGGCGGTGAGGGACACGAGTCCCTCACCGCCGTCGGTCCTGCTGGTGGTGCTGGTGCTGCTGGTCGTGCGGGTGCTGCTGTGATGCTCGGTCAGCGGCTCTCACCGCCGGCTAGCGAGATCAGCGCAGGAGCGAGAGGACGCCCTGGGGGATCTGGTTGGCCTGAGCGAGCATCGAGGTGCCAGCCTGCGAGAGGATCTGCGCACGGGTGAAGTTGACCATCTCGGACGCCATGTCCGTGTCGCGGATGCGGCTCTCCGAGGCGGAGAGGTTCTCGACCGAGACGTTGATGTTCTTGACCGTGTGCTCGAAACGGTTCTGCAGCGCACCGAGGTTGGCGCGAGCGGTCGACACGGACGAGATCTTCTCGTCGATCTTCGTGATGGACGCCTGAGCAGCGGCGGCGGACGAGAAGTCCAGGCCCTGCTGCGTGTTGGCGACCTGGTTGCCACCGTCGATGCCCGCACCCGGGTCGACGACCGCGACGTCGCCGCCGTTGAGAGCCTTGACCGAGATGCCGGTCGCAGCGCCGTTGGCGTCCTTGATGACGTTGACGGAGAAGTTCGCGTTGAAGTTCGTGTCCGCGGCGAGCGCGTCCGCGAGGCCCTGGACCGAGGTCGGGGCGGTCGCGAGGGTGACCGCGATGTCCGAGGTGACACCCGAGCCGTTGTCGACCGAGAAGGTGTACGCCGAGGCGGTGAGCGCAGCGGTCGAGACCGTGAACTCGGTGCCGCCGACAGCGAGCGAGCCCGTGCTGAGGTCCGCAGCGATCGCCTTGATGTTGGCGCCCGAGAGGTCCACCGTGATCTGGCTGTTGGCGTCGCCGTCAGCACCGACCTGGAACTGGAGCTTGCCCGAGCCGCCACCGGCGGTGCCGTCGAGGAGGTTCGTGCCGTTGAAGTTGGTGGACTTCGAGATGCGGTCGAGCTCCGACACGAGCTGGGTGGCCTCGGTGTCGATGTTCTTGCGGGCCTCGGCGTTGTTCGAGTCGTTACCGGCCTGGACAGCCAGGTCACGGACACGCTGGAGGATGGCGTGCGTCTCGGTGAGCGCACCCTCAGCGGTCTGGACGACGGAGATACCGTCCTGGGCGTTGCGAGCCGCGACCTTGAGGCCACCGACCTGCGAGCGCAGGCCCTCGGAGATCGCCAGGCCGGCCGCGTCGTCAGCAGCACGGTTGATGCGGAAGCCGGAGGAGAGCTTCTCCAGCGACTTGCTCAGGTCGTTCTGCGTGTTCGAGAGGTTGCGGTAGGAGTTGACTGCCGCGATGTTCTGGTTGATCGAGAGACCCATGATGATCTTCTTCCGTGAGTGGGGCCGAGATGCGGCGCCCATCCGTGGGCTGCCACACGTCCTATCGGTCCTCCCCCGGAGGCCATGAGGATTTTCTCGACGAGTTTTTCGCGGGCCCGCTCAGGCCAGCGAGACGAGCCCCGGCGCGACGACCTCGAGGTGCGAGGCGAGCTCCGCCTCGTGCTCGGGGGCGACGTCGGCGAGCGCGGCCTCGAGCCCGGGCAGCGCGCGCTCGTCGGAGTAGACGTCGACGGCGAGGGCCGCGGCGATCGCGCGCTGGCGCGGGTCCTGGGAGGGGTCCTGGCTGATCGCGACGAGCGGGCAGCGCTCGGCGAGACCGTGGGTGCGCAGGCGCACCGACCAGGCGACGGCCTCCTCGATGCTCAGGGCGCGGGCGAGCGAGGCACCGCTCAGCAGCACGGTGAGGTCACCGGGGCGCACGGCGTCCATCTCCTCGAGGAAGACGCGAGCCGGGCGACTGCCGTCGGCGACCGCCTCCAGGGCCAGCCCGGACCAGATCGTCTCGTCGATCACGCCGACGAGGTCGGCGAGCGGCCGCCCCGCGTCCCGGAACACCCCGACGAGCCGCGCGGGCGCGACCGAGGCACGTCCGGACGCGGCCGCACGCACGGCGACCTCGGCGGCCTCGACCGCCCGGTCGGTGGACAGCAGCGCCCAGACCTCGACGGGTGCGATCTCCGTGCGGTCGAAGCGGACGTCCTGGCCGTCGACGGCGGTCTCGGGGATCTGGTCGAGGACGTCGAGGGTCGCGCGGACGTCCTGGCGCAGCGCGAGGACGTAGGCCTTGCGGGCGAGCGGACGGGCGGAGAGCGTGTCGACCGCGAGCCAGGCGTCGAGCATCTCGTCGACCGCGTCGCCGTCACCGAGCGCGATGGCGAGCTCGACGAGGGCCGGGGCGAGCGACGCCGCGCCAGACCGGCTCAGCAGACCGCTGGCGAGCACCTCCCGGCCGACCTCGAGGCCCTCGGCGTGGTCGCCGTGGAGCCCGAGCGACCGGGAGAGGTTGGCGCGCAGGAGCGCGACCTCGGCGGCGGGGCGCCCGTCGCGCTCGGCGGCTGCGACGTCGAGTCGGGCGAGGTCGAGGTTGCGGCGGGCCTTGCCGCGGTCGGCCATGCGCTCCGTGAGGTAGCCGCTGTGCACCAGGCGTGCGCCGGGGACGGGCGTCGCCGCCGCGAGGTCGACGCCGGGGGTGGACGGGACCATCTGCTCGTGCAGCCGGCCGGACCACACGAAAGCACCGCGCCGGTAGAGGCGGACCGAGGCCATGCTCTTGGTGACGGTGGCCTCGCCTGTCCCGCCCCCGGCGACGTTGTCGACGAGCAGGAGGTGGCAGCCGACCGCAGGGTCGAGCGCCGCGCGGAGCCCGTCGGGGTCGCCGACGAACACCTCGTCGGCGTCCACGGTCAGCACCCAGTCCCCCGTGGCGTGCGCCGCGGCACGGTTGCGGGCCGCGCCGAAGTCGTCGTCCCAGAACCCCTCGACCACCGTGCCGGTGTGCCGCGCGGCGATCTCGCGGGTGGAGTCGGTCGAGCCGGTGTCGTAGACGACGATCTCGTCGACCCAGCCGAGGGCGGCGAGGGACGCCTCGAGCACGTCCTCCTCGTCCTTGACGATGAAGACCGCGGAGACACGCGGTCCGGCTCCGGGCGTGCCGGGGCGTGACGCGGTCGGCGCGGTCTGTCGGACGTGCGGCATGCGGGCTCCTGAGGTGGTGGTGCTCACCTCATCGGCACGGCGCAGGACGTCATGAGCACCTGCACGTCGTGAGCACCTGCGGTCGGTCGCCTCGCGGGACCGCGGGCCGGACGGGCGGCGGAGCTACCGGGCCAGGTGTGGGCCGGGCGCGGGCCGGCTGCGGGCAGGGCCCCGCTCAGCCGACGGCGACGAGGGGCTCGTGCGGCGCCGGGAAGGGGGCGACGGCCTGGGGCGCGGTGGTGCCGGGGGCCGCCGTGACGGCGCCGACCACGGAGGCGCTGGCTGCGACGGCCGTCGAGGCGTGCAGGCTGGCGCGCTCGGCGATCGCGGCGAAGTACGTCTCGCGGCGGCGCTGGGCGACGCCCTCGGGCTGGGCCGGGGCGGGGACCTGCGCGGGGTCGAGGTGGGTGTTGAGACCGTCGCGGAGCAGGACCATGGCCTCGGCGCGCAGCTGGCTGACACGGGACTGGGTGACACCCATGTCCTTGGCGATGTCGGTGACCGTGCGGTCGTGGAAGAACACCTGCTCGACCACGGTGCGCAGGCGCTCGGGGAGCGTCGAGACGGCGGCGTGCAGGTAGGTGAGGCGCTCGTCGAGGATGACCGACTCCTCGGGGCCGACCTCGCGGGCCGGGAGGACCTCGGCGAGGGCGCCGTCGTAGCCCTCGAGGCTGAGCACGCGGGTGGCGGCGGCCTCACGGGCGGTGTCGACCTCGGAGACGTCGACGCCGAGGGCGTGGGCGATCTCCTCACGGGTCGGGGCGCGACCGAGGTCGGCCGTGAGCTCGTCGGCGACGGTGGTGAGCTTGCGGGCACGCTGACGCGCGCCGCGGCTGACCCAGTCCATCGAGCGGAGCTCGTCGACCATGGCGCCCTTGATGCGGATCGCGGCGTACCGGTTGAAGGGCACCCCGGTCGTCGCGTCGTACGCTCGGGCGGCCTGGACCAGGGCGAGGGCCCCGGCGGACGCCAGATCATCTCGCGACACGTGGCTGGGGACACGCATGAGCATCTCGCTCACGTGGTACCCGACCAGCGGGAGATTCTCGGTGACCAGGCGGTTCTGGTCGGCGTCCATGGGCTGCATGGGACAACCATGCGGGGTGTTCCCAGGTTTCTTCAAGCCGTTGACAAACGTTTTCACCCGGTAACATCCACACGACCTCCTCACAGGCAATGGGGAGAACTACCCATGGGGGTCCCCATGGCCCCCGCTTGCGGCCTCCGGCGGAGCGTGGATAACGCTTCCACCTGCACAAACGCAACCTCATCCTCGCCTGTTGCCTACAGTTGGACCTAGGGTGTGCATCGGTGCGAGGGTGAAATGGGTCACCCTCGTGGTCTCGACGAATGCCTCATGGTGCGTGGGCAGCGACCGATGTGGTCTGTGAGCCGCACCAGACCCCACCGGTCCCCTGGCTCCCGACCACCGGGTACCCACCGGTACGGCCCCATCCATCATCGGATCGACGAAGGAGTACGAGCGCGATGAGTCTGCAAGCGCTGAGCAGCGTCCTGTGGCGCGAGCGCCAGCTCCTCGAGCTGCTCCTGTTCAAGCTCGAGGAGGAGCAGCTGCTCCTCACCAGCGGGAAGACCCGCTGGCTCGGCCACGCCACCCGCGAGGTCGAGAACGTCCTCGAGCAGATCCGCGAGGTCGAGCTCGGCCGGTCGGTCGAGTCCGACGCGGTCGCCCGCCTCCACGGCCTCGAGCCCGGCCGCAGCCTGCACGAGCTCTCCGAGGCCGTGCCGGCTCCCTGGGACGACCTGCTGCGCACGCACCGCCAGGCGTTCCTCGACATCACCCACCAGATCGAGTCCCTGGCCCAGGGGAACCGCGAGCTCCTCTCCGCGTCGCACCGCGCGACGCAGGAGGCCCTCGCCAACCTCACGCAGGACTCCCACACCTACGACGCGACCGGGTCGACGGCGCACGGCGAGAGCACCGCCCGCATGCTCGACCAGGAATTCTGAGGAACCCATGAGCACCTTCTCCGGACTGTCCACAGCGCTGTCGTCGCTCATCACCCAGCGCCAGGCGCTCGAGGTCGCTGGCCAGAACCTCGCGAACATCAACACCCCCGGCTACACCCGCCAGCGGGTCGACATGCAGTCGGTCAGCGCCGGCCAGGGCGCGACGATGTTCTCGCAGGGCAACCAGGTCGGCAACGGCGTCCAGGCCGTCGGCGTCGCGCGCCTCGGCGACATCTTCATGGACGCCCGCGTGCGCACCACGTCGTCCTCGGCCGCCTACCTCGCCGCACGCACCGACGCCTTCAAGCGCCTCGAGTCGACGATCGCCGAGCCCGGCGCCAACGGCATCTCGGCCGACCTCGACAAGCTCTGGGCCAGCTGGAGCGACGTGGTGAACTCCCCCACGAGCGACGCGGTCGGCGCGGTCCTCCTCGAGAACTCCGCAGCGGTCCAGCGCTCGATCTCGACCGGCTACACGGCCGTCGTGACCCAGTGGGACCAGACCCGCAGCAAGGCCGAGTCGCTCGTCTCCGACGTGAACTCCGCAGCCGCCTCGGTCGCGCTCCTCAACGAGCAGATCCAGCAGATCACCGTCTCGGGCGGCAACGCCAACGAGCTCATCGACCAGCGCAACGTCCTCACCACCGCGCTCTCCTCCCTCGCCGGCGCCACGGTCCGCCTGCAGCCGAACGGCACGGCCGACGTCAACATCGGCGGCAACCCGATCGTCAGCGGCAGCAGCGCGCAGAAGCTCAAGCTCGTGGGCAGCCGCGAGATGGTCGGCGCCACCGGGAACGAGGTCCGCGTCGAGTGGGACCGCACGCCCGCCGGCACCCCGGCCCCCCTCGAGGGCGGCCAGCTCGCCGGCGTGCTGAGCGTCCTCGCCCCGGCCAGCGGCGGAGCCGGCGGCATGCTCGCCGAGGCGGCCGAGTCGTACAACGTGCTCGCCACGAAGCTCGCGACCTCGGTCAACACCCTGCACTCGGCCGGCGCCGACCGCGCCGGCACCACGGGCGTCGACTTCTACTCGCTCCCCACCGACGGCACCCCGGCGGCGCTGGGCCTGCGCGTGGCGATCACCTCCCCGAGCCAGATCGCCGTGCGCAACCCCGCCAACGGCGCCAACGACACCTCGGTGGCCGACGCGATCGGCCAGCTCGGGGCGTCCAAGGACGGCCCCGACACCGTGTGGTCGACCTTCGTGGTCTCGACCGGCGTCAAGGCCAAGGCCGCGCTGCAGAGCGCGACGGTCGCCGAGGCCGCACGCCAGACGGCCGAGGGCCTCCAGCTCGCGCAGACGAGCGTGGACCAGGACGAGGAGAGCATCAACATGCTCTCGTTCCAGCGCGCCTACCAGGGTGCCGCACGTGTCATGACAGCGGTCGACGAGATGCTCGACCAGCTCATCAACCGGACAGGAGTCGTCGGACGATGATCACCCGAGTCACGCACCAGTCGACGCAGCGCGCCGCGCTCACCAACCTGCAGGCGACGCAGAGCCGCCTCGCGCAGCTCCAGGAGCGTGCGTCGAGCGGCAAGATGGTCACCAAGGCCTCGGACGACCCCGCGAAGGCCGCCGACGCCATGGCGCTGCGCAAGGAGCAGCAGGCCTCGGCCCAGTACTCGCGCAACATCCAGGACGGCGTCAGCTGGCTCACGTCGATCGACACCGCGATCAACACCTCGGTCGCCTACCTCAACCGGGTCCGCGACCTCACGGTCCGCGGTGCCAACACCGGTGCGATCAACGCCGAGGCTCGCGAGGCCCTCGCCGTCGAGATCGAGGGGCTGCGCGAGTCGCTCGCCGCGCAAGCCAACACCACGTACCTCGGACGGTCGGTCTTCGCCGGGACCAGCGACGGACCGGCCTACACTCGAGACACTGTCACCGGCGAGTACACCTACAACAGCTCTGCGGGGACCGTCGAGCGCCGGACCGGTGCTGGCACGACGGTCCGTGTGGACGCGGACGGAGCAGCCGTGTTCGGCACCAGCAACGACCCCGACTCGCCCGACGCGTCGGTGTACGCACTCCTCACCGACATCGCGGCCACGCTCCGCGCGGGCGGCGACGTCCAGTCCGACATCACCCGGATCGACGCACGCAGGGACAAGATGCTCAGCGAGGTCACCGGGGTCGGCGCACGCACCAACCAGCTGGAGAGCGCCAAGGAGATCCTCGGGCACAAGGCGATGTCGCTCAAGGGCGACCTCTCGGCGGTCGAGGACATCGACCTGCCGGCCACGCTCATCGAGCTGCAGATGCAGGAGGTCGCCTACCAGGCGGCCCTCGGTGCCACTGCGCGCGTGCTCCAGCCGAGCCTCCTGGACTACCTCAAGTGATCACCAGCCTGCACTTCCTCGAAGCGCTCCCGGGCCTGTCGTCCGCCACCGACTTCGACCTCACGTCCCTCGACGACGCCGGGCTGCTGTACAGCCTGCGCGGCGCGCAGGACTCGACGCGGCTGTTCGCGATCCAGCCCGGCCCGTACTTCAGCGAGTACGAGCCGACCTTCGGCTCCGAGGTGCTCTCGGCCCTCGCGCTCGAGGGTGCCGACGACGACCGGCGCGCGGTGCTGGTCATCGTCACGCCGAGCCAGCCCGACACCCCGGCGACGGCCAACCTGCTGGCCCCGCTCGTGCTCAACACCGAGACCGGCGACGCCCTCCAGGTCATCCTCGAGGGTGCCCCGTGGCCCCTGCGGGCCCCGCTCGTCGCTGCCTGAGCTGCCTGAGCACGACCGTCCCTCCCCCCGAGAGTCCCCTCGACCCACCACCAGAGGAGTCCGATGGACCACCCCCGCGCGCTGCCGACGACCGACGCCATGCCCGGCACCTACGCCGCCCCCGTGCTCCCGGGCGAGGGCCTGTCCGACGTCTCGCCCACCTTCGGGCGCCTGGCGATCGTCGACCGCAAGCGCCAGGTCCTCGCCTACGCGCTGCCCGTGCTGACGGCCCTCGACGGTGACGTCGCCGACGCGGCCGCCGCGGCCTCGCTGCACCAGGTCTACCGGACGGTCGACCTCGAGAAGTACGTCGCCGACCGTCCCGCCTTCATCTGGTCGACACCCGCGATGCTCGCCGGGCACGAGTCCGTCCCGCCGAGCCAGGGCGGGGTCGGCCTGCTCGTGCACCCGACCGCGACCCGTCGCGCCGACGGCGCGGAGCAGATCATCGCGCTGTCCGAGCGGGGCACGCCGACCGTCCTCGTGAAGTTCGCCGGCGAGCCTGGCCAGCGCGCGCTGCTGCCCTTCGTGTCGCACGTGATGATCGACGTCGCGGACGGCACGCTCGACCTCGGAGAGCTCGTCACCGTCGCGCACAACGCGGGCGTCACCGTCATCGCCGAGAACGTGCAGGGCACGCTCGGTCCCGCGAAGGCGTGGGGTCTCGGCGTCGACTTCCTCATGGGCTCGATCTACCACCACGAGAAACCCACGAAGGTCCGCAGCCTCGACCCGGGCGAGATCCAGTGCCTCGAGGTCGTCCGGCTCCTGTCGGCGCCCGAGGTCGACACGACGCGCATCGCCGAGGTGCTCTCGAGCGACCCCGAGATGACCGTCCGCGTGCTGCACCTCGTCAACTCGGTCGCGATCGGCCTGCCGCAGCGGGTGGACTCGCTGCACCGCGCGATCATCATGCTCGGGCCGTCGAAGCTGACCACGCTCGTCATGGCCTCCCTCATCAGCTCGCGGATCCAGCAGATGGACGCCCTGTGGTTCCTCCTCGCGCGTGCCGCGGCCTGCCGCGAGCTCGCCGGGGACGACGCCGGCTACACCGTGGGCCTGCTCTCGGCGTTCTCCGAGGAGACCGGGATCCCCGTGTCGGTGCTCGTCGAGAAGTCGCTCGTGTCCGAGGAGGTCGCGCGCGCGCTCGACTCCTACGAGGGTCACCTCGGTGCGACGCTCGCCGCCGTCGTGGCGCACGAGCACGGCGACGCGGCCGGTGTCGCGGCGACCGCGTGGCGGCCCGAGCAGGTGGCGCACGCCTACCTGGTCGCGCTCCCCTGGGCCCTCGAGACGGTCCGCCAGCTCAACCTCACCTGAGCCGCGACGCCCTGGCAGCACCGCACCACCTCAGACGGCGGTCGACCTCGGTCGGCCGCCGTCCTGCGTCCCGGGACGAGCACCAGCTGCCCGACGCGCGGTGACGCAGCCGACCTGCGCGCCTCGCGACGTACCCGCCGTGCAGGACCGGGCTCAGCCCCAAGCGCCGTCGAGGTCGACGGCTCGGGCACGCGACGGGTCGGCGAGCAGGGTCTCGAGCAGGTACCGGTCGCCCCACCGGCCGCTGGCCTGGGCGAGGGCCTGCGCGAGGACGGCCTGCGGGGCACCGGCACGCAGGTGCACTCCCCCGTCGGCGGTCACCCACCAGTCGACGTCCTGGCCGTCGACCACGAGGTCGTCGTGCTCGAGCCAGCCGGCAGGCAGACCTGGCAGGAGGGCGCGCACCGCGGCAGGGACGTCGCGGTGGGTCGCGTCGTCCGAGGTCTGCACCACGACGACGGCGGCGTCGGCGAGCGGGAGGTCCAGGGCGTCGGCGACCGCCTCGCCCGTCTGCCGCCCTGCGACCGGGACCACGGACCGGATCTGCGCCCACATGGGGTCGACGGCCACGACGACCGTCGACGCGTCGACCGTCCGGCAGGCACCGGCGCGCAGGGCCAGCAGGACCTGGGGGAGGTCGTCGAGCTCGAGACCGTCGACGGCGGCCCGTCCGAGCGCGTCCCAGACGGCGCGCGCGACGCGTGGGGGCACCGCCGCACCCTCCGGGCGTGCTGGGCTGTCCAGGGCGGTGAAGAGCCCGTCCCAGACCACCGGGTCGGGCGAGGCCAGCTGCCCGGAGAGCTGGTCGACGGTCGCCACGCCGCCGAGCGCCGCGAGGACCCGCGCGTCGAGGACGCCCTTGAGGTCGTCGTCGGCCAGCGGCAGCAGCGTGAGGAGGTCTACGTCGGGCTCGGCAGCGTCGACCCGGACCACGAAGGGCGCGTCGAAGACGTCGCGCAGGTACCACGCCGCGTACGAGAGGGCCGTCGGCCCGGAGGGGACGGCCGGCCCGACCGTCGTCACGACCGCCCGGCGCACGTCGGGGTCGCGCTCGGCGAGCCGGACGACGTCACCCCAGGAGTCGTCGTGCACGGCGTCGAGGTCGAGCAGCACCGGGAGCTCGTCGAGGTGGACACCGCGGCCCAGGACCGCGCAGAGGTACGCGTCGTAGTCGACCCAGCCGGCGACGTCGGGCGGGGTGCTCTCGGTGGAGCCCGCGGCGCCGACGAGGAGGTCGTCGCCCGTGTCGCCCGTGTCGTGGTCGACCGTCTGCACCACGAGCCCGGTCCGCACGCCGCAGGCGGCGGCCGACCGCTCGTCGAGCACGTGGTGCGGCAGCGCGTCGGGCGCCGCGGAGGCGGTCCGGCGCAGGGCACGCCCGAGCGCGGCCAGGTCGACCTCCTCGAGGTCGAGGTGCTCGGCCGCCCACGTCCCCGGCTGCGCCAGGTCGCCCGCCCGCGTCCACACCCCGTCGGCGCCGGGCAGCGGCAGGTCGCACCACCACGAGGGCAGGTGCTCGGGTGCGCGACCGTCGGCTCCGACCACGCCGTCGAGCAGCGCGAGGAGCCCCGGGAGGGCGCCCAGGTCGGGGTCCAGGTCTGCGTCATCAGGCCCGTCGACGTCGGCGCCGGTGAGCAGCTCGGCGACGTCCCGTACGGCGGACTCGACCGCGGCGAGACCGAGCACGGCGGGGTCGTGCACGTCGACCGCCCCCAGCCGACGGAGCAACGGGTCCACGGCGTCCGGGTGCACGAGGCGCAGCCCCGGGACGGTCAGCAGACCGTCGACCGGGCCTCCTGCCGGTGGGAGCACGAGACCGCGCGGCCCGCGGGCGGTCGTCCCGTCGGCGAGCGGGACGAGCACCCCGTCGAGAGCCTCCCGGGCGGCCCGGTCGGTGTCGGCCGAGGTCGCGAGGGCCGCGTAGAGCGCCCGCCACTGCGTCGGGCTGAGGGCCGAGGGCAGCGCGTCGACGACGTCGGGCACGCTGAGCACGGGCATGCCGAGAGCTCGGGCGGCCGCTGTCCTGGCCGGCGGGACGTCGACCACCCCGAGCCCGGTCGGGGCGAGCGCCGCGAGGAGCGTCGGACCGGCGCCTGCCCCGAGGGCCGCGACGTCCCGTGCACGGCGACCGTCGAACAGCGGGGCGTCACGCAGCGCTGCCGTGACGGAGTCCCGGACCAGGGCGTCGAGCCGGCCTGCCGCCAGGCCCGTCGGCACCAGCGCGAGGGGCTCGTCGAGAGCCGCCGCGAGCCGCGCGAGGACCGGCCCCGTCTGCTCGGCGACGAAGCCTGCGAGCGGGACGTCGGCGACGTGCCGCCGCGAAGGGTCGAGCGGGAAGGTCGCGACGAGGAGCGCCGGGACGGTGAGCCGCTCGTCGGTCGGGGTCGGTGCGTGGACGACGCCGTGCTGCGCGACCGTCCCGTCCGGGGAGGGCCCGCGACGGACCGCCCAGGTGATGGTCCACGTGGAACGGTCGCGTTCCTCGACGGGCCGGTCCGCGACGAGGGCCGCCGGGACGGTGCCAGAACCGTGCGCGGTGAGCCACCGCGAGCCGACGTCGGCGAGCACGCGGTCGGGCGGGGTCGGCTCACCGTCGGGGCGCGAGCCTCCGTCGGTGGTCGCCCAGGTCCCACGGTGCTGGACCTCGACGGTCTCGAGGGCCGGGAGCGCGAGCAGCAGGGTGTCGTCGACCGCGTCGAGCTGGCGGCGCACCTCCGCGACGGCGGTGGCGTCGCGCAGCCGGAGCTCGACGACGGTCGCCCACGGGCTCTCGACGCCCGCGGCGGCGGCGAAGGGCAGCCGCAGCGCAGGCAGGGAGTCGCCGCGCGCGGCGACGACGGCCGCGAGCTCGTCGCCGGCCGGGGTCCCCGTCGAGCAGGCGGCGACGAGCGCGTCCCGCGTGAGCGCGACCGAGAACCGCACCCCGCCGACGGCGGTCCGCACGACGACGTCGTCCGAGACGCCACGGACGGCCGCGAAGCCGACGCCGAAGCGACCGACCGTCGCGGCGGAGGCAGGGGCAGAGGCGGCAGCGGCGGCGGAGGAGGCCGAAGCAGGGGCGGTGATGCTCGTGGCAGGCGCGCCGGCGGTCTTGGCGGAGGCGCGCATCGAGGAGAGCGAGACGACACCGCGGGCGTCGAGCGGCTCACCGGGGCTGGCGGCGACGAGCGTCGCGCCCTGGTCGTCCTCCACCAGGCGCAGGAGCAGCGCGCCCGGTGTGCCGGCCCTGGCCGCGGCGTCGGCGGCGTTCTGGGCGAGCTCGACGACCACGCGGTCCCGGTAGTACCCGGTCGCGTGGTCCTCCTCGGTGTTGGCGTCCTCGCGGAGCCGGGTCGGGGAGCGCGACCACGCGTCGAGGACCGCGGCTCGCAGCGCCGCGGTCCCGAAGGGGTCGGCACTCACGGCCGGACCCTCACGCGCCGGCGACCGACTCCTCGGACGCGGAACCGTCGGAGGAGGCCTGAGCAGGCGGTACGTCCTCGGCAGGAGCCTCGGCCTCGACAGGCTCGGAGACGTCGGTGCTCGCGTCTTCGGTGCTCGCGTCTTCCACGCTGCCGTCTTCTGCGCTCGTGTCTTCCGTGCTCGTGTCTTCCGTGCTCGTGCCCTCGGCGCCCGCAGCCGCGTCCGGCGTCTGAGCACCGCGGTCGACGATCTCCACGCTCATCTCGTCGATGACGGGGGCGTCGGCCGGCCAGTCGGTCGGGTGCGGCTCGACGTCCGTCTCCGAGTGCGCGCCGCAACCGTGGTCGAGGGAGACGACGCGGCCGTCGTCCTCGGACCACTCGTTCGCGCAGACCCCGAAGACCTGCCCGAGGGAGCCCTGCAGCATGACCAGGAACCCGCAGGACCCGCAGTCCGACGCGGCCTGGACGGCGCCGGGCGTGGTCGGGCCGCGCGAGCCGGCGTACCAGCGCTGGGCGGCCTCGTCCTTGCCGTCGACCGAGAGGACGCGGGTGCGCGCGAGCGCGAGCTCCTCGATCGCGACGCGGTCCTCCTCCTCGTCGCCGGTCGGGGTGTAGCCGGGCTCGAGGCGCGGGTCGTCGGCGCGGAAGGGCAGGACGTCGCCGGGACCGATGTCTCCGGGGCGGAGCCGCTCCGACCAGGGCAGCCACTCGGGGGCGAGGATCGCCTCGGCACCGGGGAGCAGCTCGACCTCGCAGACGGTGACGGTCTTGGAGCGGGGCGCACGGGCGACCGTGACGGTCCAGTGCCAGCCGCGGTAGCCGCGCATGGTGCACGCGAAGGTGTGCGAGGCGAGCCTGTCGGCGTCCATGGTCGCGGCGAGGTGATCGCCGACGTCCCCGGGGTGCTCGGCAGCCTCGCGCGCCGCGGCGAGCGCGACGTCGACCGCGTCGACCAGGACCGCGTCGGCCTTGGGCTTCGCGGTCCGGGTGCGCTTCGCCGGGGTGGGGAGTGTTGCAGCTGGCATGTGTTCCTAAGCCTCGATGTCGTCGGCGACGGCGCGCAGCACCGTGGCGACCTTCGTCGCGGTGGACTTCTCGGGGTAGCGTCCGCGACGCAGCGAGTTGCCGACCGTGTCGAGCAGCGTGATGAGGTCCTCGACGATGACGGCCATGTCGTCGGCCGGCTTGCGCACGGCCTTGGCGACGGAGGGCACCGGGTCGAGGAACGTCACCGAGAGCGCCTGCGGGCCCTTGCGGCCGTCAGCCACGCCGAACTCGACCTTGGCACCCGGCTTCGGGGCGGTGACGCCCTCGGGCAGGGCGGAGGCGTGCAGGAAGACCTGCTCGCCGTCGTCGCTGGCGATGAAGCCGAAACCGCGTTCGGTGTCGAAGAACTTGACCTTGCCGGTGGGCACGTGAAACCTCGAGGTGCTCGTCGGGACATGACCTCACAGGATACCGGGCACGCGCCCGACGGTGAGTCCCGATCATTATCCGCGCTCACCCCCTCTCTCACCTAACCGCAGCAGGTCTTCACCCGGTGACGCCCTCCCTACACTGTCCCGATGGACCTCCAGCAGCTCTTCGGCCTCGACGGCCGCACCGCCCTCGTCACCGGAGGCAGCTCCGGGATCGGCCGCGGGATCGCCCTGGCTCTCGCAGGTGCCGGGGCGCACGTCCTGGTCGCCGCGCGCACGGTCGAGGCCCTCGACGCGACGGTCGCGCATGTCCGCGACGAGGGCGGGTCGGCCGAGCGGCTGGTCGCCGACCTCTCGACGCGGGAGGGGGCGCACGCCCTGGCCGAGGCGGCAGAGGCTGCGGCCGGCAGGCGGGACGACGGTGGTGTCGACGTCCTGGTGTGCTCGGCGGGGATCAACCTGCGCCCGCCCATGCCCGAGCTCGACGAGGCCGTGTGGGACGCCACCATGGCGGTGAACCTCGACGCGCCCTTCGTGCTCGGTCAGCGCCTGGCCCCGGGGATGGCCGCGCGCGGGTACGGGCGACTGGTCCACATCAGCTCGCAGCAGGCGCACCGGCCCTTCGGCGCGAGCGGCGCCTACGGGGTCTCCAAGGCGGCCCTCGAGGCGCTCGCCCGGTCGCAGGCCGAGGCGTGGTCGCCGCACGGTGTCACGGCCAACGTCCTCGTACCCGGCTTCGTCCCGACCGCGCTCAACCGCCGGCTCTCGAGCGACCCCGCCACGGTCTCCGCGCTCGCCGCCCGGACCCTGGTCGGCCGCAACGGGCACCCGGACGACTTCGCCGGCGCCGCGGTGTTCCTCGCCAGCGGCGCGTCGGCCTACGTGACGGGCCAGTCCATCGCCGTCGACGGCGGGTTCTCGATGCACTGACCGCGGGGACTCGGGGCTCTGACGGTGGGTGGCGGGCGGCCCTCTGTCCGTGTCCCCCCCACGGCGGGTACCTGTCCACAGGACGTCGCCCGGCCGAGGCCTCCACAGGCACGTGCTGCTGGGGCGCGCAGGATCGCAGCCTGCCGGTGGGATGCACTCATGAGTCTTGACGCAGCCTGCGGGCGCACGGAGGCCGACCACGGCGGCACGCGGAGCTCGACGGTGCACCGTCCGCCTGCGGCTGCGCTCCCTCGAGAACCGACGCCTCCATCACAGGCCCGACCAGTCCTCTCCCCTCCGGCGCAGGTACCTCGGGCTGCGCTCCCATCGACGCGGCTCCCGCCGGTGGTCCTGGCGCGCGACCTGCCGCGGGGTGTGCTGGACGCCGAGGTGCGGGCTGGCCGCCTCGTCCGGGTACGGCGGGGCGCCTACCTGCCGCTCGCGGAGCTCCCCCGGGACGATCTCAGCGCCCGGCTCCGTCTGGCACTGGCGCGGATCGCTGCCGTCGCTGCCCAGACCGGGTCCTCCCCCGTCGTGAGCCACCAGTCCGCGGCGCTCGTCTGGGGTCTGCCGGCCTGGCACCTCCCGACGACTGTCCACCTCCTCCTCCCCTTCCGACGGTCGGGACGGAGCGCTGCGGACGTCACGTGGCACCACCGCGGCACGGCGGGACGGAAGCCAGTCGCCTTCTCGGGCTTGCACGTCACGGGCCTCGAGCAGACGGTGGTCGACTGCCTCACGACCGCACCCCCGCTGCACGCCGTGGTCGTCGCCGACGCGGCACTGGCCCGCGGAGCAGACCGCACCGAGATCGACCGGCTCCTGGTCATGCTCGGGAGCCGTCGCGGTGTCGCGCGCGGCCGTGAGCTCCTCGACCTGGCGGACAGAGGAGCGCAGTCTCCGTGGGAGAGCGTCTGCCGGGTGGTGGTTCAGGCCGTGGGGCTCCCGGCCCCGGGGACCCAGATCAGGGTCGACACCGATCTCGGACGCTTCTACGCCGACATGGGATGGCGGCAGTGGCGGCTCCTCGTCGAGTTCGACGGCGCGGTCAAGTACGCCAGGTCGGGCCGGGAGGCGACCGCGGCCCTGATGGCCGAGAAGCGCCGTCAGCACGCCATGGAAGACGAGGGCTGGAGGGTGCTCCGCGTCACCGCCGCAGACCTGCGCCAGGACCTGCCCCTCCTCCGACGCCTCCGCAGACTCCTCCACGACACGGCCTTCCACTCCACCCGCCCCCGCCCCCACCTCCTCACCGACCTCCACCACCCACCCCCCTGACCCTCCCTCCCCAGCGCTAGCTAACCCGCTGCTGCTGCCGCCGCAGCTGCCGCAGCTGCCGAGTTCGTGAGTTCGGAGCGAGTTCGGCACTTCTACGGCACGAACTCGCTCCAAGCTCACGAACTCGGCGGGAGGTGGGCGCCGGGCGGCGGGCTGCGGGAGGCCGGACGGGACACAGGGGCTGGGTGGGCTGGGTGGGCCGGGCTGGGTGGGCTGGGGGTACGTGGCGGGGCGGTGGCGCGTAAAGTCGTGCGGATGGTCACCTTCAGCGATTCCGTGCGGGCGAGAGACGACGCCCGGCTCGTCGCGCTGCTGGCCCGACGGCCTGACCTCGCGTCCCCCTCCCCCTCGACCCTGCTGTCCCTCGCCGCCCGGGCGATGAGCCGGGCGAGCGTGCACCGTGCGGTCGTGAGCCTCGACGTCGCGCACCTCGAGGTCCTCGAGTCCGTGCACGTCCTCGAGATGATCGGCGACGACGCGACCGCCGAGCGCGTGATCTCGGCGGTGCTGGGCACAGCGCCCGCCGCGGAGAGTGCCGCTGGCGCTGTCGGAGCAGACAGCAGCACACGCTCCACCGCCCCCGAGAAGGCCGAAGGTGCGGTGGCCCCTGCTCGCTCGACCGGGACGAGCGCCGCGCCCGACCCCACCGACGCCCCTGGTACCCCCGGCACCCTCGACCCTGGAGGCACATACGCCGCGGACGTCGCCCGCCTCCTCTCGGTCCTGTCCGACCTCGAGGAGATGGCGCTGCTGTGGCGGCCGACCCCGACCACCTACCGGGCCGCACCGGGCGTCGACGAGGTGCAGGACACCTTCCCGGCGGGCCTCGGCCCGTCCTCGGCCGGGAGCCCCGCTCCGTCCTCGGCCAGCACCTCCTCGTCGGGGAACCTCACGCCGACCTCGGCCAGGTACCTCACGCCCGAGGCGTCCGGCACCACCTCCGCGAGCGCTGCCGCCTCCGCGCACTCCCCCTCCGGGCCCGCGGGGCACCAGACCGACTGGGCGGCGGCCGTCACGCCCGAGATGCGGGCGGCCCTCGAGGACGCCCCGGCCGGTGCACGATCGATCCTCGCGGCGCTCACCTGGGGTCCGCCGGTCGGCCGGATGCCGAGCACGGCCGACGGTCCGACCGCGGCGCCGACCCGGTGGCTGCTCGAGCAGGGGTTCGTGCGCAAGGCCGACGCGCACCACGTGCTGCTGCCCCGCGAGGTGGCGCTCGCGCTCCGTGGTGGTCGCACGCACCGCGGGCTGAGCACGCCGCCCCCGCTCCCGGAGCCCGCGCTCGACCCGGCGACGGTCGAGGCCGAGTCGGCCCGGGCCGCTCAGGAGGTCGTGCGGCTGGTGACCGACCTGGTCGCGGTGTGGCAGGAGACGCCGGCGGCGACGTTGCGGTCGGGGGGCCTGGGGGTGCGCGACCTGCGGCGGCTCGCGCTGCGGCTCGAGGTCGACGAGCGCACCGCGGCCTTCGTCGTGGAGCTCGCGAGCATGGCGGGTCTCGTGGTCGACGACGGCGACGACCCCGCGTCCTTCGCTCCGACGCTCGACGCGGACGACTGGCTCGCCGAGGACCTGCCCGGTCGCTGGGCGACCCTGGTGAGCGCGTGGCACTCGTCGGCGCGCACCCCGTGGCTGGTGGGCAGCCGTGACGAGCGCGGGACGCTGCGCAGCGCCCTCGAGCCGGAGCTGCACCGGGCGTGGGTGCCGCGGCTGCGCGGCGAGGTGCTCGGCGTGCTGCGTGCCGCCCCTGCTGCCTCCGTGCCGGCCGACGAGGTCACCGCCGTGCTGAGGTGGCGTGCTCCGCGCGCCGTCCCGCCGCACGAGGCCGTCGACGCCCTGCTCGCCGAGGCCGCCCTGCTGGGCGTGACCGGTGCCGGGGCGCTCTCGGCCGCGGGAGAGGTGCTCGCGGGGGTGCCCGTCCTCACCGTGGCCGACGACGCCGCCCGCACCGCGCTGGCGGGCGCCATGGCGGCGGCGCTCCCCGACGCCGTCGACGACCTGCTGCTGCAGGGCGACCTCACCGGGATCGTGCCCGGGCGCCCGACGCCGGGTCTCGAGGCGCTGCTCGCCGACTCGGCCGCCGTCGAGTCGCGCGGGTCTGCCATCACCGTGCGCTTCACGCCGGAGTCCGTGACCCGTGCGCTCGACGCCGGGCGGACGGGCGACGAGCTCCTCGCCGAGCTCGCGTCGCACTCGCGCTCGGGGCTCCCCCAGCCCCTCGAGTACCTGGTGCGGGACGCGGCACGCCGCCACGGCCAGCTGCGCCTCGGTGCGGCGTCGTCCTACGTGCGGGTCGAGGACCCGGTGCTGCTCGCCGGCCTGGTCGAGGACCCGCGGCTGCGCGGGCTGGGGCTGTTCCGCGTCGCACCCACCGTCCTCGCGGCGTCTGCCGCACCAGCCCAGCTGCTCGCCGCGCTGCGCGAGCGCGGGCTCGCCCCGGCGATGGAGGGCCCCGACGGTCAGGTGGTGCACGCCGACCGCCGGACGCCGCGGGTCCGTCTCGCCGGCCGGCGCGGTCGGCGCCGGTCGCCGGGCGTCGACGGCTCGACCCGCGGGCTCGCCCCGGAGCGTCCCGACCGTCTGCTGGCGCTCGTCGCGGTCCTGCGACGCGGCGAGGAGCAGGCCCGTGCGACCCAGGCCGCGGGTCCCGCCGCGCAGACCGACCGGCCCGGTGCTGGCGGCTCGGCAGGCACGTCCGCGAGCGCCACCCGCACCGCAGCCGGCGTCTCGGCCCGCCGCGCCCGCGGCACGAGCCCCTCCGCTGCCTCGACGAGGACCACCAGCACGAACCCTGCCGGCTCCCCCACGAGCCCGGGCGCTGGCAGGTCCACCGGCGACCAGGGGGGCTCCGCGCAGGGCGACCCCGCCGCCGGTCCCCAGCTCTCCGAGGGAACAACGGAGCCCGTGGTCGCGTTGGCACTGCTGCGTGAGGCGGCGGCCGACGGTCGCGAGGTCCTCGTCGACATCGTCGGTCCCTCGGGGGACGTGACACGTCGGCGGCTGCGCCCCATGCGTCTCGACGCGGGCCGCCTCCGGGCGGTCGACGTCGCTCGCGAGTCCGAGCTCACGGTCGCGGTGCACCGCATCGCGAACGTCGAGCCCATCCTGGCCACCCCATGACCTCTCCGACGACTCCTCCGACGACCTGACCTCCCGGTGGTCAGCCCGTGACGTGCCCTCCCCCGGCGGGGCACGACGGACGGACAGCCACCGGCGCACGACCGACCACCCGTGACACCCCCGTGACACCCCAGGGAGAACGCTGCATGCCTGACGGCCCACTCATCGTCCAGAGCGACAAGTCCCTGCTGCTCGAGGTCGACCACCCGCAGTCGGACGCCGCGCGGCGAGCGATCGCCCCGTTCGCGGAGCTCGAGCGCGCCCCCGAGCACGTGCACACCTACCGGCTGACCCCGCTGGGTCTGTGGAACGCCCGGGCGGCGGGGCACGACGCCGAGCAGGTCGTCAACGTGCTGCTGGCCTTCAGCCGCTACGCGGTGCCGCACGCGCTCCTGGTCGACGTGGCCGAGACCATGTCGCGCTACGGCCGTCTGACCCTGTCGAAGCACCCGGTGCACGGCCTGGTCCTGGAGACGACGGACCGCGCTGTCCTCGCCGAGGTGATGAAGTCGAAGCGGACGGCCGGGCTCTTCGGCGAGCGCATCGACGACGACACGGTCCAGGTGCACGCCTCGGAGCGCGGTCACCTCAAGCAGGTGCTGCTCAAGCTCGGGTGGCCGGCCGAGGACCTCGCGGGCTACGTCGACGGCGAGAAGCACCCGATCGACCTCAGCCCGACGGACCCGGGGCACGACGACAAGCCCTGGGAGATGCGTCCGTACCAGCAGCAGGCGGTCGACGGCTTCTGGCACGGCGGCAGCGGTGTCGTGGTGCTGCCCTGCGGCGCCGGCAAGACCATCGTCGGTGCCGGTGCCATGGCACGGTCGGGCACCACGACGCTGATCCTCGTGACCAACACGGTGTCGGCGCGGCAGTGGCGCGACGAGCTGGTGCGCCGCACGACCCTCACCGAGGACGAGATCGGCGAGTACTCCGGTGCCCGCAAGGAGATCCGCCCGGTGACCATCGCGACCTACCAGGTGCTCACCACCAAGCGGAAGGGCGTCTACACGCACCTCGAGCTGCTCGACGCCCGCGACTGGGGTCTCGTGGTCTACGACGAGGTCCACCTGCTACCCGCGCCGATCTTCCGCATGACGGCGGACCTCCAGGCGCGCCGCCGGCTCGGACTGACGGCGACGCTCGTGCGCGAGGACGGCCGCGAGGACGAGGTGTTCTCCCTCATCGGGCCCAAGCGCTACGACGCCCCGTGGAAGGACATCGAGGCGCAGGGCTACATCGCGCCCGCGGACTGCGTCGAGGTGCGGCTCACGCTGCCCGAGCGCGACCGCATGCTCTACGCGACGGCCGAGCCGGAGGACAAGTACCGGCTGGCGGCGTGCGCGCCGGGCAAGAACGCCATCGTCGAGCGTCTCGTCGCGCTGCACGAGGGCGACCCGACGCTCGTCATCGGGCAGTACATCGACCAGCTCGAGGAGCTCGGCGAGCACCTGGGCGCTCCGGTCATCACCGGGGCGACGACGGTCAAGGAGCGGCAGCGGTTGTTCGACGCCTTCCGGACCGGCGAGATCACCAAGCTCGTGGTGAGCAAGGTCGCGAACTTCTCGATCGACCTGCCCGAGGCCTCGGTGGCCATCCAGGTGTCGGGGTCCTTCGGGTCCCGGCAGGAGGAGGCCCAGCGCCTCGGCCGCGTCATGCGCCCCAAGGCCGACGGGCGCACCGCGCACTTCTACGCGGTGGTCGCGCGCGACACCGTCGACCAGGAGTTCGCCGCGCACCGCCAGCGCTTCCTCGCCGAGCAGGGCTACGCGTACCGCATCGTCGACGCGGACGACATCGAGCACGTCCGCGACGACCACTGAGCGACTCGTCCCCGCAGCCTGACCCCTGCACGACGGACCCCGGTCGACCGCCTCTCCCCACGAGCCGGTCGGCCGGGGTCTTCTGCGTCTCCGAGACGTCCGTCCCTCGACCGGGGGCTCCAGCCTCGCCGCTGGCGCCGCCCCCTGCCCCGGTCTCCTCCCCTGGTCGCGGCCGATCTCGGGCGCTGACCACGTTGCGGTCTCCTCGCAGGTAGCAGAGGATCACAGGGTGGACTCAGCGCGTGCGTACCCGACCGTCCTGGACCCGGCTGCGCCCCGAGCGCTGGCCCGACGCGGGACGGACGGACCGGTCGCGCGGCTGACCGCCCTGGTGGCGACCCTGTGCCTCACGCTCCTCGCTCTCCTCACGGTCGTGGTCACGCCGTCGGCAGCGCGCGCCGACGAGCCGCTCGACCTGCCGTCGGAGATCACCGACACCGCCGGCGTCCTCGACACCGACGCGGTGCAGTCCGCCCTCGTCGAGCTGCGGAGCGACACCGACCAGCAGCTGTTCGTCGCCTTCGTCCCCTCCTTCGACGGCACGGACGGGCCCGCCTGGGCGCAGCAGACCTACGACCTGTCGGGCATGGGGACCAACGACGTGCTGCTCGCCGTGGCCGTCGACGACCGTCGCTACGCCCTGTACGTGGGCTCGGGGAACCCCGTCACCGACGCGCAGCTGGACGCGGTCGAGATCGCGGTCGAGGACCGCCTCGCCGAGGACGACTGGACCGGTGGCGCGGTCGCCGCGGCCGACACCCTGCGGTCTGAGCTCACGGGCGGGTCGGGGACGAGCGCCGTCTCGGTGCTGCTCGTCGGCGGTCTGGTGGTCATCGCCCTGATCGCCCTCGTCGCCTGGGCGGCGAGCAGGCGTCGCCGCAGCGCGGGCAACCCGGCCGAAGGTCAGCTCTCGACCCTGTCGACGGACGAGCTCGAGCGGCGGGCCAGCAGCTCGCTGGTGGCCGTCGACGACGACCTGAAGAACGCCGAGCAGGAGCTCGGGTTCGCGCAGGCGCAGTTCGGCCCCGAGGCCACAGACGCCTTCGCGGCCGCGCTGCAGCAGTCGAAGGCGAAGGTCACGCGGGCCTTCACGCTGCGCCAGCAGCTCGACGACCACGCCCCCGAGGCCGAGCCCCAGAAGCGCGTCCTGCTCGCGGAGATCGTCACCCTGTGCCAGGACGTCACGGAGACCCTCGAGGCGGAGTCCGAGCAGTTCGCCGCGCTGCGCGACCTGCAGGCGACGGTCCCCCAGGTGCTCGCCGAGACGCGCGAGCGCATCGCCACGACCCGGGCGCGGACCGAGCCGGCCCGGGGCACGCTCTCGACCCTCGCCGTGAGCTACCCGGCGGCGGCGCTCGCCTCCGTGACGGGCAACCCCGACCAGGCGCTGCGCCTGCTCGACGCGGCGGGCGACTCGGTCACCTCGGGCGAGGCAGCCGTGACCGGCGGCGACCGCGCGACCGCCGTGGCGCACTCCCGTGCCGCGTCGCAGGCGGTCGCCCAGGCCTCGACGCTGCTCGACGCCGTCGAGTCGGCCGGGTCGGACCTCGCGAGCGCGGGCCCCCGGCTCGACGCCGCCCTGACCTCGATCTCCTCGGACATCGCCGACGCCGACCGGCTCGGGGCGGGCGACCCCGCCGTCGGCGCGGCGGCCGAGCGCGCACGCGCGGTGGTCGCGCAGGCGCAGACCGCGCGCCAGGGCGGCGACCCGCTCGCGGCGGTCCGCGACGTCACCGAGGCCGAGGCGGCGCTCGACGCGGCGCTCGCCCCGCGCCGCGAGGCCGCCGAGCAGCGCACCCGCGCGACGGCCCTGCTCACCGAGACCCTCGGTCGCGTCGGCTCGCAGATCCGGTCCGTCTCCGACTTCGTCGCCACGCGCAAGGGTGCCGTCGGCCCCGAGGCGCGCACCCGGCTCTCCGAGGCGTCACGCCTGCACGACGAGGCACGCGCCCTGGCCGCCACCGACCCCGTCGCGGCGCTCGACACCGCGACCCGCTGCGAGCACCTGGTGCAGTCCGCCCAGCAGCTCGCCCAGGCCGACGTGCAGTCCTGGGAGAACCGCCAGGGCCCCGGGAGCGGCGGCACGAACGTCGGCGGGATGATCCTCGGCGGCATCCTCGTCGACTCGATCCTGCGCGGCGGCTCCGGCCGCGGCGGAGGGTTCGGGGGCGGTGGCGGCTTCGGGGGCGGCTTCGGCGGCGGAGGCTTCGGCGGCGGCTCGAGCCGCAGCGGCGGCCGCAGCCGGGGTGGCGGCTTCGGCGGGGGCGGTGGCAGCCGAGGCGGCGGCGGACGCAGCCGCGGCGGACGCTTCTGACCCGCACCGCACCAGACCAGGCACCGCACGACTCGTCTCGGCTCAGGTCGAGACATCTCTACACAGGCAGCGCACACGAGAGAGAAGGCAGGCACATGGCACAGAAGCAGAGCATCTTCGGACGGGTCGCGCAGCTGGCGAAGGCGAACATCAACGCCCTCCTCGACGGGGCGGAGGACCCGCAGAAGATGCTGGACCAGCTGGTCCGCGACTACACCAACAACATCGCGGAGGCCGAGCAGGCCGTCGCGCTGACCATCGGCAACCTGCGGCTCGCCGAGCAGGACTACAACGAGGACGTCGCCGCCGTGCAGGAGTGGGGCGGCAAGGCCGTCGCCGCGTCGCAGCGCGCCGACCAGTACCGCTCGGCCGGCAACGCCGCGGACGCGGACAAGTTCGACAACCTCGCGAAGATCGCCCTGCAGAAGCAGATCGACGCCGAGACCGAGGTCCGCCAGTCCGAGCCGTCGATCACCTCGCAGCGCGAGACGGTCGAGAAGCTCAAGACGGGCCTCGTCCAGATGAAGTCGAAGCTGGCCGACCTCAAGTCCCGGCGCGACTCGCTCGTGGCCCGGCAGAAGACCGCCGAGGCGCAGCAGACGGTGCAGGGCGCGCTCAGCTCGATCAACGTCCTCGACCCGACGAGCGAGATCTCGCGGTTCGAGGAGAAGGTGCGCCGCGAGGAGGCCAAGGCGATCGGCCAGGCCGAGGTCGCGGCGTCGTCCCTCGACGCGCAGTTCGAGGAGCTCGAGGCGTCAGGCGCCCAGATCGAGATCGAGGCTCGGCTCGCCGCGCTGAAGTCCGGCAGCAGCGCGGGGACGCCGCAGATCAGCAGCACCCCGGTCACACCCTCGATCGAGGGCTGACCCGAACAGCCTGCAGAGCCAGCGGTCCGCGCCCAGAGCGACCGCGCTCAGACCGACGGGGGGCCCGCAGTCGTCACCGACGACCGCGGGCCCTCCGCACGTCACCTCAGGGCTCGTCACCCCTCAGAGCACGTCGCTCCTCAGAGCACGTCGCTCCTCAGACGAGCGCCGACTCCGGACGGGCGGCGAGGACCTGTCCGACGAAGGCGCGGGCGAGCTCGGCGCCGTTCGTCTCGGTCCGCTCCTGCGCCTCGGCGAGGCTCGCGAGGGCCGCGTCGCGGTCCTCTGCGTCGGCGTCGGCGAGCCAGTGCTCGACGAGCGCCGCGTCGGCCTCGGGGTGGAACTGCACGGCGAGCGCAGACCCCAGGCGGAAGGCCTGGAAGGGGTACATGTTCGACGAGGCGAGCCAGACGGCGTCCTGCGGGAGCTCGCTCACGGCGTCGGCGTGGCTCGTCGGGTACACCGACGCGCGGCCGCCGACCTCGGCTGCGGCGCGTGCGGCGGCGCCGACCACCACGTCGGTCTTGGCCTCGGGGCGCCAGAAGATGCGGACGGCCCCGGCCTCACGGCCGGGAGGTGCGGCGACGGTGACCTGCCCGCCGCCGGCGACGGCGAGGAGCTGGGCTCCGAGGCAGACCGCGAGGGTGGGGACGCCCGACGTGGCGGCGTCGAGGAGCAGCGAGCGCAGGCCGGGCAGCCAGGGCGTCGTGTCGTCGTCGTAGGCGGAGGCGTGGCCACCGAGGACGACGAGGCCCGCGCCGAGGTCGTCGACCGCGGGCAGCGGCTCGCCCGCGTGGGCGCGGACGGTGCGCACGGCGAGCCCGGCGTCGGCGAGGTGGTCGCCGAAGGAGCCGAGGGGGACGTCGGGGGCGTTCTCGATCACGGTCACGTGTGCTGCAGTCATCAGAATCATCCTTGGGCTGGTGCACCGACGGTGCAGTGGCAGGAAGAAACGGTGGTCAGCAGCGCTGGTGACCGCTCGCCTGGGGGGCGAGTCCATCTGCACACGGTACGGCGACCGGCGGCAGGTCCCAAACGTCGAGGTCAGATCGTTACCATCTGGGAGCCGATCGCGCACCCGGGAGCGCTCCAGACCACCCGCAGGCGCACCCTGGTGCGCCCCGCCGGGCTCCGTGCCGCACTCCCGGACAGCACCTGGATGCCCCCTGGCCAGCCTCCACGCCCTACAGTGAGGGCATGTCCGGCTCAGAACAGCGCACCGCGCGCCCCACGTACCTGCTCGTCGACGGCGAGAACATCGACGCCACGCTCGGGATGAACGTCCTGGGGCACCGCCCCGCCCCCGAGGAGCGCCCCCGCTGGGACCGCATCTCGGAGTTCGCGCAGACGCTGTGGGGCCAGCCCGTCACACCGCTGTTCTTCCTCAACGCCTCGTCCGGGCAGATGCCGATGCCCTTCGTCCAGGCGCTGCTCGCCATGGGCTACCGGCCCATCCCGCTGGCCGGTGCGAGCCACGAGAAGGTCGTGGACATCGGTATCCAGCGCACCCTCGAGGCGATCAAGGACGTCGACGGCGACGTCCTCCTCGCCAGCCACGACGGCGACTTCCTGCCGCAGGTCGAGGCGCTCCTCGACGGCGAGCGCCGCGTGGGGCTCATGTGCTTCCGCGAGTTCGTCAACGGGCGCCTCAACGAGCTGAGCGCCCGCGGGCTCGAGTTCTTCGACCTCGAGGAGACCGTCGGGGCCTTCACGACGCCGCTGCCGCGCGTGCGCATCATCCCGATCGAGGAGTTCGACCCGCTGCGCTACATCTGAGCCGGGCCGACACGGGACGACCCAGCCTGTTCTCAGGCAGCACTCAGCGAACGGTCGCACACTGGTGGCATGACCGAACCCGAGGCACGTCTCGTCGTGGTCGACGACGAGCCGAACATCCGTGAGCTGCTCGCGACCTCGTTGCGCTTCGCCGGCTTCGAGGTCTTCGCCGCCGAGGACGGCATGAGCGCGCTCAAGCTCGTCCGCGACACCGAGCCCGACCTCGTCGTGCTCGACGTGATGCTGCCCGACATGGACGGCTTCACCGTGACCCGTCGCATGCGCGAGAAGGGCCAGCACATGCCCGTGCTGTTCCTCACCGCGCGCGACGACACGCAGGACAAGATCACCGGGCTGACCGTGGGCGGCGACGACTACGTCACCAAGCCGTTCAGCCTCGAAGAGGTGGTCGCGCGGATCCGCGCCGTGCTGCGCCGCACCCACCCGACCCCGGTCGACGACGCGGTGCTGCGCTTCGCGGACCTCGAGCTCGACGACGACTCGCACGAGGTCCGCCGTGCGGGACGGGTCGTCGACCTGTCCCCCACCGAGTTCAAGCTGCTGCGCTACCTCATGCTCAACCCGGGCCGGGTGCTGTCGAAGGCGCAGATCCTCGACCACGTGTGGCAGTACGACTGGGGCGGCGACGCGAACATCGTCGAGTCCTACATCTCCTACCTGCGACGCAAGATCGACAACGCGCCGCTCCCGGACGGCTCGACCCCCGAGCCGCTCATCGCGACCAAGCGAGGCGTCGGCTACCTGCTCCGCCAGCCGCCCAAGAGGTAGTCGTGGCACAACCCCGCGACCACGGCGGGACAGAGGGCATGCCCCCTGTCCCGCCGCCCCCGGGCGACGCCGGCGGCGCGACGCCGGACGACACCGGTGGCACCGGGCCGGACAGCACCGGCTCCCCGTCTGACGAGCCCGCGAGCGCGAACCCCGGCAGCGCAGACCCCGACGCCGGAACGTACGTCGGCCCGGTGACCTCCCTGTGGGCGCGGACGCCGCTGCGGGTGCGCCTCATCAGCATCGTGACGATCATGCTGCTTACCGGTCTCGGCATCAGCATGATGCTCACCTCGACGGTGCTGTCGCGGTACCTCACGAACCAGCTGGACTCACAGCTCAGGGTGACGGTCGAGAACACCCAGGTGATCTCGCAGGCGATCGACCAGTTCCGGTCGAGCGGGCAGAGCTACCTGCCCAACGACTACTACATCCTCGCGTTCTTCGAGGAGGGCAGCAGCGTCACCTTCGTCAACTCCACGACGACGCAGAGGTACGGGGTCCCGGCGCTCACCGCCTACACCTTCGCCGGGAAGACGCAGCCCAGCACGGTCTTCACCATCAACTCGGTCGCCGTCGGCGACAACGGGGGCAGCAGCGACTGGCGTGCCGTCGGCTTCACGTACCCCGACGGCGGCGTCAAGGGCTACCTCGCCGTCCCCCTCGAACCGGTCGAGCACACGGTGTCCCAGATCCAGCGCATCCTGCTGGTCTCGACCCTCGTGCTGACCACCCTCGGCGGGGCGATCGGCTACGTGGCCATCCGCCGCTCGCTGCGCCCGCTGCACACCATCGAGCGCACGGCGGCGCGCATCGCCGACGGTGACCTGAGCCAGCGCGTCCCGCAGGCGCCGCGGACCACCGAGGTCGGCAGCCTCGCGCACTCCCTCAACTCGATGCTCGCGCAGATCGAGCAGTCCTTCGACGCGCAGGAGGCCTCCGAGGCACGCATGCGGCGCTTCGTGTCGGACGCGAGCCACGAGCTGCGCACCCCGCTCGCGACGGTGCGCGGGTACGGCGAGCTGTACCGCATGGGTGCGCTGACGACCCCCGAGGCGATGGACGACACCATGCGTCGTATCGAGGACTCGGCGACCCGCATGGGCACCCTGGTCAACGACCTGCTCGCGCTCGCCCGGCTCGACGAGGGCCGGGCGGTCCGGACGGACCCCGTGGACCTGCGGGTGCTGGCCCGGGACTCCGTCGACGACCTGCACGCCCTCGACCCGAGCCGCACGGTGCGCCTCACCGCGCTCGACGGGGTCTCGCCGGCACCGCCGGCCACCGTGGTCGGCGACGAGGACCGGCTGCGACAGGTGCTCACCAACCTCATCGGCAACGTCGCCCGGCACACCCCGGCCGGTACCGCGGCCGAGATCGCCCTGGGTCCCTCGGCCGACGGCCGGTCGGTGGTCCTCGAGGTCCGTGACCACGGCGAGGGCATCCCCGAGGACCAGGCGCACCGGGTCTTCGAGCGGTTCTACCGGGCCGACTCCTCGCGGAACAGGTCGTCGGGCGGCTCCGGTCTCGGGATGGCGATCGTCGCCGCGATCGTCGGTGCGCACCAGGGCACCGTGACCGTGGACCGCACCCCGGGCGGGGGCCTCACGGTCCGCGCCGAGCTGCCTGCCTCTCGTGCCGACGGCGTCGCCCCGGTGCCCGCTCCCCCGTCGTGACCTGCGACGGTGCGCCAGCGGCGCAGAACGGGGCTAGCATTGCCGGTCGTCCCCGCCTCCGGCACCCGGGACACCCGTAGCAGTCCCCCAGACTCGTCGAAAGTATGGTTCATGCTTCCTGGAAGCGCAGACGCACCCCAGTGGCTCATGACGTCGTGGATCCGCAGCTGCCTGGCAGCCGGGGCGACCGCGTCCCAGCCGGAGCTCCGCTCGACCGGGCTCGCGCTGCTCGACCGGTGGAGCGAGCCGACGCGGTTCTACCACACGGTCAAGCACCTCGCCGACGTCCTCTCGCGGGTCGACGAGCTCGCCGAGGAGACGCACGAGCCCGACCTCGTCCGGCTGGCCGCCTGGTACCACGGGGCCATCTTCAACGCCGAGGCCCGGGTCGCGTACGCGAGCCAGGGCGGTGAGGACGAGGTCGCGAGCGCGGCCCTCGCCCGCGCCGAGCTCGTCGACCTCGGGGTGAGCGAGAAGCACGCCACGCGCGTCGCGGACCTCGTCACCGCGATGGCCCGCCACAAGCCGGCCCCCGGCGACTTCGACTGCGCGGTCCTCTGCGACGCCGACATGGCGATCCTCGCGTCCGAGCCGCAGCGGTACTCCTGCTACGTCCGGGACATCCGCAAGGAGTACGAGCACATCCCGGTGGACGACTACCTCGCCGCGCGGCACCGCATCCTCACCAAGCTCGTCGACCGCAAGTCGCTCTTCGCGAGCCCGCTCGCCGCGTCCTGGGAGGACGCCGCACGGCAGAACCTGGCCGGTGAGCTCGCCCGGGTCGAGCGGGAGATCTCGAAGCGCGAGGCCGGTTGCGCCGCGGGGTCGGCACCGCAGGACTCCTGAGTCTCGGGTGCCCTGAGTCTCAGGCGCCCTGACTCTCGGGCGCTCCCCGGTCGACCCCGGCAGGGCCCACCGGGGAGCGCCCGAGCGGCTCACCTCAGGGTGGTCGTCCTCCGGTGCACCCGAACCTCCCACGGCGCGAGCGTCGTCGTCCGCGCGTCGCCCGGCACGTTCCCCAGCACCAGCTCCTCGTCCGCCCAGCCGTCGAGCAGCGGCACGTCGAGCGGCTCCGCGGAGACGTTCCCCACCACGAGCAGCTGGTCGCCCTCGCCCTCGCGGGTGAAGGCGTACAGCCGCGGGTGCTCGGCCTCGAGCATCGTGAAGCTCCCGAGCGCGACCGTGCTGTCGGTGTGCCGCAGGTCGATCAGGCGCTGGTAGAAGGCGAAGACCGAGCGCTCCGAGGCCCGGTCGGCCTCGACGTTCACCTCGACGGACCGCGGGCTGACCGGGATCCAGGGCACGCCCGTGGTGAAGCCTGCGGTCGGGCTGGCGTCCCACTGGACGGGGGTCCGGGCGTTGTCGCGGCTCATGGCGCGCAGCCCGGCGAGGACCTCCTCCTCGGGCCGGCCGAGCTCGTCGACGTTCTCCCGGTAGTAGTTGACCGACTCGATGTCGCGGAAGTCGTCGATCCCGGTGAACGGCACGTTGGTCATGCCGATCTCCTCGCCCTGGTAGATGTACGGCGTGCCCCGGTGCAGGTGCAGCAGCGCCGCCCAGAGGGTCGCCGACTCGTAGCGGAAGGCGCCGTCGTCGCCGAACCGCGACACGAGCCGGGGCTGGTCGTGGTTGTCGAGGTACAGGCTGTTCCAGCCGACGTCCGCGAGCCCTTCCTGCCAGCGGCCGAGGGACCGCTTGAGGGCGACGAGGTCGAGCGGTCGGGGGTCGAACTTGTCGGCCCCCTGGTCGAGGGACACGTGCTCGAACTGGAACACCATGTCGAGCTCACGACGCGCAGGGTCGGTGACCAGTCGCGCCTCCTCGACGGTGATCCCCGGCATCTCGCCCACGGTGATGAGGTCGGAGTCCCGGCCAGCGAAGACGGCCTCGTGCATCTCGTGGAGGAACTCGTGCAGGCGCGGTCCCGTCTGGAACCCGATCCCGGACGCCTCCGCTCCCCCGTCGACCTGCTCGAGACGCTTGGACACGAGGTTGATGACGTCCATGCGGAAGCCGTCGACCCCACGGTCCAGCCACCGGTTCATCATCGCGTAGACGGCCTGCCGGACCTCGGGGTTCTCCCAGTTGAGGTCGGGCTGCTGCGGCGCGAAGAGGTGCAGGTAGAACTGGCCGGTCGGCTCGTCGAAGGTCCACGCCGGCCCGCTGAAGGCGGAGCGCCAGTCGTTGGGCTCGACGGGCCGCGGCTCCTCGGCGGGCTCGACGGGCACCGCGGGCTCGACGGGCAGCGCGGACTCCGTGACGGTGCGTGCGTCGCGCCACCAGTACCAGTCGCGCTTCGGGCTGGTCAGGGACGACCGCGACTCCTGGAACCAGGGGTGCTGGTCGCTCGTGTGGTTGACCACCAGGTCCATGACGAGCTTCATGCCCCGGGCGTGCACCTCGGCGAGCAGCGCGTCGAAGTCCTCGAGGGTGCCGAAGAGCGGGTCGATGCCCTCGTAGTCGGAGATGTCGTACCCGTTGTCGTGCTGCGGCGAGGGGTAGACCGGCGACAGCCAGATCACGTCGACCCCGAGGTCGGCGAGGTGGTCGAGCCGGGACAGGATCCCGCCGAGGTCGCCGACGCCGTCGCCGTCCGAGTCGGCGAAGCTGCGCGGGTACACCTGGTAGACGACGGCCCGGGTCCACCAGGCCGGCGGGGCGGCCCCCGGGCCTGACGTGCCTGTGCCGGCGGCGGGTCCCTGTGCCTGGGGTGTCAGACGTGTCATTTGATCGAGCCTCTCATGACGCCGGAGATCACCCAGCGCTGTGCGAACAGGTAGACGAGCAGCAGCGGCGCCATCGCCATGAGGTACGACGCGAAGGCGGCGGTGTAGTTGGTGTTGAACTGGCCCTGGAACACGTAGTTGGCCAGCGGGAGCGTCTGCGCCGCGGGGTCGGAGAGCACCACGAGCGGCAGGAGGAAGTCGTTCCACGCCCACACGCAGGTGAGGATGCCGACGGTCGCGAGCATCGGTGAGAGCAGCGGGAACACGATCTTGGTGAACACGGTCCATGTCGAGGCACCGTCGAGCAGGGCCGCCTCCTCGAGCTCGACCGGGATCGAGCGGATGAAGGCCGTGAAGAACAGGGTGTTCGTCGAGAGCCCGAACACCGTGTAGAGCAGGATCAGGCCGGCCTGGTTGTCGAGCCCGAGCAGCGAGGTCTGCTTCACCACGGGGAGCATGATGATGGGGAACGGCACGAAGATCGCCGAGACCAGGTAGAAGAAGATCCCCTTGAACAGCCTGCGGTGCATGTTGCGGGCGATCGCGTAGGCGACCATCGCGTTGGTCGCGAGGGTCAGCAGCACCGCACCGACGGTGATGAGCGCGGTGTTCATGAGCGCCCGCGGGAAGTTGGTGAGGTTCCACGCGTCGGCGAAGTTCTGCAGGTGGATCGACGTGGGGAGCCCGAAGCCGGAGCCGCCGAGCTGGTCCGGGGTCTTGAGGGCGGTGACGACCGTGAAGTAGAGCGGGACGAGGACCGTGAGCGCGCAGACGGCGAGCAGGGCGGTGAGCCACCAGTTGACCCGGCGGCCCTCCTCGTCGCGGCCTCCGCGGCGGCGGCGTCGGACGGGTGGGCGCTCGCTCGCGGCGGGCGGGACGGACTCTGGGGTGAGGGTTGGTGCAGTCATCAGAACGACGCCTCCCGACGCTGGAGCACTCGCAGCTGGAACACGGAGATGAGGACGATCACGACGAGGAAGATCACCGCGTTGGCCGTCTGGTAGGCGTACTCGCCGCCCTGGAAACCACCGCGGTAGATGAGCAGGGACACCGACTGCGTCGACGTCCCGGGCCCACCGGCCGTGAGCGCCATGATGTGGTCGAAGACCTGCAGGAAGTTCTTGAGCGACAGGACCATGTTGATGGTGAAGAACGGCCCGATGAGCGGGAAGGTGATGGACCTGAACGTCCGCCACACGCTGGCGCCGTCGAGCGAGGCGGCCTCGTAGAGCTCGCCCGGGATCGTCTGGAGCCCGGCGAGGTAGATGATGATGTTGAAGGCCGCCGCCTGCCAGACCGCGAGGATCACGATGCCCACCCACGCGAGGTCCGGGTTCGCCAGGATCGACGTGGACAGGGCGTCGATGCCGAGCCCCGAGGCGATCTCCGGGAGCGAGTTCGAGAACAGGTAGTTGAACACGTAGCCGATGACGAGGATCGACAGGATGTTCGGGATGAAGAAGATCCCGCGCAGGCCGGTCTTGAACTTGATCCGCGAGTTGAGGCCGAGGGCGATCGCGAGCGAGATGACGTTCACGAGGATCGTCGACACGAGCGCGAAGCCGAAGGTGAAGGCGTAGGCGTTGAGGACCTGGTCGTCCTTGAAGAGGTTGACGTAGTTGGCGAACCAGGTGAAGTCCCACTCGCCGTAGCCGGCGTAGTTGGTCATCGAGAAGAAGATCCCGTTGAGCACCGGGATGGTGTGCAGGACGAAGAACAGCAGGACTGCGGGGAGCACCATCCAGTAGAAGGTCCGGGAGACCCGGCTCGTGCCGGGTCGGCGTCGCGCTGCCGCCCGGGGGTTCGTGGCGCGCGGTGCGCGCGCCGGGGCTGTCGAGGACGTGGTCATGGTCGGTCCCTCATCGCTGGTTGGAGCGGGCTGCGACCTTGCGCCACTCGCTGTCGAGGTTGGTGAGGAAGGCGTCGACGTCGCTGTCGATGATCAGCTGCTGCAGCATCGGCTGGAGCGGGACGGCCGCGGGGATCTGGTGGTCCAGGTACCCGATGATCCGGCCCTCCTCGACGTAGTCGTTGAGCCCTGCGAGGTACGGGTTGGTCGAGGGCGGTGCGTCGACGAGCGGGGAGAAGGTCGACTGGGCGGTGCCGTAGGTCTCGACGTTCTCGGGTCGCATCATGTAGTCGACGAACTTCTCGACCTCGGCGCGGTGCGGGGTGTCCCGCCCCATGGCGAGCACGACGTCGACGCCGGTCACCAGGACGGTGTCGGCCGGGTCGTCGGTCGCGGGGTACGGGAAGGTCCCGAGGTCGAGGTCCGGGTTGTTCTCGAGGATGGGCGCGATGGCATAGGTGCCCTGGAGGTACATGGCGGACTCGCCGTCGGCGAAGGCCTTGTTCCCCGCGTTGTAGTCCCGGCTGTCACGGTTCGGCTGGTTGTAGGAGAAGAGCGTCACGAGCTTCTCCGTCGCCTCCCGGTAGTCGGCCGAGAACGACGGGTCGGTGCCCGGGCCGGCGTCGGCGCCGAGCGCGCGGAGGTCGTCGAAGAACCCGTCGGGCTGGAGCGCGCCGCCGAGGTTGTTGAAGGAGGGCAGCACCGTCCACTGGTCCTTGAGGGTCCCGTAGAACGGGGTGACCCCGGCCGCCTGGAAGGTGTCGGCGGCGGCGATGAGCTCGTCCCAGGTCTGCGGCACCTCGACGTCGTGCTCGGCGAAGATCGTCTTGTTGTAGATGATGCTCGACGCGGCGAGCGCGAAGGGCACCCCGCTGATCTCGTCGCCGTTCTGGCCGAGGTCGGTGACGATCTTCACCGGGGCATCGGCGACCGTCTCCATCACCGGGAGGTCGGCCACGTCGGCGAAGACCCCGGCCCGGGCGAGCTCACCGAAGGTCGCACCCGCGTTGAGCGTCATGACGTCGGGCACCTTGTTCTTGACGAGCAGGGTGCGCAGGGCGGTGTCGGCGTTGGGCACGTGGTTCTGCACGACCTCGATGCCCGGGTTCTCCGCCTCGAAGCCGGCGATGATGTCGTCGAACTGCGCGACGGCCTCGGGCTTGAACTGGAAGAAGTTCAGCGTGACGGTGCCGTCGTCGGCCCCGCTGCAACCGGCGGCGGCGAGCGCCACGAGCGCGGCGGCGGTCCCCGCTGCCACGGTGCGGGCCCAGGGCCGTCGTCGGCCCGGCGCGGTGCTCGTCGTGCTCGTGGTGCTCGTCGTGCGCTGGGTGATCCGAGTGCTCACCGGGTCCAGCGGCACCGGGGTCGGGTGGTGGTCGTGCGGCATGCTGCGCCTCCTTGCGCGTGCGGCCGGTCAGCAGGTGCTGACGTCAGCCGATGACTGTCGCCTCGAGGAGCACGAGCTCCTCGGGGTAGAGCACGGGGGCCTGGATGCCGGTCGTGCCGAGGGCACGTCCGGTGGACCGGGCGCCGTCGGACGCCCAGCGGAGGGGCGACTGGCCCGGTCCGGCGAGGGCCGCGGTGGGTGCGGCGAGCCGCACCCGGTAGCTGGCGTCGGGGTCGAGGCCGGGCAGGTGGACCCGTCCGGCCGGGTAGGTGAGGCTCGTGGCGGTCTGGGTGTAGGCGTAGAGCGCGCGGGAACGGTCCTGCGCGACGACGCCGCGCAGGTCGGCCGTCGCGACGGGCAGGTCGGCGTGCACGACGCGTCCCGTGTGCAGGAGGTCGCGTGCCTGCTTGTGGGCCTCGACCCACCGGCCGAGCGCGGCGAGCTGGTCGTCGTCGACGGTGGTGAGGTCCCACTCGATCCCGAGGTGCCCGAAGAACGCGACCCCGGCGCGCAGGTCGAGGTCGTGGGTGCGGTGCGTCGAGTGGGACCGCGGGCCGCCGACGTGCGCGCCGAGGAGCTCGGGCGGGACGAGGAGCCCGGTGTACCGCTGGTTGTCGAGGCGCTCGAGGGGGTCGATGCAGTCGCTCGTCCAGACGCGGTCGGTGCGCTCGAGGATGCCGAGGTCGACGCGGGCCCCACCCGAGGCGCAGGACTCGATCTCGAGCGCGGGGTGGCGCGCGTGCAGCTCGTCGAGGAGCCGGTAGAGCGCGAGGGTGTGCTCGTGGACGGTCGCGCGACCGGTGCGGGCGTCGCCGGCGCTGGTCAGCTCGCGGTTGTGGTCCCACTTGAGGTAGCTGATGGGGTGCTCGACGAGGAGCGCGTCGAGGCTCTCGAAGACGTGGGCGTAGGCGTCGGGGTCGGCGAGGTTGAGGACGTGCTGCTGACGCCCTTCGACGGGCAGGCGGCCACCCGGCTGGAGGATCCAGCCCGGGTGGGCGCGGGCGAGGTCCGAGTCGAGGTTGACCATCTCGGGCTCGACCCAGAGCCCGAACTCCATCCCGAGGCCGGTGACGGTCTCCACGAGCGGCGTGAGCCCATGGGGCCAGACGGCGGGGTCGACGGTCCAGTCGCCGAGGCCTGCGGTGTCGTCGCGCCGGCCGAGGAACCAGCCGTCGTCGAGGACGAAGCGCTCGACCCCGACCGCGGCGGCTCGCTCGGCGAGGGCCGTGAGGGTGGCGAGGTCGTGGTCGAAGTACACGGCCTCCCAGGTGTTGAGGGTGACCGGGCGCGGGCGCTGCGGGTGCCGCGGACGGCTGCGGAGCTCGGTGTGGAAGCGCGCCGAGAGCTCGGTGAGGCCGTCGCCCCAGGACCCGAGCACCCACGGGGTGGAGTAGGTGGCGCCCGGGGCGAGGTCGACCTCGCCCGGGGCGAGCAGCTCTCCTGCGGTGAGCGCCGACTCGGCCGTCACCGTGCGCTCCGCGGCCAGGCGGTGGTTGCCGCTCCAGGCGACGTGCACGGCGTGCACCTGGCCCCGCTCGAAGCCGAACCCAGGGGTGCCTGCGGCGAGGAGCAGCGTGGCGTCCGCGCCGGGGCGGCCCTTGCGGCTCTCGCGGAGGTGGGTGCCGACGGTGAGGGCCCGCCGCTGCGGGCTGCGCTCGCGCAGGTGCCGGCCCGTGGTGTCCATGATCTCGGTGGCTTGCGCCGGGAGGGGGAAGGTCGCGGCGAGCGCGAGCAGCGAGTAGTCGTCCGGACCGGTGTTGGTGAGCGAGAGCCGCTGCCGGACGAGCCCGGCGTCGGAGACCTCGAGCTCGACGACGAGGGTGAGGGCGCCGTGGTCGTCGACCGCCGTGATCGTCGCGGTGCTCGGCCCGTGCTCGACCGTGGAGAGGGCGAAGGACGGGGAGAAGACGCGCCCGCTGCGATGCCCCTCGAGCCCCGGGGTGCCGAGCCACCCGGCGGCGTCGAGCGGGAGGAGCGTGAGACGGGCCGGGACGTCGAGGCCGCCCGAGACACGCTGCGGCTCGGCGGCGAGGGCGAGCCCGTCGAGGTCCGCCTGGGCGGCGTCGCCCAGGTCGTGCCCCCAGTGGACGATCGTCGGGAGGCCCGGGGTGGTCGGGTCGATGACCAGGCTGGTGCCTCCGTTGCGGAGGTGGATCACGCGTCGTTGCATGGGTTACTTTCTAGACGGAAGCAACCGGTGGTGTCAAGGGGTGTGGGTGGGTGGCCTTGGATTGATCGACTGGCGCGTTGGTGGCATATCGTCGGCGTTGCTGTGGGACACAGACGCGCAACACCGTCGCAGTTAGTACACTCGCAGAAGTTATTACGTCGTCCAGAGCCGTCCTGGGCCGGTGCCGGGTAGGTTGACTCGCGGGCACGAGCAGCGGGTACGGACGACGACGCGGACGTCGACGGCGATGTCGACGGCCGTGCGGACGTCGTCCGTGACCAGCACCAGCACCAGCACCAGCGCCAGCGCCAGCACCAGCACCAGCACCAGCACCAGCACCAGCACCAGCACCAGCACCATGACGAGGGGACCATCAGATGAGCGAGGCTGGGCACGGGGGCTCACCCGTCACCGACTCGGCGCGCGACCTCGCCCGCGAGGTCCTCGTCCACGGGCCGATCAGCCGCACCGAGCTGTCACGCCGCCTGGGCCTGTCCCCCGCGAGCCTCACCCGACTCAGCCGGACGTTCCTCGACAGCGGGATCCTCGTCGAGGGGCCCGAGGTGTCCGACGGAGCGGTCGGCCGCCCGGTCAAGCCGCTCGACGTCCGGGTCGACGCACGACGGTTCGTCGGCATCAAGCTCACCGGCGAGGCGGCGCTCGGCGTCAGCACCGACCTGCGCGCCGACCAGACCGGGTCCGCGTCGTCCGACCTCGCGTCGACCACGCTCGACGGGGTCCTCGACGCGATCGAGCGGGTCGTCGGGGCCCTCGGCGGCCCGGCGGGCTTCGACGGGATCGGCGTGAGCCTCGGCGGGAACGTGTCGGACGGCGTCGTGGACCGCGCACCGTTCCTCGGGTGGCGCGACGTCGACCTGCGCAGCGCGCTCGTCGACCGCCTCGGGATCCCGACGACCGTCGAGAACGACGTCGTCGCGCTCACCGCCGCCGAGCACTGGTTCGGGGCGGGGCGCGGCTCGACCGACTTCGCCGTGCTGACCATCGGCGCCGGTGTCGGCTACGGGCTCGTGGTCAACGACCACGTGGTCCGCACGGCCGACGTCGGGTTCGGCCTGCTCGGGCACTTCCCGCTCGACCCGACCGGCCCGCTGTGCATGGACGGCCACCGAGGGTGCTCGACGGCGATGCTCACCACCGGGAGCATGTGCGCCCAGGTGTCCGTCGCACTGGCTCGGCAGGTCACCTACGACGAGGTGCTGCTCCTCGCCGCGCAGGACCACCCGGTGGCCCGCGAGGTCGTGGGGAGCGCCGTGCGGTCCCTCGGTCGGCTCATCGCCGCCATCACCAACATCGCCCTGGTGAGCACCGTGGTGCTCGCCGGCGAGGGTGTCGGCCTCGTCGAGGGCCGCGCCGCCGAGCTCGAGGCCGCGATCGCGGCCGACCGCGACCCCGACGGCGGCCCCGTGCGGCTGGTGGTCGACGACAGTGGGTTCGTCCCCTGGGCGCGGGGCGCGGCGGCCGTCGCCATCCAGAGCAGCTTCGGGGTGCTCGGTACCTGACGGCTGGCACGGCGCGTCGGGTCACCGCGCGACGGCGGGCGTCGGCGGGCGTCGGCGAGCGTCGGTCCGCGGAGGACGGCTGTATGCGGCGGGCGCCGATGTGCGGTGGGCGTCGGCCTGCGGTGGGCGTCGGTCCGCGGCGGGCGCCGATGTGCGGTTCATGCCGGTCAGCGGCGCACGTCGGTCCGCGGCGGAGGTCGGGGGCGGAAGTCGGGGTCGGCGGGCGGGGCCGGTTGATAACGATCCGCGTGAGAAGTCGGCTTGCGCCGGATGTCGGTGGGTATCAGTAGGCTTCGAACATGAGTTCGAGGCAGCGGGACCACAGCGACGGTGCGTCGTCGACCACGCACCGGTGGTCGGCTGCGCGCCGGTGGTCGGCTGCGCGGGACGAGGTCCTGGGCGAGCTGCTCGACGAGGTCGTCCGTGCCGACCGTGCGATCGCCGCCGCACAGGCCCGGCGTCTGCGTGCGGTCGAGGCTGCGCGGGAGTGGGCTGCCGGGTCGCTCGCCCACCTGGCCCCGGGCGCCCCGACCGCCGACCTCGGGGACCCTCGCGCTCGCGCCGAGCTGCGCGTCGCCCGGGACCTCGCCGACCGCGCCCTCGTGTCTGAGGTCGGCTGCGCGCTGAGGACGCCGGAGATCACCGCACGAGGGATCGTCGAGCATGCCCGGACGCTCGTCCACGACCTCCCGACCACTCTCGGGGCGCTCGAGCGCGGCGACGTCACCGTGCGGCACACGGAGGTCGTCGTCGAGCACACCGTAGCCCTGGACGGTCCCGACCGGGCGGCCCTCGAGGCTCGCCTGCTCGAGAGGGCGACGATGTCGACGGTCTCCGACCTGCGCAGGTTCGCCCGCCGTGAGCGCGAGAGGACGCACCCCCGACCGCTGCAGGAGCGCCACCGCGAGAAGCTCCTAGACCGTCAGGTCCAGGTCGAGCCCGCGCGCGACGGGATGATGTGGCTCCACCAGTACCTCCCGGCGACCCAGGCCACCGCGATCTTCAACCGCCTCACCGACATCTCGGTGGCCCTCCAGGGCCCCGACGAGCCCCGTACCCTGGCACAGCTGCGGGCCGACGCCTTCACCGCGCTGATGCTCGACGACACGTGCGCCGTGGAGGCCCCGACGGTCACGGCACCCGCATCCATGGCAGGCGCAGCAGGAGCTCCTCCCGTCGAACCACGAGGCGACCGGGCGTCGGGTGCTCGGCCGGAAGACCCCTGGGGGCGCGGCGTACCGGCAGGGCAGTCCCTCCGCGGCGTCGTCCCGACGGTCGCGGTCACCGTCCCTGTGCTGACACTGCTGGGTCACGGTGACGAGCCGGGGCACCTGGAGGGCTACGGCCCTGTCGACCCGGCCACCGCGCGCGAGCTCGCCGCGCGCGCCCCCTCCTTCGCACGCGTGCTCACGCACCCCGAGACCGGCGTCGTGCTGTCCGTGGGCCGCGACCGGTACGCCGTCCCCGCAGACCTCAAGACCTGGCTGCGGCTGCGTGACGAGACGTGCCGGTTCCCGGGATGCGCCCGCCGGGCGCAGCGGTGCGACATCGACCACCTGGTGCCGTGGCACCGCGGCGGCACGACCGACCACGAGAACCTCGTCCACCTCTGCCGCCACCACCACCGCCTCAAGCACGAGACAGGGTGGACGGTCGAGAGAGTCGTCGCCCACCCACCGACGGGGCCCGACCGAGCGGCCCCGGACGACACGCCGGTCTCCGCCCAGGTCACCGGGCACGCCACCGCGCCGGTCTCCGTGCAGGGTCCAGCTCAGGTCTCCGCTCCTGGCGGCGCGCGGGGCACCTCCCACGAGGCGGACCTCCGGTGGACCTCCCCGGCCGGACGCGTCTACGACGCACGCCCGGCCCTCGCGCTCCCCGCGACACCTCCCGGGCACCCGGCGCGCGACCCCGCTGCCGCGGTCCCTGCCTTCCCGGAGCTCCCACCCTTCTGAGGCGCACGTCGTCGATCCGCACAGCAGCGTGCGGGTCTCGTCGGCGCGCGGCCGTCACCTGCAGCCCACCCGCGGTACCCGCGCATGACCGACCTCCGCCCCCTCTGACCACGCGTCTCCAACCCGCCCAGCACCACCACGCGGGTCCCCTCGGCGACTTCTCCTCCAGACGCAGCAGCGGCCCCCACCTCGAGAGGTGGGGGCCGCTGTCGTGCGAGCAGGCGTGCGGTGCACGCTCACCCAGGTGCTGCTGGGTCAGGCGTGGATCAGAAGTCCATGCCGCCCATGCCGCCGTCGCCGCCCGGCATGGCCGGAGCCTTCTCGGGCTTGTCGGCCACGACTGCCTCGGTGGTGAGGAACAGCGCCGCGATCGAGGCAGCGTTCTGCAGAGCAGAGCGCGTCACCTTGACCGGGTCGTTGACACCAGCCGCGAGCAGGTCCTCGTACACGCCGGTCGCGGCGTTGAGGCCCTGGCCGGAGGGGAGGTTGCGGACCTTCTCGGCCACGACTCCACCCTCGAGCCCGGCGTTGATCGCGATCTGCTTGAGCGGAGCGTCGATCGAGGCGCGGACGATGTTCGCACCGGTCGCCTCGTCACCCTCGAGGGCGACGAGAGCGGCAGTCTCGAACGCGACCTTGCCAGCCTGGATGAGAGCGACGCCACCACCGGCGACGATGCCCTCTTCGACGGCTGCCTTGGCGTTGCGCACGGCGTCCTCGATGCGGTGCTTGCGCTCCTTGAGCTCGACCTCCGTGGCGGCGCCGGCCTTGATGACCGCGACACCACCGGCGAGCTTCGCGAGGCGCTCCTGGAGCTTCTCGCGGTCGTAGTCGGAGTCCGACTTCTCGATCTCGGAACGGATCTGCTTGACGCGACCGGCGATCTGGTCGACGTCGCCGGAGCCCTCGACGATGGTCGTCTCGTCCTTCGTGACGACGACCTTGCGGGCCTGGCCGAGCAGGTCGAGCGTGGCGGTCTCGAGCTTGAGGCCGACAGTCTCGGAGATGACCTGGCCACCGGTGAGGATCGCGATGTCCTGGAGGATGGCCTTGCGGCGGTCGCCGAAGCCCGGAGCCTTGACGGCGACGGACTTGAAGGTGCCACGGATCTTGTTGAGCACGAGGGTCGCAAGAGCCTCGCCCTCGACGTCCTCGGCGATGATGAGCAGCGAGCGACCGGCCTTCATGACCTGGTCGAGCAGCGGCAGGAGGTCCTTGACGTTCGAGATCTTCGACTCGACGATCAGGACGTACGGGTCCTCGAGGACCGCTTCCTGACGCTCGGCATCGGTCTCGAAGTAGCGGGCGAGGAAGCCCTTGTCGAAGCGCATGCCCTCGGTGAGCTCGAGCTCGAGGCCGAAGGTGTTCGACTCCTCGACGGTGATGACACCTTCCTTGCCGACCTTGTCGAGCGCCTCGGCGATGAGCTCGCCGATCGCGCTGTCACCGGCCGAGATGGCAGCGGTGGCCGCGATCTCTTCCTTGGTCTCGATGTCCTTCGCGGCGACGAGGAGCTGCTCGATGACAGCCTCGACGGCCTTCTCGATGCCGCGCTTGAGCGCGATCGGGTTCGAGCCGGCTGCGACGTTGCGCAGGCCCTCGCGCACGAGCGCCTGGGCGAGGACGGTGGCGGTGGTGGTTCCGTCGCCAGCGACGTCGTCGGTCTTCTTGGCGACCTCCTTGACGAGCTCGGCACCGATGCGCTCGAACGGGTCCTCGAGGTCGATCTCCTTGGCGATGCTCACACCATCGTTAGTGATGGTGGGCGCGCCCCACTTCTTGTCGAGGACGACGTTGCGACCCTTGGGGCCGAGCGTGACCTTCACGGTGTCGGCGAGGACGTTGAGTCCACGCTCCATGCCGCGACGGGCCTCCTCGTTGAAGGCAATGATCTTTGCCATTGGGGTGTGATCCTCCGCTGGTGGCGTGTGGTGGCCGGACGATGCCCGCGACGGACGACCTCGGGCTGCGGCGTTCATGTCACGCCGTAGCCTCAGGGCCTCATCGAGCGACCGATGCTTCTGTCACTCTCCTAGCGAGAGTGCTAACGCCATTATTGGCACTCTCCCCCCGAGAGTGCAAGGGCGGACGGGCCCGCCGCAGGCCCTCCCGGTACGCCGGTGGCGGAACCTGCCGCCGCGACGACGACCGCTGCCACGATCCCGGTCCCGCGCGCGGTCGTTAGAGTGGTGCGCGATGCCAGCGAACCCCGCCGATGCCTCGACCGCCCGGACGCCCGAGCCCCGCGACGTCACCCGACCGGCCGCACCCGGCGAGGACACCGACCGGCCCGAGCCCTGCGGGCCCTCGACCTCGCAGCCGGCAGCGGTGCTCGAGCCTGACGGTCCCGACCGCACGCCCGACGGCCCTGCCCGCACGCCTGACGGTCCCGTCCGGAGACCTCCCCGCGCGGCCGCCGCCGTCATCGTGCTCGTCGTGGTCCTCTCGCTCACCGGCACCGGTCGAGCCCTCGACCTCTGGCCCTTCAGCACGCCAGACGCCGACGTCCCCCTCTCCTCCGCCGGCATCTCGGTCGCACCGGACGGCACCCGCACCCCGGTCCCGCCCGGGGCAGACGTGCAGTTCCTCCCCGGCAGCCGCGTCGCGGTCCTCGACCCCGACGACGCGACCCCGGAGCAGCTCGACGCCGCCCAGGAGTCCCGCGACTGGCTGGCGTCAGGCACGGTCCCCGGCACGGGCACCCGCTACGAGGACATGGCCGTGTCGGCGCTGCTCGACATCCGGGCCCTCACCCTCGACGACGGCGCGGTCGTCGCCGGGTGGTCGCCCAACTGGCGCTACGCCTGGCCGCGTGACAACGCCTTCGTCGCCCTCGCGCTCGCCCGCACCGGGCACGTCGACGAGGCGCTCCGCGTGCTCGACTTCCTCCAGCGGGTCCAGGCGCCCGACGGGTCGTTCCAGGCCCGGTACCTGCCCGACGGGTCGGGTCCGCCCGACGACCGTGGTGTCCAGACCGACGCGACCGGCTGGACGCTCTGGGCTGCCGCCTCCGTGCTCGCCGAGATCGACGACCCGACGGACCGCCGCGCCGCAGCCCTCGACCTGCAGCCCCTCGTCGACCGCAGCGTCGAGCACGTCCTCGCGCTCACCGACGACGGCACTCGCCTGCCACCGCCCTCCCCCGACTACTGGGAGGTGCGGACGAGCCAGCAGACCCTGGGGACCAGCGCCCCGCTCCTCATGGCGCTCACCGCCGCCCCGGTCGCCCTGCAGGCCCTCGACTCCCCCGCCCGCGCCGAGGAGGTCGCCGCCGTCGCCCAGACCTTCGACACCCTCGTGCACGAGGAGTTCTCGCCCGGCTACGGCCGGTTCCTCGGCGGGTCCAGCGTCGACACCGCCGTCGCGTTCCTCCTCCCACCGTTCCTCCCGGCCCCCGCCGACGGCGTCCCCCGCGGCGTCCTCGACGCGTGGGCCGCAGCGCCCGCGCAGATGGGACGCCCGGGCGGCGGCCTCGCGCCGGGGACCAGCTGGAAGCGAGACGGGATCTCGTGGACGCCCACCACGAGCGTCTTCGCCCTCGCCTCGGCCGGGCTCGCGTCCGCAGGGATCGACGACGTCGACGGCGCCGAGCGCTGGCTCTCCTGGCTCGACGACCACCGCACGACCCTCGGGTCCATCCCCGAGAAGGTGCTCGCCGACGGCGCTCCCGCACAGCTCGCGCCCCTCGGGTGGTCCAGCGCGAACGTCCTGCTCGCGCTGGTGCTGCTCGACGAGACGACAGGCTCGGACGAGGAAGGTGCGACGGTGCCGGACGAGAGCGACGAGAGCGACCAGGGGGACGAGGGACACGAGCGGGACGAGGGCGACGAGGGACACGAGGGCTGACCGGCGGCGCTCCCAGGTCTTATCAGACCCTCTCGGCGTCGGCTGCTCAGCCTCTCTCGGTGTCGTCTGCTCAACCCTGCCGGCGAGGTCTTCTCAGCCCCTCCCGATGCCCGTGCGCTGTCCGGCGGTGGGCCCGAGATCAGGCATCTCCCGTCGCCCGAACCGGTCCCGCAGCACCTGGCGTGCGGCGAACCACCCGGCCATGCCGTGCACGCCCGGACCGGGCGGCGTCGACGACGAGCACAGGTACACCCCGTCAGCACCGGTCGACCAGGGGGACGGTCGTAGCGACGGGCGGGCGACCATCTGCCACATCGTCACCGCACCCGCGGCGATGTCCCCACCGACGTAGTTCTCGTCGTGCTCCGACATCTGGGAGGCCGGGGTCGACCGCGACGACACGACGACGTCGCGGAAGCCCGGCGCGAAACGCTCGAGCTGCGCGGTCACCGCCTCGGTGGGGTCCACGGTCGACCCTGCCGGGACGTGGGCGTAGGTCCACAGCGGCCGCAGGCCGCCGACCTCACGGTCCGGGTCGACGACCACCGGGTCGCTCACGAGCACGAGCGGGTGCTCGGCGTGCCGTCCCGCCGCGACGGCCTTCTCGGCCTCGACCAGCTGCGCCCTGCTGCCGCCGAGGTGCACGGTGCCGGCCTGGCCGACCTCGGCGTTCGCCCAGGGCACCGGACCGTCGAGCACGAAGTCGACCTTCGCCGCCGCGTCGCCGTAGCGGAACCTGCGCAGCGCCCTGTCAGCGCGCTGCGGCAGGTGGCTGCCGAGGATCTCGGCAGCCGCCAGCGGAGAGGTGTCGAAGACGTAGGCGCGCGCCGGCGGGAGGTCGGCGGTCGAGCCCACCCGGACCCCGGTCCGCACCTGGCCGCCGTGCGCCTCCAGGTCGTCGAGCAGAGCGCGGGTGATCGCACCCGACCCACCCCGGGGCAGCGGCCACCCGTGGGAGTGCGCGAGCGAGGCGAGCATGAGGGCCGTCCCGGCCGCGGCGAGGGTCGGCAGCGGCGTGATCGAGTGCGCGGCCACCCCGGTGAGGAGCGCGGGCGCCACGTCTCCCTCGAAGCGGCGGTCCCACAGCCTCGTCCCCTGCTCGATCACCCCGAGGCCGAACCGGGCCGTCGTCAGCAGCCCCGAGACGCTCTTCCACGCCTCCGGCGGGATGCTGCGACGGTCGCCGAGCCCCGCACCCAGGAGCGCGTCCGGGTCTGCGGCCAGCCGCCCGACGAGGTCGAGCCAGGCCTGGCCGTCGACGCCCAGCCCCGCCGCGGTCCGGGCGGCGTCCCGGTAGGCGAGGCCCGCGCGGCCTCCGTCGAGCGGGTGCGCGAACTGCACCGGCGGCTCGACGAGCTCGACACCGCGCGCCGCGAGGTCGAAGGACCTGAAGAACGGCGACGCGGCCGCCATCGGGTGGACCGCCGAGCAGACGTCGTGGACCAGCCCGGTCTCCGACCCGGGGAGCGGGAGCGTCCGGGCTCCCCCGCCGGCCTCCGGCTGGGCCTCGAGGACCAGCACGCCCAGGCCGGCGCGGGCGAGGGTGACCGCGGCGGCGAGGCCGTTGGGCCCCGAGCCGACGACCACCACGTCGTGCCCGCTCATGTCACCAGCCCTCAGGACCCGGCGAGGATCACCGAGAGCGGGCCGCGCAGCTCAGGCACGAGCGTCACCTGCTCGGCAGGGATCTCGAGGACCGCTGCGACGGCGAGCGCCTCGTCGGCGAGGTCCTCGGTCTGGTACCAGACGACCGTCGCGTTGAGCGGCTCGCCCGTGTAGTTGTCGGCCGACACGTCGCTCCAGCCGGACGCCGTGAGCGCGTCCGCAGCGGTGGCGGCGACACCCGACCGGCCGGTGCCGTTGAGCACGCGGACGGCGACCGCCGTGTCGACGACCGGGGCCTCTGGAGCAGGCTCCTCCGGAGCGGGCTCCTCGACCGGCGCCTCGCCCTCGACAGGGGCCTCACCCTCGACGGGCGCCTCACCCTCCTCGGTGCCGGGGTCACCCTCTCCCTCGCCCGCGTCGGCCGAGGCGCTCGGCGACGTCACCGCCTCGAGCGGCGAACCCGGGGTGCGGGCCATGACGTAGACGGCGGTGACGGCGAGCGCCGCGCACAGCACGACGACGACGACGAAGGGCGCGATCTTGCTCCAGGCCGACCGCGGCGTCCGGTGGACGCCGGCGGGCAGGCCGAGCTCGTCGATCTGGTCGAACTCGTCTTCGGGGTACTTGCTCACCGAGCAAGGCTAACCGAGGCCGGTGGCGACGTCCGGCAGGCAGACGTGCAGGTCCTGGTCAGACCTGGCTGCGGCGCTGCGTCCGCTCGCGCTGGCGCGACGCCCGCATCCGCCGGAGCCGCTTGACGAGCATCGGCTCGGCCGCGAGCGCCGCGGGCGAGTCGATGAGGGTGTTGAGCACCTGGTAGTACTGCGTGGCCGACAGCCCGAAGAGCTCACGGACGGCCTGCTCCTTGGCCCCGGCGTACTTCCACCACTGCTTCTCGAAGTCGAGGACCGCGGCGTCACGCTCGGTCAGGCCGGGGTGCGTGGGCTGCTCGTCGGTGGTGGGCTCTGCGCCGGCGGTGGAGGGCTGCTCGGAGCCAGGGCTCGTGACGGCAGCGCCGGTCGCGCCGTCCGTCGTCTCGTCGATGTCGGGTACTGCTTCGATCATCGGTCCGCTCCTCGCCCTGTCGGTCTCGCCCCGCAGCAGGTCTCGCCCCGCAGCCTGTCGCGCTCTGCGGTCTGCCTCGCTCTGCGCGGTCTCTCTACGCTCTGCGCCGCCACCGATCGTACGCGCGAATGACATGGCTGTCATTCACCCGGGCGGCCCCGAGACCGACCGGGGAGCCGGCCCTCGGCGAGGTCTGGGTGGCGAGGCGACGCCCTGGGATGACAGGCTCGAACCCATGGCCCACGACCCGCACGACGGCGCGCACCACGACACCGACCACGACACCCACCACGGCGAGACCGCGGCCCTCAGCCCCTCCGCGCACCGGCGCAGCCTGCTCGACGACGTGGCCCCGGACTGGGCCCTCGCCCTTCGCCCCGTCGCCGAGGTCGTCGACCGCCTCGACGACGAGCTCCTCGCGAGTGCGGCGCCCGGCGACGTCCTCCCGGCCCGCGAGGACGTCATGCGGGCCTTCCGTGAGCCTCTCGCCGACGTCAAGGTGCTCGTGGTCGGGCAGGACCCCTACCCCACCCCCGGCCACGCCATGGGGCTGTCCTTCTCCGTCCAGCCGCACGTCCGCCCACTCCCACGGTCGCTGGCCAACATCGTCACCGAGCTCCACGACGACCTGGGGCTGCCGGCCCCCGCGACCGGCGACCTCTCCCCGTGGTCGCGTCAGGGCGTCATGCTCTGCAACCGGGTGCTCACCGTCGCCGCCGGCGACGCGGGGTCGCACCGCCGTCGGGGCTGGGAGCAGGTGACCGACCGTGCCATCCAGGCGCTCGTCGAGCGCGGCGGTCCGCTCGTCGCCGTCCTCTGGGGACGAGACGCGGCCACGCTCCGGCCCGCCCTCGGCGACGTGCCCGTCGTGGAGTCGGCGCACCCCAGCCCGCTGTCAGCACGCCGCGGGTTCTTCGGCTCGCACCCGTTCTCGGCGGTCAACGACCTCCTCGTCGCGCAGGGAGCCAGCCCCGTCGACTGGTCGCTGCCCGCCTCGGACGACGCGCTCTTCTGAGGAGCGGCAGGAGCGCCGGCGCGCTCCACGGAGACAGGCAGGAGCGCCAGCGCACCCCGCGGGTACAAGATGGACACGTGACTCACGACGACACTCACGACGACACCGCAACCGAGCACGGCGCTCCCCAGGACGCCAGCATCTCGACCACCACCCCGGCGCCGAGCACCCCGGACGGGGCACCCGGACCGTCCGAGAGGTCCCAGCACTCTGGAGGCAGCTCGACCTCCCAGAGTGCACAGCCCTCCGAGGGCTCCGAGCACCTGCCCGCGCCCGGGCCGTGGGCGAGCTACGTCGCGATCGGCGACTCCTTCACCGAGGGGCTCTGGGACCGGGAGCCGGGCGAGGCCGACCAGTGCCGTGGCTGGGCCGACCTGCTCGCCCGGTCCCTGTCCCACCGCCGGATCGACGCCGGCAAGGACCCGCTGCTCTACGCCAACCTCGCCATCCGTGGCAAGCAGCTGCGCTCCATCCTCGACGACCAGCTGCCCGTGGCACTCGGCATGGCACCCGACCTCGTGAGCATCGTCGGCGGGGGCAACGACATCCTGCGCCCCTCGGTCGACATCGACCGGCTGGCACGGAGCATCGAGGACGCCGTCGTCCAGGCCCGGGCCACCGGGGCGGACGTGCTGCTCAGCACCGGCTTCGACGCGTCGACGAGCCCGCTCGTCGGCATGACGCGCGGGCGCGCCGGGATCCTCAACTCCCACCTCTGGTCGATCGCCCACCGGCACGGCGCCTACGTCGTCGACCTCTGGGGCATGCGCTCGCTCCACGACTGGCGCATGTGGGCCGACGACCGCATCCACCTCACCACCGACGGTCACCGCAGGGTGAGCCAGGCCGCCCTCGTCGGGCTCGGACAGGCCGTCGACGACGCCGGCTGGGACGACCCGCTCACCCCGCTGCCCCCGGTGCCCCGCGTCGAGTGGGTCCGCGAGAACGCCCACTGGCTGCGGGAGCACGTCGGGCCGTGGGCCTCACGGCGGCTGCGCCGCCAGTCCTCGGGCGACAGCCGCAGCGCCAAGTACCCCGAGCTGGTGCCGGTGGTCTGAGCAGGGGTGGTCTGAGCAGAGCTGGGCTGGAGACGCAGGAGGACCCCGCGCTCGTCCCAGTGGTCTGAGGAGAGCTGGTCAGGAGACGCAGGAGGACCCCGACCATCGGTCGGGGTCCTCCTGGCTCGCAGCCGACGACGTCCGTCAGCGCGGGGGTCAGCCCTTGGCGGCCTGGATCTCCGCGGTGAGGTTGCCGGGGACGGTCCAGTTCGAGGTGATCGGTGCGCCGTCGATGAGGATCGTCGGGGTGCCGAAGCTGCCCTGAGCGTTCTTGAGGTCCGGGTCCGCGAGCGCGACCTGCGTCTTGGCCTGGACGAACTGCTTGAAGGTGAGGTCGGGGATCTGCGCCGCGACGTCGGTCGGGACGCCGACGCTCTCGGCGATCGACACGAGCTGGTCGTCGGTCAGGCCCGCGGTGTTCTCGGTGGGCTGCTGGGCGAAGAGCGCCTCGTTGAAGGCGAGCGCCTGCTCGGGGGCACGGTCCGCGATGAAGGCGAAGGCCTGGGCCGAGCGGGTGGAGTACGCCGACCCCTGCGACACGCGGTCGAGGATCGAGATCGCGTGGACGGTGAGCGTGATGTCGCCCGCCTCGCGCAGCTCGTCGAGGGCCTGCTGGTTCGTGTCCTCGAACTGACCGCAGATGGGGCACATGTAGTCGAGGTACACGTCGACGTTCACCGCGTCGTCACCCGACGTGGTGCCGGCGACGCCGTCGACGCCGAAGGTCACGCCACCCTCGGCGTTCGCGGTCGCGGGCTGCTCGACGTCCGCGGGGATCGACTGGGCGCCCGCGAAGTCGTCCTCCTGGGACTGGAGGATGAAGAACGCGACGAGGCCCACGACGATGAGCCCGGCGACGACCGAGGCCAGGATCGTGATGCGGGTGCGCTTCTCGCGTCGCAGCTGCTCCTGCTGGAGCTTGAGCGCCTGGGCGCGCGCAGCTTCGCGGCGGTCGGCCTTGGGCGACTGCGGGGGCTTGGTGACCATGAGTTTCGGAACCATTCGTCAGATGAGGGTCGGCGTGAGGAGAGTACGGCGCGATCCTGGACAGATGCTGGATACGCGGGAGGTGTGGGCACGACGCTACCGGAGGCGGGCGGGGCGCTGGGGGCGGCGCGGGCCGGGGGGCGGGTGAGACCGCGGGGCGCCGGCAGGCGAGACTGCCGGGCAAGGACGGAGCCGCCTGTCGGGTTCGAACCGACGACCTTCCGCTTACAAGGCGGATGCTCTACCAGCTGAGCTAAGGCGGCACGCGCGGGCGCACCCGTGCGGTGCGACACTCTACCCGGTCGTCTGCGGAGGCTGAACCCGAGGGCTCGCACCCTGGATCCCCGAGACGTCGTCGCCCCGTCGAGAAGACGTCGCCTCGTCAGAGCGCGGCCACCGCCTCGTCAGGACGCCGCCGCCTCGTCAGGAGGCCGCTGCCGCCTCCACCGCCGCGCGCAGCGCACCGGGGGCGCTCCAGTCTCCGGCGAACACGGTGCCGTCCACGAGGACCGTCGGCGTCGTGAAGCGTCCCTGGTCGTCGAGGAGGTCCGGGTCGCCGAACGCGACCTGCGTGAGCGCCCCGACGAAGTCGCGGTACCGCTGGTCCGAGATGCCGTCGGCGACGGTCGCCGGGACGCCGGCCTCCTCGGCGATCTGCTCGAGCCGGGCGTCGTCCGGCGCGGGCTCGCCCTCGACGGGCTGGTGGTCGAACAGCGCGACCTGGAAGTCGTAGGCGGCCTCCGGCGCCTCCTCCGCGACGTAGGAGAACGCCGCGGCAGCCCGGGTCGAGTAGCTCGACCCGTCGGACCGGCCGTCGAGGAAGCTGATGGTGTGCAGCACGACGGTCGCCGTGCCGTCCGCGCGCAGCGCCTCGAGGTCCGCGCCGTTGACGTCCTCGAACGCACCGCACCCGGGGCAGAGGAAGTCCACGTAGAGGTCGACCCGCACGGCGTCGTCGCCCGAGGTCGACCCGGCCTCGCCGGACGCCCCGAAGCTGATGCCGCCGTGGTCGTCGGACACCGACGGCACGTCGATGCCGTCGGGCAGCTGCGAGATGCCCTCGACCTCGGAGCCGCCGCGGCTCAGCACGAACCACACCACGGCACCCACGAGCAGCACGGCGGCGAGCACCGCGGCACCGACGGCGGTGCGGGTCCGTCGCCGGCGTCGCGCCTGCTCTGCTGTGGTCTGCTCGGCCTGGGCGCGCGCTGCGGCGCGACGGTCGGCCGGCGACCGTGGGGGGTGTGTGGTGACCATGCCTGGGGCTCTCGGACGCTGCTGGGGGACGGGGGGTCTCGCAGACCGCTGGGGCTGCGGGCTCTGCCGAGACTACCGATCGAATCTGGGCGGCGGCTGAAGGGGCGACCACTCGACGACGCGCCCGTCGAGCACCGCCCCCAGGAACAGCCAGGAGGCCAGCGCGGCGAGCAGCACGAGGACGAGCGTGCCGACCCATCCGGGGGCCACCACGTTGAGCGCGACGCGGGCGCCGTGCCGGGCGAGCGACGTCACCGGCCCGAACCACAGGAGCACCGCTGTGAGGAACGCGGCGACACCGAGCACGATCGCGTAGACCCACGGCTCGTTCCCGCCGTCGGGCGCCGTCCCTCCGCCTGAGCCGTTCGACCCGATGACCAGCCGGTCGGTCTGCAGCAGCCACCACACGGGGCCGCACAGCACGACGACGGCGCTCGCCGCGACGAGCAGGGACGGGATCGTGGTGAGCAGCGCTCGCACCACGTGCCACGGCCCGCGGAGCACCGCCTGGACACCGTCAGAACCACGGACACCACGTTGCGCACGCCGTCCGTGCAGGCTCGAGTGGCTGATCCCGACGACGCGGCACAGCACCACCGCGACGAGGAGCGCGACGAGCGTGCGGCCCGGGAAGGTCGCGCCGGCGATGACGAAGGGCACCGCGAGCGCCAGCACCGCGAGGGTGCGGTGCGGCACCGGCGGCGGCACGTAGCCGCGCTCACCACCCTGCTGGTAGCCGGGGAGGACGGGGTCGAAGCCGGCCGGTGGGCCGGGCTGGTAGGGCTGCTCGCCGGGACCGGGCTGGTCGTAGCGCCCCTGCTGGTCGTACGCGCCTGGCTGGCTGTGCGGGCCAGCGTGGCCCGGCCCGTAGGACGGTGGCATCTGCTGGGGCTGCTGCCGGTCGGGCGACTGGTAGGCGGGCATGACGGAGGTCCCCGTCCCGGCGCCGCCGGCCGCTCCCCACGCTGCGACCTGCGTGCCGTCCTCCTGCGGGGAGGCCGGGTAACCGTGGTCGGACCCGCGGCCGTACCCGGAGTGGTCGGGACCGACGACCTCCGTGCCCTGCGGGGCGTCCTTCACGAGGCTCGTCGCGCCGGGGTGCGCGGCCGCGGCGGCGGCCGCTCCCGCTGCTGCGGTCCCTGCGGCGAGCGAGCCGTAGCCGCCCAGGCCCGACCAGCTGGTGCCGGGGACGTCGCCGCGGTCGGCGGCCACCCGCAGCGCCTCGACGACGCGCTCGGCCGACCAGCGCCGTGACGGGTTGGCGTCGAGGGCGCCGCGCAGCGCGGCGGTGGTGACGGGTCCGAGCCCGGCGGTGTCGGGGTCGCCCGAGTGGGCGCGGGCGATCACCGCGTCGAGGGGGCGGACGCCGAAGGGCGCCCGGCCGGTCGCCGCGTACACGAGCATGGCCGCCCAGCCCCACCAGTCGCTCGCGGGCGACGGGTCGCCGCGGTCGATGAGCTCGGGCGCCAGGTACCCCGGCGTCCCCATGACGAACCCGACCGAGGTCATGCGGGCGTCCTCGAGGCCGTGCGCGATGCCGAAGTCGATGAGGACAGGGCCCTCGGGGCTGATGAGCACGTTGCTCGGCTTGAGGTCGCGGTGGATCACACCGGCGCCGTGGACCGCGACGAGCGCGTCGGCCAGCTGGTCGGCGAGCTCGTAGAGGTCGGTCGGCCCGAGCGGGCCGCCGTCGGCGATCTCGGCCTCGAGGGTCGGCCCGTCGACGAGCTCGGTGACGATGAACATCTCGGAGGCGTCGGGCTCGGCGTCGAGCAGGTGCGCGACCGCCGGGTGGTCGACGCGCCGCAGCGCCGCGATCTCCCGGCCCAGCCGGGCGCGCATGTCTGCGTCGGCCGCGACGTGCGCGTGGAGGACCTTGAAGGCGACGACGTTGCCGTCGCCGTCCACGGCGCGGTACACCGCGCCCATCGCGCCCGCCCCGAGGGGCGACACGATCCGGTACCCGCCGACCTCTGTGCCGGGCTCTAGTCCGATCCGCTCCATCGGGCTACCGTACGCTGGAGAGGAGCCTCACACGGGCTCATCCAGCACCGCGCGCACAGTGTCTATACCCTTGGACCACATTCCAAGGAGTTGATCATGCATGGGTAAAGATGGCTTCAACCTCGTCGTCGTGGCGAACCGCCTCCCCGTAGACATGTCCGTGGCCGACGACGGCACCGTCAGCTGGCAGAGATCCCCTGGTGGCCTGGTCACGGCCCTCGAGCCCGTCATGCAGAGCGCCGACGGCGCCTGGGTCGGCTGGGCCGGCTCGCCGGGCCTCGAGGCCGACCCCTTCGACGCCGACGACATGCGCCTCGTGCCCGTGACCCTCAGCGCTGGCGAGGTCGAGCGCTATTACGAGGGCTTCTCCAACGACACCCTGTGGCCGCTGTACCACGACGTCATCGCGCCGCCCGCGTTCCACCGGCAGTGGTGGGACACCTACCGCAAGGTGAACCAGCGCTTCGCCGAGGCCGCGGCCGAGCAAGCCGCCGACGGCGCCATGGTCTGGGTGCAGGACTACCAGCTCCAGCTGGTCCCGGGCATGCTCCGCCGTCTCCGGCCCGACCTCAAGATCGGGTTCTTCGACCACATCCCGTTCCCGCCGCTCGAGATCTTCCAGCAGCTCCCCTGGCGCCGCCAGGTCGTCGAGGGCCTGCTGGGTGCCGACCTCATCGGCTTCCAGCGCGCCGGCGACGCCGCGAACTTCTCGCGCGCGGTCCGCCGTCTGACGGACCTCACCACGCGCGGGCAGATGATCCAGGTGCCCGCCGACGGCGACCTGCCCGCGCGGGCCGTGCGCGCGGCGCCGTTCCCCATCTCGATCGACTCCAAGCGGTTCGACGAGCTGGCCCGCACCCCCGAGGTGCAGGCCCGCGCGAAAGAGATCCGCAAGGACCTCGGCGACCCGAAGATCGTCATGCTCGGCGTCGACCGTCTCGACTACACCAAGGGCATCCGCCACCGCATCAAGGCCTACGGCGAGCTGCTGCAGGACGGCAGCCTCGACCCGGCCGAGTGCACCCTCGTCCAGGTCGCGAGCCCGAGCCGCGAGAACGTCGGCGCCTACCAGGAGCTGCGCGAGCACGTCGAGGTCCTCGTCGGTCGCATCAACGGCGAGTACGGCGAGATCGGCCACAGCGCCATCCACTACCTGCACCACTCCTACCCTCCCGAGGAGATGGCGGCCCTGTACCTCGCGGCCGACGTCATGCTCGTCACCTCGCTGCGCGACGGCATGAACCTCGTCGCCAAGGAGTACGTCGCGGCCCGCTCCGACGACGCCGGCGTCCTCGTGCTCTCGGAGTTCACCGGGGCGGCCGACGAGCTCTCGGGCGCGGTGCTGGTCAACCCGCACGACATCGACGGCATGAAGGACGCGATCCTGCGTGCCGCGACCATGGACCCCAAGGAGCAGCGCAAGCGCATGCGACGCCTGCGCCGCAAGGTCCTCACCGACGACGTCGCCAAGTGGTCGAGCCGGTTCCTCACGACGCTCGCCATCCCGCAGGCCGGCGACCAGACCGGCTCCGACGACGCACGCGGCGACGCGACCGCAGCCGCGCACCGACGGGACCTCGCGTCCCACGACCGAGGATGACGATGCCCCTCTCCCCCGACCTCACCGACGCGCTGGCCACCTTCGTGGCCGGCCGCTCACCCGGGCACCCGGTGCTCGTCGCGAGCGACTTCGACGGCGTCCTCTCGCCGCTGGTCGACGACCCGTCGGCCTCGGCCCCCACCCCGGAGGCCACCGAGGCCCTCGGGCGGCTCGCGACGCTGCCCGCCTCCGACGTCCGGCTCGCCCTGGTGTCGGGACGCGACCTCGAGACCCTCGCGACGCTCTCCCGGGCGCCGCTGGGCACCGAGCTGGTCGGCAGCCACGGCGCCGAGCAGGGTGTCGTCGTGGGCACAGCCGGCCGGGACGACGGAGACGAGCCAGCCAGCACCACGGTCGAGGGGCACCCCTTCGCCCTCACCGACGACGAGCGCAGCAGGCTCGACGCCGTGCGCAGCGGCCTCGAGGCGATCGCCCACGACGCCGAGGGCGCCTGGGTCGAGGACAAGCCCTCCGCCGCGGTCCTGCACACCCGACGCGCGGAGCCGGACCGGGCTGCGCGCGCCGGAGACGCGGCCCGTGCGCTCGGGGCCCAGCACGACGCCCACACGATGACCGGCAAGGACGTCGTCGAGATCGCCGTGGTCGACACCTCGAAGGGCGTCGCGCTCGTCCGCCTGCGTGACGAGCTCGACGCGGCCGCGGTCCTCTACCTCGGCGACGACGTCACCGACGAGCGCGCCTTCGAGGCGCTCTCGTCGACCGACGTGACCGTCAAGGTCGGGCCGGGCGAGACCGTCGCCCGGTTCCGGGTCGACACTGTCGAAGACGCCGCGGCCGTGCTCGCCGAGGTCGCGCGGCTGCTCGCCTGAGCTTCTCCCGACGCGTCTGCCGACTCGTCGTCCGACGCGTCTCCTGAGTGCTCGTGGGCGGTGCTGCCGGTGCCCCTGAGGTGCCTGCGGCGCCGCCGACGACCGAGACCAGATCGAGACACCAGCCCACGATTTGTGTGGCAGGATGAGTCCTGGCTCACACCATCGCTGGTGCGGGGCTGTGTCAGCGAAGACGCTTCTGACACCTTTCACAACGGATCGTCCGGCACGTACCTGCCGGTGAAGGGCTGTATCGCCATGGCAACTGTCACTTACGACCACGCGAGCCGCATCTACCCCGGGACCGAGCGCCCTGCGGTGGACCAGCTCGACCTCCACGTCGAGGACGGCGAGTTCCTCGTCCTCGTCGGACCCTCGGGCTGTGGCAAGTCCACCTCGCTGCGCATGCTCGCCGGCCTCGAGGACGTCAACGCCGGCCGCATCCTCATCGGTGACCGCGACGTCACCGACGTGCAGCCCAAGGACCGCGACATCGCGATGGTGTTCCAGAACTACGCGCTGTACCCGCACATGTCGGTCGCCGACAACATGGGCTTCGCGCTCAAGATCGCCGGCAAGCCGAAAGCCGAGATCCGCAGCCGTGTCGAAGAGGCCGCGAAGATCCTCGACCTCACCGAGTACCTCGACCGCAAGCCGAAGGCCCTCTCGGGCGGTCAGCGTCAGCGCGTCGCCATGGGCCGTGCCATCGTGCGCCAGCCGCAGGTGTTCCTCATGGACGAGCCGCTGTCGAACCTCGACGCCAAGCTCCGCGTCCAGACCCGTACGCAGATCGCGTCGCTCCAGCGCCGCCTCGGCGTCACGACCGTCTACGTCACGCACGACCAGACCGAGGCGCTCACCATGGGTGACCGCATCGCTGTCCTCAAGGACGGCCTCCTCCAGCAGGTCGGCACGCCCCGCGAGATGTACGACTCCCCGAAGAACGTGTTCGTCGCCGGCTTCATCGGCTCCCCCGCCATGAACCTCGGTACCTTCACGGTCTCCGACGGCATCGCGCAGATCGGCAAGGCGCGCATCCCGCTGTCCCGCGAGGCAGCCGCCGGCCTCACCGCCGACGACAAGGGCAAGGTCACCCTCGGGTTCCGCCCCGAGGCCCTCGACATCGTCAGCGAGACCGACCCGGCCGCGCTCGAGGTCCAGGTCAACATCGTCGAGGAGCTCGGCTCCGACGCGTTCGTCTACGGCACCCTCAAGGGCGACCTCGCAGGCGCCGACCTCTCGTCCGCCGGTGCCGGCGACCACGAGGTCATCGTCCGCATCAACCCGCGCACCGCACCCGCCAAGGGCGAGCGCATCTACGTCTCCATCCGTCAGGGCCAGGAGCACGTCTTCTCGCCCAGCACGGGCCTGCGCCTCTCCAGCCAGTGACGTGACACGGAGGGCGGGTACGGGCCACACGGCCTGTGCCCGCCCTCCGTCGTACTCCCCGCGCACGGTGACCGCCCGTGTGCTCATCGTCTCGCCCTGTCGCGCTTCGTCCGTGGCCCCACCTGTGGTCCACTGGCTGGTGGCACCGGCGCGCCCTGATCCCTGCGCACCGACACACACGGCCGAGCCCCGGCGCTCCACCACGGAAAGGACCGCACCCGTGGCCCAGAACCTCCAGATCACCGCCGCCTCCCCGGACCCGGCGCTGCTCGACCTGCCGTGGGACGTGCCGCTCGAGCAGTGGCCCTCCTCCGTGCTCGCCGCCCTCCCCCGAGGCATCTCCCGGCACATCGTGCGCTTCGTCAAGATGTCCGGAGGCGTGATCGCCGTCAAGGAGATCGGCGAGTCCGTCGCCTACCGCGAGTACGAGCTGCTCCGGCAGCTCAGCCGGATCAGCGTCCCCAGCGTCGAGCCCGTCGGGGTCATCACCGGCCGCCAGGACGCGAACGGCGAGCGCCTCGAGGCGGTGCTCATCACCAAGCACCTCCAGTTCTCGCTGCCCTACCGCTCGCTCTTCAGCCAGATGCTGCAGCCCGACACCGCGACCCGCCTCATCGACGCGCTCGCCGTGCTCCTCGTGCGCCTGCACCTCATCGGCTTCTACTGGGGCGACGTCTCCCTGTCGAACACCCTGTTCCGCCGCGACGCCGAGACCTTCGCCGCCTACCTCGTCGACGCCGAGACCGGCGACCTGCACCCCCAGCTCACCGACGGCCAGCGCACCTACGACGTCGACCTCGCCCGCACCAACATCATCGGCGAGCTCATGGACCTCGCCGCCGGTGAGCTCCTCGACGAGGACACCGACACCATCGCCATCGGCGACGCGCTCGTCGAGCGGTACGAAGAGCTCTGGAGCGCACTCACCGACGAGGAGTCCTTCGACTCCGAGGAGCGGTGGCGCGTCGCGGCCCGCATCGAGCGCCTCAACCACCTCGGCTTCGACGTCGGCGAGCTCGAGATCACCACGGACATCGACGGCACGAGCGTCCAGATCCAGCCGAAGGTCGTCGACGCCGGCCACCACTCGCGCCGTCTGCTGCGCCTCACCGGCCTCGACGTCCAGGAGAACCAGGCACGCCGCCTGCTCAACGACCTCGACTCCTACCGCGCGGCGACCGACCGGCAGAACGACGAGGAGGAGTTCGTCGCCCACGACTGGCTCTCCGGCGTCTTCGAGCCCACCGTCCGCGCCGTCCCCCGCGACCAGCGCCGCAAGCTCGAGCCCGCCCAGCTGTTCCACGAGGTGCTCGACCACCGGTGGTTCATCTCCGAGCAGCAGGGCCGGGACGTCCCCCTCGCCGAGGCGGTCTCGAGCTACGTCGAGAACGTCCTGCGCGACCGCCCCGACGAGATGGCGATCCTCGGCCTCCCGCCCGAGTCCGCCGACCAGCAGGAGTAGCGGAGCAGCAGCAGCACCACGCAGAGCGACCCCGGGACCGTGCGGTCCCGGGGTCGCTCTGCGTTCAGGTGCTGTGCGTTCAGGTGCTGTGCATTCAGGTGCTCTGCGTTCAGGTGCTGTGCGTCAGGCCTCGGCGGCGCGGACCTTCGCGACCTCGTAGAGGGCGATGCCCGCTGCGACGCCGGCGTTGAGCGACTCGACGGCCGAGGCGATCGGGATCGACGCGATGGCGTCGCAGGTCTCGCGGACGAGGCGCGACAGGCCCTTGCCCTCGGAGCCGACGACCAGCACGATCGGGTCGACCGAGAACGCGAGGTCGCCGACCGACACCTCCCCGCCGCCGTCGAGACCGACGATGAAGCACCCGGCCGACTTGTACTCGAGGAGCGTGCGCGTGAGGTTGGTCGCGCGAGCCACGGGCACGCGGGCCGCGGCGCCGGCCGAGACCTTCCATGCCGACGCCGTGACGCCGGCCGAGCGGCGCTCGGGGACGAGCACGCCGTGGGCGCCGAAAGCACCGGCGGACCGCAGGACCGCACCGAGGTTGCGCGGGTCCGTGACACCGTCGAGCGCGACGATGAGCGCGGGCTGCTCGAGCTCGGCAGCGATGTCGAGGAGGTCCTCGGGGTCGCGGTACTCGTACGGCGGCACCTGGATGGCGACGCCCTGGTGCACGGAGTCGTCCGTCAGGCGGTCGAGCTCGGGCTTGGTGACCTCGAGCAGGTTGTAGCCACGACCCGAGGCGATCTGCAGGATCTCGCGCGTGCGGTCGTCAGCCTCGAGACGCGTCCCGATGTAGACCGTCGTCACGGGGATGCGGGCGCGCAGCGCCTCGAGGACGGCGTTGCGCCCCGAGACCATCTCGTGCGTGGCCGACCCCGACTTCTTGGGTCCCTTGCCGCGTCCGCTCGGTCGGCTGCCGCCGCTCGGGCGTCCGTTCGAGCGCGGTGCCGTGCCGGTCGCGCCGGCGCGCTCGGCACCGGCCTTGCGCTTCGCGGCGACGTGGTACGGACGCTCCTCGGCCTTCGGGGTGGGCCCGCGGCCCTCGAGGGCCTGACGGCCCCATCCGCCCGAACCGGTCTTCGCGCCCTTCTTCGAACCGGGCTTGCGCACCGCTCCGCGGCGCTGTGAGTTGCCTGCCATCAGTCCTGGTCCTCCGTAGTCGTGGCCGCGAGTGTCCATCGCGCGCCGAGAGTCGAGTCCTCGACGACGATCCCGGCCCGCGCGAGGCGGTCCCGGATGGCGTCCGAGGTGGCGAAGTCCTTGGCCGCGCGCGCCTGCGCACGTGCCTCGAGCTCGCAGGTGACGAGCGCGTCGAGCGCCGTCGTCGAGCTGGTGCTGGTCGACGACGTCGACCACGCCGCCGGGTCGAGGCCGAGCACGTCGAGCATCGAGCGGACCAGCACCAGCTCGGTGCGGGCCGCCGCGTCGTCGCCCCCGGCGAGAGCCGTGTTGCCGGCCTTGAGGTGCTCGTGCACGGCCGCGAGTGCTGCCGACACGTTGAGGTCGTCGTCCATCGCCGCGACGAAGCCCGCCGGGAGCGCTGCCGCCACGACCTCCTCCGCCGGCACGGTGCCGACCCGCTCGGTCGCGCGGTCGACGAACCCCACGAAGCGGTCCCACGTGGTGTCCGCCTCGGCGACGGTCTCCGCCGTCCACTCGAGCATGGACCGGTAGTGGACGCCCGCGAGCGCGAAGCGCAGCACGGCCGCCCTCGTCCGGTCGAGGACCTCGGTGACCAGCAGCCCGTTGCCGAGCGACTTGCTCATCTTGGCCCCGCCCTGGGTGACCCAGGCCGAGTGCATCCACAGGCGTGCGAAGTCGTAGCCGGCCGCCCGCGACTGCGCCTGCTCGTTCTCGTGGTGCGGGAACCGCAGGTCGAGGCCCCCGCCGTGGATGTCGAAGGTGTCGCCGAGGTAGCGCTGCGCCATGGCCGAGCACTCGAGGTGCCAGCCGGGGCGGCCGCGGCCGAAGGGCGTGGGCCAGGAGGCCGTCTCGGGCTCTCCCGGCTTCGCGGCCTTCCACAGCGCGAAGTCGCGCGGGTCCTTCTTGACGCCCGCGTCGACCTCTTCCGTCGCCGGGGTGAGGTCTTCGAGGCGCTGGTTGGTGAGCGAGCCGTAGGGCTCCCAGGAGCGGACGTCGAAGTACACGTCGCCCTCGCCCGCCTGGTAGGCGTGCCCGGCCGCGACGAGGCGCTCCATGAGCGCCACCATGTCGGTGACGTGGCCGGTCGCCCGCGGCTCGTAGGTGGGCGGGAGGTTGCCGAGGGCGTCGTAGGCGTGCGTGAAGGCGCGCTCGTGCGTCGCCGCCCAGGCCCACCAGGGCTCCCCGGCGGCCGCGGACTTGGCGAGGATCTTGTCGTCGATGTCGGTCACGTTGCGGACCAGCGTCACACGGTGACCCGTGCGGGCGAGCCAGCGGGCGAGCACGTCGAAGGCGACGGCCGAGCGCATGTGACCGATGTGGGGCAGCCCCTGGACCGTCGCCCCGCAGACGTACACGCCGACCTCACCCTCGACGAGGGGGACGAAGTCGCGCACGTCACGCGTAGCGGTGTCATACAGGCGGAGGCTCACAGGCCCCAGGCTACCGGCGCGGGCACGCTAGCGCGGCATCGCCGCACACGGGCGCGGGTGACCACCGTCCGAGACGGACCGGGCGGGGTGGGCTCAGCCGAAGTTCTGCTGCTCCCCGCGGTAGGTCGGGACCGTCCCGACGACCTGGTCGCCCCGGACCAGGTGGACCACGTCGAAGCGCTCGAGGGCCTCCCCGGCCTTCGCGTGGCGGAACCACGCGCGGTCCCCCACCCTCGGTGCACGGGCCCCGCGCGGGACCTCGAGGGGGGTCTGCACCTCGCCCGCCCCTTCCCGGCGTGCGAGGCGGAAGGCCCCGGGCTCGGCCGGGCGGGGCTGCCGGGTGGCCGTCGGCGGTCCCGAGGCCACGTACCCGCCCCCGAAAGCCGTGACGACCCGGTCCGAGGGCCGCCGCACGACGTCGAGCCCGAAGAACGCGGCCGGTGCCACGCCGAGCGCCCGGTAGCCGTCGAAGAGCCCGGGTGCGTAGAGGCCAGACCCGGCCGCGACCTCGGTCACGGTCGGGTCGGCGACGCTCGTCTCGACCGACCCCGTGCCACCGGAGTTGACGAGCTCGAGGGGGCCCACGCGCTGCTCGACCGCGGCGACGACGGCTGCGCGGCGACGGTCGAGGTCGCGCACCGAGAGCCGCTTGACGAGCCGGACGGCAGCGCTGGTGTCCGGGAGCCCTGCGACCTGCGCCTCGTAGAACATCGCCCCGACGAGGCGCACGCCCGGGATGGCGGCCACCTGCCCGGCGACGAGGGCCGCGTCCTCGGGGGTGTGCACGGGCGAGCGACGGACGCCGAGGTGCACCCAGGGGCGGGGTCCGGGCCCCACCCGCAGCGAGGCGTCGACGTCGAGGCAGAGGCGCACGTCCTGGGCCGGATCGCCGGCTGCCGCCCGGGCGGCGGCCACGAGCTCCAGGTGCTCGTGGCAGTCGACGACGAGCGTCGTGCGGGCGAGCGCCTCGGGCGAGCAGCACAGCTCGGTGAGCGCACCGAGGTCGACGCAGGGGTAGGCGACCAGGACGTCGCGCGCGGCGCCGGGAGAGGTCGCGAGCAGCCAGAGCGCCTCGCGCAGCGAGTAGGCCATGAGGCCGCTCACCCCCGGCACGGCGTGCGCCCGCTCGACGAGGGCGCGCACCCGCACCGACTTGGTCGCCAGCCGGACCGGGGTCCCGCCGGCCCGACGCACGAGCGCCGCGGCGTTGCGGTCGAAGGCGTCGAGGTCGACGACGGCGAGCGGGGCGGGCAGCCCTGCGGTCGCGGCGTCGAGCCGCGCACCGAGGGCGCCCGGGGTCACGCCGGGTCCTCGACGAAGGTCTCGAGCACCTGCACGAGGAGGGTGAGCTGCTCGGTCGCGGCCTGCTCGTCGGCGTCCACGAGCCACGCGGTCGTCAGGCCGTCGAGGAAGGTCGCCACGAAGCGCGCGACGTCCGCGACCGGGCGGTCCCACACGACCCCGTTCTCCTCGGCGAACCCGGTGAGCACCTGCTCCGCGAGCGCCCGCTGGTCGGCCTGCTGCCCCACGACGAGCGGGCGCAGCGCGGTCCGCCGCAGCGCCGTCACGGAGATCTCGTAGCTGACCAGCTGGAGGTCCCGGTGCGCGGTGAGCACCTCCCAGAACCGGAGCGCGACGTCGAGCGCCCCCTCGGTGAAGGTGCCGCCCCCGGCGAGACCGACCGCCTCGACCGGTACGTTGCGGCCCGTGACCTCGACGCTCACCGCACGCAGCAGGTCGGCATGGTCGTAGAAGCTCTCGCGTGCGGTGTCCCACGACATCCCGGCGACGTCGGCCGCGGCCCGCAGGGTCACGTGCTCCAGACCTCGGTCCGCGGCGAGCTGGACGGCGGCGTCGACGACGCGTCCCCGTCGTTCCTCGAGTGACCAGCCCATCGTGCTCCTCCGTGAGACCCCCGCCGTCCGACCCATCATGGGGCATCGCCAGGGTGCTTGACCATGACGAGCGGGGAGCTCCATCATGCTCAGCATGAGGATCTCGCCCGGTCGGCGTCCCGCTCCCTGGACCACCTGGGCGGGCACGGCCCGGTGCCAGCCACGCGTCCTCGCGACGCCCGGGTCGACCGACGCGCTGCGCGCCCTGCTCCACGAGGCGGCCGAGCGCGGCGAGGGTGTCCGTGCCGTCGGGGCAGGCCACTCCTTCACCGGGGCCGCGACGACCTCGGGCACCATGGTCAGCCTCGCCGGGCTCGGGCGCCGGACCGCGCCGGACGGCCGGACCGGGCGGTCCGAGGACGTCGAGGAGGTCGAGGAGGTCGTCCCGCTCGCCGGCGGTGGGGCCCTCGTCACGGTCCGCGCGGGGATCGGCCTCCGGGCGCTCAACCTCACGCTCGCACGGCACGGCCTCGCGCTCGCCAACCTCGGCGACATCGACCGGCAGACCCTCGCCGGAGCGCTCGGCACCGGCACCCACGGCACCGGCGCCCGGCACACCGGGCTGGCCGCCCAGGTGCGCGGCGTGCGCCTCATGACGGCGGCGGGCGAGGTCGTCGACACGAGCGCCGACACCCACGGGGCGCTCTTCGAGGCGGCGAGGCTCGGTCTGGGCGCCGTCGGGATCGTCCTCGCGGTCACCCTGCGCACGGTGCCCGCGTTCCGGCTCACGGCCCGCGAGGCACCCCAGCCGCTCGACGAGGTCCTCGAACGGCTCGACGGCCCCGGGAACCTCGTCGACGCCCACGACCACTTCGAGCTCTACTGGTTCCCGCACACCCGGCGCACCCTCACCAAGCGCAACGACAGGGCAGAGCCTCTGGACGCGGACGGGGCCCCGGGCAGGGCTCGGGACCCGAGCGGACCGGGCACGCGGACGGTCGAGACGGCGCGTCGGCTGTGGTCGACGGGGCGCCGGTGGGTCGACGACGAGCTGCTCTCGAACGGGCTGTTCTGGGCGACGAACGAGCTGGCCACCCTCGCCCCCGGCCTCACGCCACGCATCAACGCCGTCGCGTCCAGGGCGCTGGCGCCCCGCACCTACACCGCGGCCTCGCACGAGGTCTTCGTCTCGGCCCGCAGGGTCCGCTTCGCCGAGATGGAGTACGCCGTCCCGCGCGCCGACGTCGTCGAGGTGCTCCGCGAGGTCGACCGGTGGGTCGAGGCCTCCGGGGTGCACGTCCCCTTCCCGGTCGAGGTGCGCTTCGCCGCAGCCGACGACGTGTGGCTGTCGACCGCGCACGGCCGGGAGACCGCCTACGTCGCCGTGCACCAGTACGTCCGGTTGCCCCGCGACCGGTACTTCGCCGGGGCCGAGGCCATCTTCCGCGAGGCCCAGGGGCGCCCGCACTGGGGGAAGCTCCACACCCTCGACCGCGACGGTCTCGCAGCGCTCTACCCGCGCCTCGACGACTTCTGCGCGGTGCGCGACGCCTACGACCCGGGCCGGCTGTTCGCCAACGCGTACACGACGCGGCTCTTCGGCTGAGCAGGAGACCGAGCCTGGACCTCGCACCGAGCGCGAGACCGCCCGGCCTGAGCCTGCGGCCGGCCGGTGCGCAGGACGTGTCAGCCGCGCGCAGCCGCCTCGAGGTCAGGGAGGGAGATCTTGTCCATGGCCATGAGCGCCGCCATGACCCTGGCAGCGGCGGCCGGGTCGGGCTGCTGCATGATCTCGCCGAGGCGCTCGGGCACGATCTGCCAGGAGTAGCCGAACCGGTCCTTGAGCCACCCGCACCGGCCCGGCGCGCCGCCGTCGGCCGTCAGGGCGTCCCAGAGCCTGTCGACCTCGTCCTGGGACGCGGCCTGCACGACGAGCGACGTCGCCTCGCTGAACGGGACGTCCGTGCCGCCGTTGAGGAGCCGCACGACCGACCCGTCGATCTCGATCGTCACCACGAGGGCGGTGCCCTCCGGCAGCGGGGCGCCGGGGCCGTAGCGGGACACCTCGAGGGTGCGTGCGCCCTCGAAGACGGACACGTACAGCTCGGCGGCCTGCTCGGCCTGGTCGCCGAACCACAGGCACGGGAAGATCTTCTGCACGGCAGGCTCCTGGTGCTGGTCTGGAGGACGTGGTGAGGCACCTAGACGTGCTGGACGTGCTGGGCGTCCAGGACGCGTCGAACGTCCCGCGCCTGCTCGTCGTCGAGCAGGTCTTCGTCCAGCGTAGACCCGGCGGCGTCTGACGGACAGGGTCCGGAGGGACGGTCCGCGTCGGCGCTCCGAGGCGGCGCTCCGAGGCGACGACGACGGCGGAGCAGCCGCACGAGCAGCAGCAGCCAGGTTCAGCCCTCGTGGACCACGATCGCCGTCGCGAGGGCTGCGACGCCCTCTCCGCGGCCGGTGAGGCCGAGGCCGTCGGTCGTCGTGGCGGTGACGGTGACCGGCGCCCCGGCGGCGTCGCTGAGGACGCGCTCGGCCTCCGCGCGCCGCGTCCCGAGACGGGGCCGGTTGCCGACGAGCTGGACCGCGACGTTGCCGATGCGGAACCCGGCCGCCCGGGCCCGCGACGCGGCCTCCGCGAGCAGCACGGCGCCGCTCGCACCGGCCCACTCCGGGGCGCTCGTCCCGAAGTTCGACCCGAGGTCGCCCAGGCCGGTCGCGGAGAAGATGGCGTCGGCCGCGGCGTGCGCGACGACGTCGGCGTCGGAGTGCCCCGCGAGGCCGTTCTCCCCCGGCCAGTGCAGCCCGGCCACCCAGAGCTCGCGCCCGTCGGCAGGGTCGGCGAAGGCGTGCACGTCCGTGCCCGTGCCGACGCGCGGGAGCGGGACGGGGTGCGTGCTGCTCATGAGGTGCCTCTCGGGTGGTCTGCCGGGTGGTCTGCGCTGCTGGAGACCAGGACCTGCGCCACGGCGAGGTCGTGGGTGGTCGTGATCTTCAGCGCGCCGGCCTCGCCGGCCACCACGAAGACCGGCTCGCCGAGCGCCTCCACGAGCGACGAGTCGTCGGTCGCGGCCGTCGCCTCGTCGTGGGCACGGTCATGGCCCGCGGCGTGCGCGCGCAGCAGGAGGTCCCAGCGGAAGCCCTGCGGGGTCTGGACGGCGCGCAGCGGCGTGCGGTCCACGGTGCCGGTCACCTGCTCCAGGGAGGGCTCCGGAGAGCCGGTCACAGAGCCTGTGCTGTCACCTTCGCCCTCTGCGCCGGACGGGCTGACCGGCCCGACCGTCTTCACGGTGTCGGTGACGGACAGACCGGGCACCACCGCGCCCGCACCGGCGCGCACCGCCGCGACGACGCGGCGGACCAGGTCCGGCGAGGCGAGAGGGCGGGCGGCGTCGTGGACGAGGACGACGTCGTAGGGCACGGAGGGGCTCATCGTCTCCACAAGCGCCGCGAGCCCGGCGGCCACCGAGGCCTGCCGGCTGGGACCGCCCTCGACGACGCGCCAGGGCACGGTGAGGCCGGGGGTCTCGTCGAGGGCGTGGGTCACGGCCTCGAGGTGCTCGCGCGGGGCGGTCACGACGATCTGCGTGATCTCGCCGGAGGCGCACAGACGACTGGCGGCGTGCCCCACGAGGGAGCACGCCGCCAGCTGCGCCAGTGCCTTCGGGTACCCGAGACCGAGCCGGGCACCGGAGCCTGCAGCCGTGAGGACGGCGACGGCCGACGGCATCAGCTGCAGGTTCTCGAGGTCGGTCGGGGCGTCAGGACGCCAGGACCTCGTCGAGGATGGCCTCGGCCTTCTCCTCCTCGGTGTGCTCGGCGAGTGCGAGCTCCGAGACGAGGATCTGACGAGCACGGGCCAGCATGCGCTTCTCGCCGGCAGACAGACCGCGGTCGGCGTCGCGGCGGGAGAGGTCGCGGACGACCTCGGCCACCTTGATGACGTCGCCCGAGGCGATCTTCTCGACGTTGGCCTTGTACCGGCGAGACCAGTTCGTGGGCTCTTCGGTGTACGGGGCACGGAGGACCTCGAACACGCGGTCGAGACCTTCCTGGCCCACCACGTCACGGACGCCGACCAGGTCGACGTTCTCAGCGGGGACCTCGATGGTCAGGTCCCCCTGCGCTACCTTGAGCTTCAGGTAGAGCTTGTCCTCGCCGCGGATGGTGCGAGTCTTGATCTCTTCAATCAGAGCGGCACCGTGGTGCGGGTAGACAACGGTCTCCCCAACTGTGAACGTCATCTGTGGCAGTCCCCTTTCGCGGAAACCCATCTTACCACGGCAGAACGTTGAAATTCCGCGCCCGTGCTGCGGTCTCACGCCCACCCCTCACCCACCCCGCACCCACCGATCGCCGTGCCGGGGTCACCCGCGCGAGCCTCAGACCTCACCCGCTCCTCCCCTGCGGCCTGGTCTGTGGCACGAACCATAGGTCCGTGACTTCGTGCTCTCCTCCCCGAGCAACTAGGCTAGCGCCTGAGTGCCCGCGGGTGCGTGCGCCCGCGTCCCCCAGACGCTGCCGGCACCTGCCGGGCACCTGCCGGAGCCGGTCGCGCGCGCACGCGCTGTGCACTTCCGACCGGCGCCACAGGACCGGCGGGCTCGGCGTCCGCACACCGACACAGGAGTTCGAGTGATCCGTCAGACCAAGAAGTCCCGCGCAGCACTGGCCGCCGGAGTCGTCGGCCTCGGACTCGTCCTGTCCGCCTGCTCCCCGATCACCACCGACAAGCCCTACGCGGCCTCGGACGGCGTCCGCGCCCAGGCCGGCGACATGACCGTCGAGAACATCATGATCGTCACCGAGGGCGAGGGTCAGCCCGGTCGCCTGCTCGGCGGTGCGACCAACACCGGCACGGAGGCCGGCGAGCTCCTGCTCGCGACGGCCGACGGCGCGTCCTCGCTCGGCATCCCGATCGACTCGCGCAGCACCGTGAACTTCTTCGCCGACGGCACCGCCACGTTCTTCGAGTCCGTGCCGGTCGCCCCCGGCTCGATCCTGCCGATGACCATCACCGACCCGTCCGGCGTCACGACGCCCGTGTCGGTCCCGGTCCTCGACGGCACACTCGAGGAGTACCGCGAGGTCATCGAGTCCATCCCCACGCCCGAGCTCTCCTGACACCAGGCGGCGACGCCAGGTAGTCACACCGCCTGCACGACGAAGGGCGCCGACCTCGCGGTCGGCGCCCTTCGTCGTCTCCGTGGTGAGCCCGTCGTCCGACGACCTCACCACAGGCCCGGTCGTCGGCCCGCGCCTCCCCCCGGGGGCGCAGGACGGACGGGTCCGGGAGCGTCGGTCACCCGAAGCGGCCCGAGATGTAGTCCTCGGTGGCCTGCTGCGACGGCGACGAGAACATCGTCGAGGTGTCGTCCATCTCGATGAGCTTGCCCGGCTTGCCGGTGCCCGCGATGTTGAAGAACGCGGTGCGGTCGCTCACGCGGGCCGCCTGCTGCATGTTGTGCGTGACGACCACGATCGTGTAGTCGTCCTTGAGCTCGGCCATGAGGTCCTCGATGGCCAGCGTCGAGATCGGGTCGAGGGCCGAGCAGGGCTCGTCCATGAGGAGCACGTCCGGCTTGACCGCGATGGCCCGGGCGATGCACAGGCGCTGCTGCTGCCCGCCCGAGAGCGAGGAGCCGGGACGGGCGAGGCGGTCCTTGACCTCGTTCCACAGGTTCGCCGAGCGCAGCGACTGCTCGACGAGGTCGTCGGCCGCCGACTTCGCGATGCGCTTGTTGTTGAGCTTGACACCCGCCAGCACGTTCTCGGCGATCGACATCGTCGGGAACGGGTTGGGGCGCTGGAAGACCATGCCCACCTGGCGGCGGACCTCGACCGGGTCGACGTCGGAGGCGTAGAGGTTCTGGCCGTCCATCACGGCCTTGCCCTTGACGCGCGCGCCCGGGATCACCTCGTGCATGCGGTTGAGCGTTCGCAGGAAGGTCGACTTGCCGCAGCCGGAGGGGCCGATGAGCGCCGTGACCGACCGGGCCTCGATCGTCATCGACACGTCCTCGACCGCGAGGAAGTCCCCGTAGTAGACGTTGAGGTCGCTGACCTCGATGCGCTTGGACATGTGGTGCCTTTCTGTGCGGACTCCCGGGAGGGCAGTCTCAGCGAGAAGCCTTCGGGGAGAAGAAGCGGCTGACCAGACGTGCGACCACGTTGAGCAGCATGACGATGAGGATCAGGGTCAGCGCGGCGGCCCACGCACGGTCGACGCCCACACCGCCCTGCGAGTACTGGTTGTAGGCGAACACCGGGAGCGTGGTCATACGACCGTCGAACAGGTCCCAGTTGACCTGGGTCACGATCCCCACGGTCAGCAGCAGCGGGGCCGTCTCACCGATGACCCGCGCCACAGCCAGCATGACACCCGTGACGATGCCGGCGATAGCCGTACGGAGCACGACCTTGACGATCGTGAGCCACTTGGGCACGCCCAGCGCGTACGAGGCCTCGCGGAGCTCGTTCGGGACGAGGCGCAGCATCTCCTCGACCGAGCGGATGACCACCGGGGTCATGAGCAGCGACAGCGCCGCGGCGCCCATGATGCCGGCGCGGAACGCCGGCCCGAAGATCTGCGTGAACAGCGCGAAGGCGAAGAGCCCGGCGACGATCGACGGGATGCCCGTCATGACGTCCACGAGGAAGGTGATGCCCTTGGCGAGCGGCCCGCGCCCGTACTCGACGAGGTAGACCGCCGTGAGGATGCCGAGCGGGACCGAGATCACCGCGGCCGCGGTCGTGATCAGCACGGTCCCGACGATCGCGTGGTAGACGCCGCCCTCGGTCATGTCGCCGAAGACGCCGAGCATGTTCGTGTTGAGGAAGGTGAGGCTGAAGAGGGTCGAGCCCTTCTGCAGCACGGTCCACAGCAGCGAGACCAGCGGGATGAGCGCGATGCCGAAGGCGAAGGTCACCATCGTGGTCGCGAAGCGGTCGGCGGCCCAGCGGGGCCCCTCGACGACACGCGAGACGACCGTCACGGAGACCGCGTAGAGCACAGCGGCCAGCGCGACCACCGAGGCGACCGTCGGCGTGCCGAGGACGAGCACCACGAGGAAGGAGACGACGAGCGAGCCGCCGGCGACGGCCCAGGGAGTCCACGAGGGCAGGCGCGAGCGACGGCGCGACCCGTCGAGGGCGTTGCCCGGGCCGGTCGGGGCCGGCGACGGGGACACGGCCGGGGAGAAGGGGGCGGTGGTCATCAGTTGGCTCCTGAGAACTCGCTGCGGCGAGAGATGATCCAGCGGGCGAGCATGTTGACCGCGAGGGTGATGACGAACAGCGCCAGACCGGTCGCGATGAGGGCGTTGACCGACAGGCCGGAGGCCTCGGGGAACTTCGAGGCGATGTTCGCGGCGATCGACTGGTGCTGCCCGGGCTTGAGCAGGTGGAACGAGTACAGGAACCCGGGCGACAGGATCATCAGCACGGCCATCGTCTCGCCGAGCGCCCGGCCGAGGCCGAGCATCGAGGCGCTGATGAGGCCGGAGCGCCCGAAGGGCAGGACCGCCATGCGGACCATCTCCCAGCGCGTCGCGCCGAGTGCCAGCGCGGCCTCCTCGTGGAGGCGCGGCGTCTGCAGGAACACCTCGCGGGCCACCGCGGTGATGATCGGCAGGATCATCACGGCCAGGACGACCGACGCAGTGAGGATGTTCTTGGCCGGCGGCTGGTAGCCCTCGAACAGCGGGATGAAGCCGAGGAAGTCGGTCATCCACCGGAAGACCGGGTCGAGGACCGGGGCGAGCCAGAGCGCGCCCCAGAGGCCGTAGACCACGGACGGGATCGCCGCGAGCAGGTCGATGACGTAGCCGAGCCCCTGCGCCAGGCGGCGAGGGGCGTAGTGCGAGATGAACAGCGCGATGCCGAGCGCGAGCGGGACCGCGATCCCGAGGGCGAGCACCGAGGCGAGCAGGGTGCCGAAGATCAGCGGCCCGGTGTACCCGAGGATCGAGTCCGCGTTGAACCAGGAGATCTTCTGCAGCTCTTCGGGCGACGCCGTCAGGGCGGGCCAGGCGCGGATCACCAGGAAGGCGGCGACGGCCGCGAGGGTCACCAGGATCGTCACGCCGGCGGCGGTCGACAGGAACTGGAACAGGCGACCGGCCAGCCCACCCCTGTTGCGCTTCGGGGCGGGCTCCTCGTCAGGTGACTTCTTGGTCGGTGCGGGGCTCAGAACGGCCACGGGATCTCCGTCAGCTGGTGGGGCAGGTAGCCCCGGTGGGCGGTGCGGGTTCGTGCTGGAGGTGCTGTGGTGCAGGAGGTGCTGCGTGGTACGGGACCCACGCTACGTGCTGGTCGTGGGCCGGTGCCCCCACCTGCGGGAGAGAGCACCGTGGCCGCGCCCGGTTCGCACCGGGCGCGGCCTGTGGGTGTCGCTCAGGTCACTCGGCGACGGTGATCGCGTCGACCGCTGCCATGACCTCTTCGCGGAGCGTGTCCGAGATCGGGGCGGAGCCGGCGACGCTGGCGTCGGAGGCCACTGCCTGGCCCTCGGCGCTGGCGATGTAGCTGAAGAACGCCTTGACGTTCGCGGCGTCGGACGCGTCGTCGTACTGCGAGCAGGCGACCGAGTACGAGATCAGCACGAGCGGGTACGCGCCGGCCTCGGTGGTGGTGCGGTCGAGCTCGACGACCAGGCGGTTGTCGGTCGCGTCCTCGGCACGCGGCGAGGCGTCGACGACCTTGGCCGCGGCCTCGGGCGAGAACGGCACGTACTCCTCGCCGACCTTGAGGGCGACGGTCCCGAGGTCGCCGGCCTGCGAGGCGTCGGCGTAGCCGATCGCACCCTCGGCACCGGTGACGGTGTCGATGAGGCCCGAGGTCTTGGAGCCGGACTGCGTGCCCGAGATGGGCCAGTCGCCGCTCGGCTCGTAGGTCCAGGCGCCGTTCGAGGCCGCCGAGAGGTACTCGGTGAAGTTCTCGGTGGTGCCCGACTCGTCGTTGCGGTTGACCGGGATGATGGTCGTGTCCGGGAGCTCGACGCCCTCGTTCTCGGCCGCGATCGCGGGGTCGTTCCACGAGGTGATCGTGCCGTTGAAGATGTTGGCGATGGTCTCGGCCGACATGTTGATGTTGTCGGCGTCGACGCCCGGGAGGTTGTAGACGACCGCGATCGGGCTGATGTAGAGGGGGAGCTCGATGGCCTCGCCGCCGAAGCAGCGCTCCTCGGCGGAGGTGACCTCTTCGGGCTTGAGCGCGGAGTCCGACCCGGCGAAGAGCACGCCGCCGGAGAGGAACTGCTCGCGGCCACCGCCCGAGCCGACGGCGTCGTAGCTGATCGTCACGTCAGGAGCCGTGGCGTTGAAGGTGGCCATCCAGCCGCCCATGGCCTTCTCCTGCGAGCTGGCGCCGGCACCGGCGAGGTTGCCGGAGAGGTCGGTCGCGGGCTCCGAGGACGCGCCGTCACCGGCCGCGCCGGAGGTGCTGGGCGTCGAGGGCGTCGTGGCGTCGGCGCCGCAGGCGGCGAGGGTCGCGGCGAGCGCCCCGGCCAGCACGACGGCGGCGAGGTTGCGGTTGTTCACACGCTTCACTGTCTTACCCATCCTCAAGTCTGTTGGTCGCAGATGTTTCTGCTGACGGATGAGACGCTAAGGACCGAGGGTGACGCGACGGCGGTACCCGGGTGAACAGCAGGTGAACAGTGCACCGACACCTCGCCGCACGCCGCGCGCGGACGCCACGACAGGTCTATGGGGCTGGCGTCCGCCTCGGTGGGGCGACCGTCAGTCGTCGACGAGCTTGTAGCCGAGGCCGCGGACCGTGAGCAGGAGCTCGGGCGAGGCCGGGTCCGTCTCGATCTTGGCGCGCAGGCGCTTGACGTGGACGTCGAGCGTCTTGGTGTCGCCCACGTAGTCCGAGCCCCACACACGGTCGATGAGCTGCCCGCGGGTCAGGACCCGGCCGGCGTTGCGCAGCAGGAACTCGAGGAGGTCGAACTCCTTGAGCGGCAGCGAGACGAGCTCGCCGCGGACCGTCACCACGTGCCGGTCGACGTCCATCTGCACCGGGCCGGAGCCGACGAGCTCGTCGGCCTCGTCCTCGTCGACAGCTGCTGCGGGCTGGCGGCGCCGGAGCACGGCACGCACCCGGGCGAGCAGCTCGCGGAAGGAGTACGGCTTGGTCACGTAGTCGTCGGCGCCCAGCTCGAGCCCGACGACCTTGTCGATCTCGCCGTCCTTGGCGGTGAGCATGATGACCGGGACGTCGCCGCGCTGACGGAGCTCACGGCACACCTCGGTCCCCGAGAGGCCCGGGAGCATGAGGTCGAGGAGCACGAGGTCCGCGCCGCCCTCGTCGTAGGCCGCCAGCCCGGCTGCCCCGTCGGCGACCGCGACGACGTCGTAGCCCTCGCGGGTCAGCTGGTACGTGAGCGGCTCGCGGTAGGACTCTTCGTCCTCGACCACCAGGATGCGGGTCACGCATCCACCTCCTTGTCAGGGGCACCAGCATCGCTGGGCGTCGGAGTCTCGGCAGGCGCCGGGACGTGCGCTGCGGGGATCCGCAGCGTGAAGGTCGATCCCCGGCCCGGCTCGGACCAGATGCTCACGTCGCCGCCGTGGTCGGCAGCGACGTGCTTGACGATGCTCAGGCCGAGGCCGGTGCCGCCGGTGTCGCGGGAGCGCGCCGGGTCGACCCGGTAGAAGCGCTCGAACACGCGGCTCTGCTCGGCGGCCGAGATGCCGATGCCCTGGTCCACCACGGCGATCGAGACGAGGCCGTCCTCGGCGGAGACCCCGACCCCGACGCGCGTGCCGCCGTCGGAGTACGCGACGGCGTTGTCCAGCAGGTTGCGGACTGCCGTCACGAGCAGGGCGTGGTCGCCGTAGACGCTCAGGCCGGTGTCGGCGGCCACGGCGAGCACGACCTCCTTCGCCTGGGCCACCACACGCGCCCGGTCGGCCGCCTCGCGGATCACGTCGTCGACGCTGATCAGCCCGACCTCCTGGAGCGCGCCGGCCACCTGCAGCCTGGACAGCTCGATGATCTCGTGGACCAGGGCACCGAGGCGCATCGACTCCTTCTGCATGCGCCCGGCGAAGTGCCGGACGGCGTCAGGGTCGTCCGCCGCGTCCTGCATGGTCTCGGCGAGGAGCGCGATCGCACCGACCGGGGTCTTGAGCTCGTGCGAGACGTTCACGGTGAAGTCGCGGCGGATGGCCTCGATGCGGCGCGCCTCGGTGCGGTCCTCGGCGAGCACCAGCACGTGGCCCGCGTCGATGTTGGCCACACGCACCTGCAGCATCACCCGGCCGCGGCCGATCGGACCTCGAGGGAGCTCGAGCTCCTCGTCGGCGATCACGCCGTCCCGGCGGACCGCGGTGATCATGTCCTGGATGGAGGGGTGCACCACGGCGTCGTCACGGACGACGCCGAGCGCGTAGGCCGGCGGGCTCGCCCGGATGACGCGGCCGTCCGGTCCGAGCACCACGGCCGCAGAGCGCAGCACGGCCAGCACCCGGACCACACCGGGGTCCAGCTCGCCGGGCGCCTGCTCGGGCAGCCTGCGCTGCTGGTGCTCGCTGAAGCGGAACGCGAGCGCGGCGATCAGCCCGGTCAGCAGACCGAGCAGCCCCACGACGACGACCTCGTACCCATCCACGTGACCAGGGTACGGTCAGACATCGAGGACGACGGTGTGCCGGTGCGGCGCGGGGGGCGAGATCCTGCGGTTCACGAGGCGTGGCTTCATGAACTGTTCATCTACGCTCTGCGACGCGTTCACCCGTCGGTCTTCGCAGACACACCTGCACTTGGGACCATGGTCCATCACACCACGAGAGGGACGACATGCGTGAGATCTTCGAAGCCGAGCTCCAGCAGATCGGCGACGACCTGGCCGACATGAGCCGCCTGGTCGAGTCTGCGATCAGCCGGGCCGGCGTCGCGCTGCTCACGGCCGACCTGCAGCTGGCCCAGTCCGTCATCGCCGACGACCGCCGGATCGACCAGCTCGAGCGCGACCTCGACGAGCGCTGCGTGCTCCTCCTCGCCCAGCAGGCACCGGTCGCGACCGACCTGCGCGTCGTGGTCTCCGCCCTGCGCATGAGCGCCTCGCTCGAGCGCATGGGAGACCTCGCGCGCCACATCGCCCAGGTGGCCCGTGGACGCTTCCCGCAGCACGCGATGGCACCGCTCGTCGAGGGCACCTTCGCCTCGATGCAGGACGCCGCGACCCGCGTCGCCCGTCGCACCACGACGCTGCTCACCACCCGCGACCTCGAGGTCGCCAGCAACATCCAGCGCGACGACGACCTCCTCGACCAGCTGCACCAGGACACCTTCCAGGCGCTGTTCTCGGAGTCCTGGAACGGCACCACGCAGGAGACCGTCGACGTCACCCTCGTGGGTCGCTACTACGAGCGCTTCGGCGACCACGGCGTCTCCGTCGCCCGCCGCGTGGTGTACCTCGTGACCGGTGACTTCGCCGAGGAGCGCGGCCGCCCGGCCACCGCGTCCTGAAGTAGCAGGACAGCTGAAGTAGCAGGACAGCAAGAGCCCGGCACGACCTCGCACCGCCAGCGGGACCAGCAGGAACCAGAAAGGTGTGGCCACCTCCCCGAGGGGAGGTGGCCACACCTTTCTGTGCTGGAGGTGCTGAGCCTGGGTCAGCGACCCTGGTTTGCGACGGCGGCGACCGCGGCAGCCGCGGCGTCGGGGTCGAGGTAGGTGCCACCCTTGACGGTCGGCACGAAGTTCTCGTCGAGCTCGTAGACGAGCGGGATGCCGGTCGGGATGTTCAGGCCCGCGATGTCCTCGTCGGAGATGCCGTCGAGGTGCTTGACGATCGCGCGCAGCGAGTTGCCGTGCGCGGCGACGAGGACGGTCTTGCCCTCGCGCAGGTCGCTGACGACCTCGCCGTCCCAGTACGGGAGGGCGCGGTCGAGGACGTCCTTGAGGCACTCGGTCGCCACGACGGGGGCGTCGGCGTACCGGGGGTCGGTGTCCTGCGAGAACTCCGAGCCGAGCTCGATCGCGGGCGGCGGCACGTCGAAGGACCGGCGCCACAGCATGAACTGCTCCTCGCCGAACTCGGCGAGCGTCTGCTTCTTGTCCTTGCCCTGGAGCGCACCGTAGTGGCGCTCGTTGAGACGCCAGCTGCGCTTGACCGGGATCCAGTGGCGGTCGGCGGCGTCGAGCGCGAGGTTCGCGGTCGTGATCGCGCGGCGCAGCAGCGAGGTGTGCACGACGTCGGGGAGGATGCCCGCGTCGGTGAGCAGCTTCCCGCCTCGCTTGGCCTCCTCGACGCCCTTCTCGGACAGGTTCACGTCCACCCAGCCGGTGAACAGGTTCTTCGCGTTCCACTCGCTCTCGCCGTGGCGGAGCAGCACAAGGGTGTATGTCATGGGTCCATCCTGCCGCATCTCGGCGACGGGTGCTCGGGCCCTTCGGCCCGTGGACCGCAGGCCCCGGCACAGGTCCGGGGCTCAGGTCCCCGGCTCAGAGACCTCAGGCGACGCGCGCCTGCTCGTACACCTTGCGGGTCTCCTCGGCCGTGGTGTCCCAGCTGAAGTGGGCCGCCACCTCCAGGGCTCCGCGGGAGAGCCGCGCCAGCCGCTCGTCGTCACGGAGCAGGTCCCGCAGCACGGCAGCCCACCGGTGCGGGTCGTGGTCGGGGACCAGGACACCTGAGCGCCCGTCCTGGACCGCGGTGCGCAGCCCGCCGACGTCTGCGGCGACCACGGGGGTGCCGCACGCCTGGGCCTCGACGGCGACCAGCCCGAAGGACTCGCTGCGCGACGGGACGGCGACGAGGTCGGCGCACCGGAACCAGCGCGCGAGCTCGCTCCGCGAGACCGCCGGGAGGAACAGCACGTCGTCGCTCACCCCCACCTGGTACGCGAGGGCCTCGAGCTCACGCAGCGCCGTCGGGCGGCCGCTCGCACCACCGAGCACGACGAGCAGCGGGAGCTCGTCACCGTGGTCGGCCATGACCCCGAGGGCACGGACGAGGACGTCGGGCGCCTTGAGCAGCTGCACGCGACCGGCGAAGACCACGACCTTGCGGTCGGCGGGCAGACCGAGCGCGGCACGCTCGGCGGCCGCGGTGTCCCGTGCGCCGTCCGCACCGGCCGGCGGGAGCGGGGTGAAGGTCTCGAGGTCCACCCCGGGGCTCACCACGTGCACCCGGGTCGGGTCCGCCGCGTAGTGCGTCACGAGGTCCTCTGCCTCGGCAGCCGTGTTGGCGACGAGCGCGTCGGCGACCTCGACCACCTGCTCCTCGCCGATCACGCGGCCGGCCGGCTCCGGGACGTCGCCCGGCGCCAGCGACCCGTTCTTCACGAGCGCCATGGTGTGCATCGAGTGGACCAGCGGGACGTTCCAGCGGTCGGCCGCGAGCATGCCGGCCTGGCCGGACAGCCAGTAGTGCGAGTGGACCACGTCGTACCAGCCCTGGGTGCGCGCCGCCTCCGTGCGCAGGACCCCGGCCGAGAAGTAGCAGAGCTGCCCGGGCAGGTCGTTCTTGTCGAGCCCCTCGAAAGGACCGGCGGTGATGTGCCGCACGAGGATCCCGTCGCCCACCTCGACCACGTCGGGCTGCGCGGACGACGTCCGCCGCGTGAAGATCTCCACCTCGGCCCCGCTGCGTGCGAGCGCCCGGGACAGCTCGGTGATGTAGACGTTCATCCCGCCGGCGTCGCCCGTGCCGGGCTGCTCGAGCGGGGAGGTGTGCACGGAGAGCATGGCCACCCGGAGGGAGTCGCCGCTCATGGGCACCTGCGTTCTGACATCCCACCAGTCTGCCACCGTCGCGCGCCCGGTGCCGCGGGCGCCGTCCCCACCGAGACGGACCGGGCCAGCGCGGGGCAGGACTCGGGCGAGGTCGAAGGTCCCACCTGTGCTGACACGTCGTCCGGGACGATGGACGCATGGAGAAGCACGCACCGACCCGGACCACCACGGACCCCCTCGCGGCGCTGCGCCTCATGCTCGACGAGCCCCCCGAGGACGCCACGCCGCTGGTCCCCCTCGACGCCGCCGCGTGCGACGCGATCGCCGACGAGACGCTCGTCTGCTCGTGCAACAACGTCAGCGCCGGCGAGATCCGCGACGTCGTGTGCTCCGGCCGCTGCTCGTCGCTCGACGACGTCCAGGTGCTCACCCGCGCAGGAGGCGGGTGCGGCTCGTGCCTCTCGGCCGTCGCCGGGCTCGTCGAGGTGTCGCTGAGCCGGAGGTGAACGGGCTGGTGGAGCCGGCTGCGCGTAGTGCTCAGACCGGCAGGATGCAGGCCGGCGCGGGGATGTCGACGGACGAGACCGGCTCCGCCTGACCGCTCTCGTGGTCGACGCGCAGGACCGTGACACCGCCGGAGGTCTGGCCTGCGACGACCACCAGGTCGTCGGCCTGTGCGGGGCGCCCGGAGAGCGTGGGGTCGGCCGCGTGCGCCGTCAGCACCGCGAGGTGACGTGGCCACACGACGCCCAGGGGTGAGTCCGCGAGGTGGCGCAGGACGGGCTGGCCCTCGTCGTCGCGCTCGACCGCGAAGGTCGCGAGCACGTCGGGACCGCGGACCCCGACGTAGAGGCGGCTGCCGTCGGCGCTCAGTGCCAGGTGCGAGGGGAAGGACCCCGCCTCGGGGCTGGGGGTGTCGCAGGCGGGCACGCTCCCGAGATGCGTCGCGGACCCGTCCTGCTCGACCCGGACCACGTGGACGCGGGAGTCGAGCTCGCCCACCACGAAGGCCGTCCCGTCGTCGCCGAGCGCCACGTGCCGCGGGCCGGTCCCGGGCGGCAGCGCGAGGGCGAGGCCGTCGGCGACGAGCACACCGGGCGTCGCAGTCCTGCGGTACCGGCGGACCTCGTCCGTCCCGAGGTCGCTGACCCACAGGTGGCGCTCTCCGACCGCCTGGACGTAGTGCGCGTGGGGACCGCGCTGGCGCTCGCGCACCGGGCCCGAGCCGCTGTGCGCGAAGGTCGCGAGGGCTCCGCCCAGGGTGCCCGACTCCGTGAGCGTCAGGGCCGCCAGGCTGCCGGAGGAGTAGTTCGCCACCCACACGTCGCGCTCGTCCACCACGAGGTGGCACGGGTCAGCGCCGCCCGTCGACGCGCTCGAGGTGAGGACCAGCCCGTCCCCGGACAGCGAGAAGGTGCTCACCCGCCCCTGCTCCGTCTCGGAGACGGCGACCACGGTCGTCCCGTCGGGGTGCAGCGCGAGGAAGGACGGTGACGCGACCTCGACCAGCTGGTGGGCGCCCGAGAGCTCCCCGGTGCGCGGGTCGAGGTCGACGGACCAGATCCCCTCCCCCGACCCTGGGCCGCCCGAGGTGGGGTAGGTGCCGACGAGGAGACGCTGCAGCGGTGCGGGAGGTGTGGTCACCGGCCCAGCCTATCGAGGGCGGGCGTCCCCTGGGACGACGAGAGGGTGGTGGACCGACTGGTCCACCACCCTCTCGTGCCGACGTCGGAGGACGTCAGTGAGCCGCCTCGTACGCAGCCTTGATCTCGGCCGAGATGCGGCCGCGCTCGTTGACCGTGTGGCCGTTGGCGCGAGCCCACTCGCGGATGTCGTTGGGCGAGGTGCCGCCGGAAGGCTGACGCGCCGAACGCTTCGCGGGGCGTGCCGCAGAACGGCCGACCTTGCGTGCGTGACCGACCCAGCTCGCGAGCGAGTCGCGGAATGCCGACGCGTTGTCCGTCGAGAGGTCGATCTCGTACGAGACGCCGTCGAGGGAGAAAGTCACGGTCTCGTCGGCGGTGCCGCCGTCGAGGTCGTCGACAAGAATTACCTGAACCTTCTGTGCCACTTGAGGTACCTCACCATTCTGTTTCGCTGCAGGGGACTTCATGCTCGCATCATTCCTGATGGAGCGTCAACTGGAGAACAGAAAGGCGGATGATTTTACGGGGTGATACCCGCACCCGTCGGTGGGACCTCTCGCTCAGTGCGTGCGTCTTCTTCGGCATCGAGACGAGCGAGGTTGGCCCGCTCGTTACGGTCCGCGCGAATGATAAAACGCATCGCGAAGTAGAACAGGACGCCCACCCCGATCGACGGGACGAGCGCGGCGAAGGCGGTCCAGAAGGTGCTCACCGGACCACCATACGACGCGCCGCGCCCGTTCCTGGCACCGCGCTCAACGCTGCGGCTTGACCAGCGGGAACAGGATCGTCTCGCGGATCCCCAGACCCGTCAGCGCCATGAGCAGGCGGTCGAGGCCCATCCCCATGCCCCCGCTCGGCGGCATCGCGTACTCCATCGCCGTGAGGAAGTCCTCGTCGAGCACCATCGCCTCGTCGTCGCCCGCAGCTGCGAGGACCGCCTGCGCCTCGAAGCGCTGGCGCTGGACGACCGGGTCCACCAGCTCGGAGTACGCGGTCGCGAGCTCGAAACCACGGACGTACAGGTCCCACTTCTCGACCTGCCCGGGGACAGAGCGGTGGTCGCGCGTCAACGGCGAGGTCTCGACGGGGAAGTCCCGGACGAAGGTCGGCGCGTAGAGAGAATTGCCGACGTGGTGCTCCCAGAGCTCTTCGACGAGCTTTCCGTGGTTGACCTTCTTCGGGTCGATCGAGATCTCGACGGCGTCCGCGAGCTCCGTGAGCCGCGCGACGGTGGTCTGCGGGGTGATCTCCTCGCCGAGGGCCTCCGACAACGACCCGTACATGGTGAGCTCGGCCCAGTCGCCGCCGAGCTCGTACTCCTCGCCCGAGGCGAGCGTCACGAGAGTGGTCCCGAACATGTCGAGAGCCGCCTTCTGGACAAGATTCTTGGTGAGCACCGCCATGGAGTTGTAGTCGCCATATGCCTCGTAGGCCTCGAGCATCGCGAACTCCGGGGAGTGCGTGGAGTCAGCACCCTCGTTCCGGAAGTTGCGGTTGATCTCGAAGACGCGCTCGATACCGCCGACCACGGCCCTCTTGAGGAACAGCTCGGGGGCGATCCGCAGGAACAGGTCGATGTCGAAAGCATTCATGTGCGTGGTGAAAGGCCGGGCGGCCGCACCGCCGTGGATGGTCTGGAGCATCGGGGTCTCGATCTCCATGTACCCGCGGTCGTGGAAGTTCTCGCGCAGGGACCGGACCACGCCGGCGCGCAGGCGCGCCGCCTCGCGGGCCGCCGGGCGCGCGATGAGGTCCACGTAGCGCTGACGGACGCGGGCCTCCTCCGAGAGCTCACGGTGGAGCACCGGGAGGGGGCGGAGCGCCTTCGCGGCGATCTGCCACGAGTCCGCGAAGACGCTCAGCTCGCCGCGGCGCGAGCTGCCCACGCGACCGTGCGCGAAGAGGTGGTCACCGAGGTCGACGTCTGCCTTGAACGCGGCGAGCGACTCCTCGCCGACGACCGCGAGGCTCAGCATGATCTGGAGGCGGTTGCCCTCGCCGTCCTGGAGCGAGACGAAGCAGAGCTTGCCGGAGTTGCGCAGGAACACGACACGACCGGCGACGCCGACGAGGTCGTCGGTCTCCTCGCCCGTCTCGAGGTGCGCGTACTGCGCGCGGACCTCGGCGATCGAGTGCGTGCGGGGCACCTCGACCGGGTAGGCCTCGACGCCGCTCTCGAGCAGCCGGTCGCGCTTCTCCCGACGCACCCGCAGCTGCTCGGGGAGGTCGTTCTCCCCGTCGGCGAGAGTGGGGTCTGCGGTCGCGGGGGTCTGCTCAGAAGTCACCCCGCCATCCTAGTGGAGTGCCGGGGCGGGCTCGGCTGGCTCGGGGCGGGGACAGAGCGGGTTGCGGACAGGGCGGGGTGGGGACGGAGCAGGGTGGGGCGGCGCGGGGTGGCGCGGCGTCAGCAGGTCAGCGCGAGACGAGGTCGAGCGCGAGGTCCAGGATCGGCGCCGAGTGGGTCAGCGCACCGACCGACATGTAGTCGACGCCCGTCGCTGCGACCTCGGCGGCACGGTCCAGCGTGAGGTTCCCGGTGGCCTCAAGCTCGACGGGACCGGTCTGCCCCTCGCCGGCCCGGACCGCGGCGACGGTCTCGGTGAGGGTGGGCGTGCTCATGTTGTCGAGCAGCAGGAAGGTCGCACCTGCCGCGACCGCCTCGAGCGCCTGCGCGCAGGTGTCGGCCTCCACCTGGACGAGCACCTCCGGGAAGGCCTCACGGACCGCGTGCACCGCAGCGGTCACGGAGCCGGCGGCGACCACGTGGTTGTCCTTGACCATCGCGACGTCGTAGAGGCCCATGCGCTTGTTGGTCCCGCCGCCGGCCCGCACGGCGTACTTCTCGAGCGCGCGGAGCCCAGGCGTGGTCTTGCGGGTGTCGAGGACCGTGGCCTGCGTCCCCTCGAGCCTGTCCGCCCAGGCGCGGGTCGCGGTCGCGACGCCCGAGGCACGGCTGGCGAGGTTGAGCAGCGACCGCTCCGCCATGAGCAGCACCTGCACGGGCCCGGTGAGCACCGCGAGCCGGCGACCGGGCTCGACCCGCGTCCCGTCGACGACGTCCAGGTCCACGCGCACCGGTCCGAGCCCGAAGCGCGCCGACACCTGGTCGACGACCTCCTGCACGAGCACGAGGCCCGCCACGACACCCTCCTGACGCGCCACGAGGTGCGCGACGGCGCCCGACGAGACGGCGATCGTCGCCTGGCTCGTGACGTCGCGCCCGGGGTCTCCCCCGAGGTCCTCGCTGAGGGTGCGGCGCACGGTGTCGCTGATCCAGGCGGGGTCGAGGCCCGGCTCGACGGTGGTCTCAGCAGAGGACCTGACGGAGGGCTCGGTCTGGGCAGCGGGCGCGGAGGGGTGAGTCACCCCCACACGGTATCCGACCCCTGCGGTGCCACCGGTGGGCCGCTCAGTCGACCTGGAGGGTGCCGTCCTCGGCGAGGTGCACCGTCACCCGGCGCTCCCAGGCCGGGTCTCGCTCCGGGAAGTCGGAGCGGAAGTGACCGCCCCTGCTCTCCGTCCGGCGGGCGGCAGCCGCGGTGAGGACCGTCGAGACCTGGTGGACGTTGCTGGTCTCCCACTCGGCGGTCTGCGGCTGCGCGCTGAGGTCGCCGGCGACCGCCTCCGGGAGGTTCGCGTCGGTGCGGACCGAGGCCAGCCTCTCGGCCGCGACGGCGAGGCTCTCCGCCGAGCGGATGACCCCGCTGCCGGTCGACGTGACGCGCTGGATCCGCGTGCGGCTCGCCGCCATGACCAGACCGGTGGGCCCCGGCCGCGGCACCGGCTCGAGCAGCGGGAGCTCCCCGGCGGCCATGCGCCCCGCGATGTCCTCGGCGGCGCGGTGCGCGAACACGAGGCCCTCGAGCAGGGAGTTCGACGCGAGCCGGTTGGCGCCGTGCACCCCGGTGCACGCGACCTCGCCGACGGCGTACAGCCCACGGACCGTCGAGCGGCCGTCGAGGTTCGTCACGACACCGCCGGAGTGGTAGTGCTGGGCGGGCGCGACCGGGACGAGCTCCTCCGTGATGTCGAGGCCCTGCGCGAGCAGTCGCTCCGTGATGGTGGGGAACCTGCGCCGCAGGAAGTCCGCTCCGAGGTGCCGGGCGTCGAGGAGCACGTGGTCCGAGCCTGTCACCGCCATCTGCCGGACGATCGCGTGCGCGACCACGTCGCGCGGTGCGAGCTCCGCCATCGGGTGGACGGCCGGCATGAACCGGTGGCCGAAGACGTCGACCAGGTACGCGCCCTCGCCGCGGACGGCCTCCGAGATCAGGGCGAGCTGCCCCTTCGCCGCGCTGCCGAGCCACAGGACCGTCGGGTGGAACTGCACGAACTCCATGTCGCCGAGGGTCGCGCCCGCGCGCAGCGCCGCGGCCGTGCCGTCACCGGTGGCCTGCGGCGGGTTGGTCGACGACATGAACGACTGCCCGATCCCGCCCGTGGCGAGCACCACCGCGCGGCTGCGGACCGCGCCGACGCCGTCGCGGCTGCCCGCACCTCGGACGTGCAGGGTGACACCGCAGACCGAGCGGCGCGGCCCGTCGGGCGTCGCGGGGGTCACGGGGCCCGCGCTGGTCAGCAGGTCGATGACGAGCGCGTGCTCGATCACCTCGATGCCGGGGTCGTTGCGGACCGCCTCGAGCTGGGCGACCAGCGCGCGCGAGATCTCGGCGCCCGTGGCGTCTCCTCCGGCGTGCGCGATGCGGTCGGCGTGGTGGCCGCCCTCACGGGTGAGCGACATCTCCCCGACGCCGTCGGTGTCGAAGTGCGCCCCGAGCGCCACGAGCTCGCGGACCCGGGCCGGCCCCTCGGTGACGAGGACCTCGACCGCGCGGGGGTCGCAGACGCCGGCCCCCGCCACGAGGGTGTCCTCCTGGTGGGCGGCCGGGGAGTCCTCCGGGGCGAGCGCCGCGGCGATGCCCCCCTGGGCCCAGACCGTCGACCCGGACGACAGCGCGTCCTTGGTGACGAGCAGCACCCGCGGCACGCGCGTGCGCAGCTCGAGCGCAGCCGTCAGACCGGCGATCCCGGAGCCGACGACGACGACGTCGGCGTCCGTGGTCCAGCCGGGCTCGGGCGCGGCGAGCGTGGTGACGAGGGCCGGCCCGGGCCGCGCGGGCCCGGGCACGGCGGTGGTGGTCACGCCTCGGTGCCGTGCTGCTGCTGGAACGGCGCGATCGCGAGACCGCTCGGCTCGAGGTCGTAGCCCTCGGGGACGAGACCCGGCTCCTCCGAGACCTCGACCACGGCGTTGTCGCCGTCGACGAACACGACGTGCGGCAGGTAGTGGCGGGCCTCGGCGTCGGCCAGCATGCCGTAGGCGATGATGATCACCGTGTCGCCGGGGTGCACGTGGTGCGCCGCGGCGCCGTTGATGCAGACCTGACCGGAGCCGGGCTCACCCGGGATCACGTAGGTGGTCAGCCGCGACCCGTTGGTCACGTCGACGACGTCGACCTGCTGGCCCGGGTACAGGTCTGCGGCCTCGAGCAGCAGGTTGTCGACCGTGATCGAGCCGACGTAGTGCAGGTCGGCCTGGGTCACCGTCGCGCGGTGGATCTTGCCGATCATCATCGGACGCTGCAGGGACGTCACGGGGTTCCTCCGGTGGTGCGGTGCTGGGGGGTGGTGTGCTGAGTGGTGGGGTCTGCCACCTCGACCGCCATCGTGTCGATGAGCCGCGTCGTGCCGACGCGTGCGGCGACGAGCAGCAGGGCCGGGCCGGCGTGGTCGGGCGGCACGTCGTCCACGGTAGCCGGGTCGACGAGCACCAGGTAGTCGAGGTCGACGCCCTCGGCGGCGTCGACACGCTGCCGGGCTGCTGCGTGGACCGCGGCTGCCGTCGCCCCTGCGGTCGCGGCGTCGCGTCCGGCGGCGAGGGCTGCCGAGAGGGCGAGCGCACGGCTGCGCTCGTCGGACGACAGGTAGGCGTTGCGCGAGGACAGCGCGAGGCCGTCGTCGTCGCGGACGATGGGCACCCCGTGGACGGTCACGGGCACGTCGAGGTCGTGCACCATGCGCCGGACTGCCAGCAGCTGCTGGGCGTCCTTCTCGCCGAACACGGCCACGTCGGGCGCGGTCAGGTGCAGCAGCTTGAGGACGACGGTGAGCACCCCGTCGAAGTGCCCGGGGCGCGACGCCCCCTCGAGGACCGTGCCGATGCGCCCGGCGGTGACGCTGACGATCGGCCGTCCGTCCGGGTACATCTCGTCGAGCGTCGGCGCGAAGACGACGTCGACCCCGACCGACGCGAGGAGCGCCACGTCCGCGTCCAGGGTGCGCGGGTAGCTGTCGTAGTCCTCGCCGGGTCCGAACTGCAGGGGGTTGACGAAGATCGTCACGACCACCTCGTCGGCGAGGCGGCGGGCCTCGCGCACGAGCTCGAGGTGACCGGCGTGCAGCGCGCCCATGGTCATGACGACGGCGCGGCGGCGGGTCGGGTTCCCGTCAGCCTGGCCGGGTCCGACGGTGGTGCCTGGCTGGTCGGGCCGGCGCAGGGCACGGGCGAGGTCGGCCCGGGTGGTGGTGACGAGGGGCCGGGCGTGGCCGCTGAGCATCAGTTCTCCTTGGCGGGGGCGTTCAGGACGTCGAGCAACGACTGGGCCTGCGCGTCCTTGATCCGTCCCGCGGCCAGCGCGCGCACGGTCGCGGCACGGCTCAGGGACCGGTAGCTGTCGACGGTGTCGCTCGCGTCGCGGTGCGTCGCGAGCGCGGCGAGCTCGGTGAGGTGCGTCTGGACCGTGCCGGCATCGCCGCGCACGACCGGACCGGTGAGCGTCTGGACCGGGTCGCCGACACCGTCGGCGGCACGCAGCGCACCGTCGAGGGCGGCGTGCAGCAGCGGTGCGAGCGCACGCCCCGGGTCGGCGATGCCCGCCACCTGGAGCGCCTGCGCCGCCTGCGCGACGAGGACCACGAGGTGGTTCGCGCCGTGCGCGAGGGCCGCGTGGTACAGCCCGCGGTCCTCCTCCTCGATGACCACGGGCTCGCCGCCGATCTCGACGACGAGCGCGAGACCGATCGGCTGCACCGGGCCGGGTGCGGTCACCGCGAAGGTGGTGCCCTCGAGACGGCCGAGGTCGAGGGACGTCCCCGTGAAGGTCATCGCCGGGTGGACGGCCACCGGGATGGCGCCCTGCGCGCGCGCCGGCGCCAGCACCTCGGTGCCGTAGCGACCCGAGGTGTGCAGCACGATCTGGCCCGGCTGCCACGCACCGAGGTCCGCGAGCCCGGCTACGAGCGTCGCGAGGGCGTCGTCGGGGACGGTGAGCAGCACCAGCTCGGACCGCTCCACGACGTCACGGACGTCGAGCACCGGCACACCGGGCAGCATGGCCTCGGCGCGCTCGCGCGAGGCCTCGGAGATGGCGGACACGCCCACCACCGAGTGGCCGACGGCACGCAGCGCGTTGCCGAGCACGGCACCCACCCGGCCTGCGCCCACGATGCCGACGCCGAGCCGTCCGGGGCGCCGTGCCCCTGTGGTCTCGGTCATCCCGGCGCCTGCATCCAGCGCTCGGGTCCCGCGGTCGTCCGAGCGGCACGGGCCCGTGCGGCCTGCTCCGCGAGCAGCCGCGACGCCTCGACGTCCGCGAGGTGCACGACGCTCGGCGAGATCGGCCCCGGGGTCGAGTGCAGCACGAAGCTCGTCAGCCCCAGACGGCGCTGCAGCGGGCCCTGGTTGAGGCCGAGCGACTGCGTACGCTCGTGCGGCACGACCTCGAGGGTGCGCACCAGACGGCCCCGGCGGACCACGAGAGCGCGGCCCGTGACGGCGTAGCCGTTGCGACGCCAGGCCAGCGGGTCGAGCCACCGCGCGCTGCGGGGGCTCGTGACGAAGCCCTGCTCGTCGCCGGAGCCGGTCATCGCGGCGTCCAGGAGCGGGCGCGGGTCCTCGACGCCGAGGTCCGGGAGCACGAGCCACAGCGCACGCAGGGCGTCGTCGCGGCTGCCGACCGGGAGCAGCACCGCGCCGGCCTGCTCGCCCTCCGACGCCGCGGCGTAGCCGGCCACGTTGACCTCGACGCGCCACCAGCCGGCCGAGCGCCACAGCAGGCCCTGCTGGATCCGGATCGCCTGGACACGCCCTGGCGGGATGGTCTGCGACCGCGTCTCGAGGAGGCCGTGGCGCAGGCGGATGCCGTCGGGCGAGATGGCCCCGGTGAAGCCGAAGCCACCCGAGAACCTCGAGAACACGTAAGCCCCGAGCCCGAAGACCAGCGGCAGGGCGGTGAAGAGCGGTGCGACCTGGCGCGTGACGACGGCGACCACTGCCGCGGCGACCACCGCCACCACGAGGACGATGGTGCCGCCGGTGAGCAGCACCGAGCCGACGAGCCGGCCCACGGGCACGTCGAGGACGGCGCTCTCGGGCGCCTCCTCCACGGGTGCGTCGTCGGGGCCGTCGGACTCGACCCCTGCGGCGCGCGCCAGCAGGACGTTGCGGAGCTGGTTGGCGTCCGCGTCGCGGAGGAACCCGAGGCGCGCCCCGGAGTCTCCCCCGCCCGCGACGCTCAGCTTGAGCTCGGCGAGGCCGAAGAACCGCGCCAGCAGCGGCTTGACGATGTCGATCGCCTGGAGCCGGTCCAGACGGACCTTGCGCTGCTGCCGGAACAGGATCCCGGAGTGCACGTAGACCGCGTCGCGGTCGTAGGCGTAGCGCATCATGCGCCACGACAGCCAGGCCCAGACGCCGCCGAGCAGGCCGACGCCGAGGATCGCGAGCACCACGACGCCCCAGTGGTCGGTCGCGAAGCTCACGTCGCCGCCGGGGGCGCTCTCGAGGGTCTGCCGACCGACGACGAACAGCAGCACGGCGAGCACCGCCCAGCCGCGCACGAGCGGCGTCACCGGGTGCAGGCGCCGCCACTCGAGCTCGGGCGGGACGGTGGTGGTGGTGGAGTCGGTGGTGCTGGAGTCGGTGGAGCTGTCCTTCACCGCGGGGTCGCCCGACGTGGCCGCGTCGTCAGCAGGCGCCGTCGGTGCCTGCGGTGCAGAGGGAACGTCGGGGACCGGCGCCGCGGCGCGCGCAGAGCCTTCGTCAGGCTCCGGCGTCGGGACGGGGCCTGGGCCGGGGGTGGTCACAGACCCGCCAGCCGCGCCTCGCCGCGCGAGGCGAGGCGGTCGCGCAGGCGCGCAGCGTCACCGGGGGCGAGCCCGTCGATGGTGGCGTCGGTGCCGGGCGAGGCGGTGTGCAGCTGGACCGAGGAGATGTCGAGCCTGCGGGCCAGCGGGCCGGCGGTGACGTCGACGAACTGCATGCGCCCGTAGGGCACCACCACGAGGCTGCGGAACAGCACGCCCTTGCGGATGAGCAGGTCGTCGTCGCGCTCCGCGTAGCCGATCGCCCGGACCTGCCGGGAGATGACGACGGCGGACCACGCCACGAGCAGCGCGACGACCGCAGCGGACAGCCAGAGCCACGGTCCCGCCTGCGGGAGCGCGACCGCGAGCACGACGAGCGCCACGAGGGGCACGCCGAGGAAGATGCCGAGCAGCACGTAGCGCGCGGTCGCGAGACGTCCCGACACGCGCTGCCACTCGATGCCGTGCGGGTCGAAGGGCGAGGCGCCCTCGGGTCCGGTGGGGTCAGTCATGCGCACCATCTTCTCGCATCCGGGCGTCTTCGCCGTCACCGGGCGGAGGGAGCTCGCAGAACCGCTCCGCCACCACACCCGCGACGGCGAGCACCACGGAGCTCAGCGCCGCCACCCCGGCGCTCCACGCGCGGCCCTGCTGCGCCTCGACGTGCAGGTGCGGGAGCGTGAGGAGCACCTGGCCGGCGTACCAGCCGGTGAGCAGAGCGCCGGTCAGCGACGCCGCCTTGGCCAGGGCGACCGTGCGCGCGGCGCGGAGCGCGTCGAGCGACGGCCGCCGGCCCCGCAGGTACGACCGGACCCCGCTCGCCGCCCAGAGCACGAGCACCGCGAGGACCAGCAGCGCCGGGGCGACCACCCAGAGCACGGGCCCCAGGTGGGTGCCACGGCCCTCGAGGAGCCGCAGCAGCCACCAGGTGGTCGCACCCGCCGCGACCGCGACGAGCGCGAGCGTCGACAGGCGGGTGCGGCCCATCAGAGCGTGCGGTCCTCGACCGCAGGCACGCCGTCGACGGTGTCGTCCGGGCTCTCGATGTGCTCCAGGCTGTCGAGGTGCGTCTCGGCACGCGGCGGCTCGACGTCTGGCGTCCAGACCTGCGCGGCCTCGACCGCGGTCGTCTCCGGGTGCGTCACGTCGTGGTCCGTCTCGGCCTCGGGCTGGGCTGCGTGCGGCTGCTGGTCGCCGAGGGCCGGCGCCGCAGAGGGCTCCACCGTGTCCGCGGGTGCCTGCGTCGTGGCGGGGTCCTCGGTCGTCTCGCCGTCGGGGAGGGAGACCACCTGGACCGCCGTCAGCGCGGGCGCCACGGCCGCCGGGCGGCTCGTCTGCGCGGCGGTGGGCAGCTCTGCGTCGTGCAACCAGTCGAGCGCGAGCCAGCGGATGCCCTCGCGGTCGTGCGCGGTCGCGGCGAGCGCGGCGACCGGACCACCGCCCAGACCGGGAAGGTGCGCCTCGGGAGCCAGGTGCGCCCACGGGGCGAGCACGAAGGCCCGCTCGTTGGCCCGCGGGTGCGGGAGCTCGAGGTCGGTCGCCGAGCCGATGACGTCGCCGAACACCACGATGTCGATGTCGAGCGTGCGCGGGCCCCAGCGGACGTCCCGCTCACGGCCGTTGCCCGCCTCGACCGACTGGCAGCCGTGCAGGAGCTCGCGCGGGGACAGGGTGGTCCGGACGATGACCACGGTGTTGAGGAAGTCCGGCTGCTCCGGGCCGCCGACCGCGGCGGTCCGCGCCAGCGGGCCGACCTCGACCACGTCGACACCTGTCAGGGTGTCGAGCTCGGCCACCGCACGGCGCAGCGTGCCCTGCGCGTCGCCGAGGTTCGCACCGAGGGCGAGGACCACGTCGACCGGCTCGTCAGGACGGGCGTCCATCCGGTCCAGCTGGAGCGGGGTCTCCCCACGCCTCTCCGCACCGTCAGCCAGCGCAGGCGTGCCGAAGGTCGGCGAGGCCAGCGCGGCCGCGGCGATCGCTGCCGAGCCGGACGGCGGCGTGCTCACCGGGGCCTCGTCCACACCGGACGGGTCCGTGACCGGCACGGGGGACGTCGGCGCGTCGAGGTCCTCGACGACGTCGGGCCGGAGAGCGGGCTCGGGCTCGGGCTCGGCGAAGGCTGCGGGCTCGGCAGGAGCCGCGTGGTCGGCAGGGCCTCCGCTCTCGGGCTCGGCGGAGAGGTCGGGCTCGACGTGAGACGCCTCGTCCTCGGTCAGGAGGTCGTCAGGCACGGCGTCGTCCGACACCGCGTCGTCGTGAACCTCGCCGTCGTGGACCTCGCCGGGAACCGCGTCGTGAGCCTCGTCCTCGCGCTGCTCGTCGTGGTCGGGAGCGTCCTCGGGCACGTCGTCGCCGAGCAGGGGCTCGGAGCGGGTCTCCACGACCTGGGTCTCGTCCGCGTCGGGCTCGGGGGCGTACGTCGGGACCAGCTGCGTCTCGTGGACAGGGTCGCCGAGGGCCGCGGAGGCGTCAGGCACCGAGTCGTCGACACCGGTGCGATCGGGACCGGTGTCCTCGACGCCCGGGGCGGTCCGGCTCTCGTCGTCGAGGTCGAGCGGGGGCAGCAGCGCCGTCGTCTCGAGGGCACTCTCCTCGGGCTCGCTGAGCGTCGGCACGGACTCGACGGGGTCCTGGGCCTCGAGGGTGTCGACGGGCTCCCGGTCCTCGAGGGTGCCGTGAGGCTGCTGGGCCACGGGCGGGGCGAAGCGCGAGGTGTCGCCGTCCACGGGAGCCGGCTGCTGTCCGCTCTCCGGGAGTCCTGCCTGGGCGGCCGGAGCAGCCTGCTCGGTCGGTGTGCTGAGACCCGTCGGCGGGAAGGCGAAGGAGGACGGCTGCCAGACGGGTGCCTCTTCGGTCGGCTCGACGAGCACCGGCGTCGCGTGGCCGTCGGTCTTCGTCTCGTCCGCCTGCGGCTGGCCGGCTGGCTGCTCGAGCGGGTGGTCGTCGCCCGGCTCCTGGACGGGCGCGGGCGCCGTCGGCTGCTGGCTCTGGCCGTGCTCGACCTCGGGCTCCGGCTCGGCGTCAGCCGCCTGGACGGCCTCGGCGACGGGGCTCGGGGCGTCCGCAGGCCCAGCGGCTGGCGCCGCGGTGACACCTGTGGCAGAGGGGTGGGCCTCGTCGGCCGGGGTGCCGGACGCAGGCGTGGCCGCGGGGGCCGCCGGCTGGTCGCCGGTGGCGCTCGGGTTGAGGAGCTCCTCGAAGCTCAGCGGTGCCCGGTCACGGCTCGCGTTCCGGACCGCAGCGCTCGCCGCGGCGAAGAACGCGGCACCCATCTGCGGACCAGCGGAGGGAGAGCCCTCCGTGGGCTCGGTCCTCCCGGGCTCTGTCGTCTCGGGCTCGGGCTCGGGCGTCTCAGGCTCGGAGACGCGGGCCTCTGAGGCGACCGCCTCGGAGGCGGCCGGCTCGGGCTGCCCGTGGTCGTCGCCCGGGGCGGGCAGCGCGTCGTCGGTGTCGTCCGTGGTCGGTCGCAGGTGCGCGTCGGTCCGGGGGCGCAGGCCGAAGACCTCGGGTCGCCGCGCCTGCTCGGACAGGCGCGCCTGCTCCTCGAGGATCGAGTCGTCGACCGGCGGCACGAGGGCGGCGGACGTGGTGGTCTGGTCGCCGTCCACGGGCAGGAGGTCGTCGTCGGCCACAGCGGTGTCGGAGGCCGCGGCGGTCTCGTCGGCTGCGGCGGGCTCGACGTCCGGCTCGGTCTCGAGGTCCACCTCGGTCTCGTCGCTCGCGACGGGCTCGTCGTGGACGAGGTCCGACTCGAGGTGCAGCTCCGAGGTGCTGTAGCTGGCGGGGTCGGACTCGCGTGCGGCGACGGGGGCAGTGAGCCGCCCGAGCGGCAGGTCGAGGGTGGGGCTGGACGACGGTGTCGGGGTCGCGACGTCGCTCTCGGTCTCGTCGACCCGCAGCGCGACGGGCTCGAAGGCCTCGGGGAGCTCGGTGGGGGCGGTCGCCGGCGGGAGGGCAGACCCGGCCACCGGGATCCCGTCCGACGGGACCGGGGCGCCGGCCAGGCCGGCGGAGGGGAAGGAGACGGCAGGCAGGGCTGCTGCGGGCAGGGCTGCCGCCGGGAGTGCCGACACCGGCAGCCCGGCCGAGGCCTGCTCGTCGGGGTCGCGCGGTTCCTCGACCGACAGCGGAAGGTCGGCGCGCGACTCTGCGAGGTCCTCGGCCGGCAGCTCGTCCAGTGCGGGGGCGACCGGTGACGTCACCACGGGCACGTTGAGCCGGTCGCGGTTGATGGTCACCGTCACGTCCGAGAAGGGGACCGGGATCGGCGCCTGCGGCTTGTGGACCGTGACGTCGACCGACGCGACGAGCGGACGGTCGAGGACGGCCGCGGCGATCTGCTCCGCGACGGTCTCGATGAGGTCGACGGGCTCGCCCGAGAGGATGTCGACGACGTCCTGCGCGACGAGCGCGTAGTTGACCGTCTCGTCGAGGTCGTCGTCACGAGCCGCAGCCCGGGTGTCGAGGTAGAGGGTCACGTCGGCGCTGAAGTCCTGCCCCGCCTCGCGCTCGCTCTCGAGCACCCCGTGGAAGCCCCGTGCCGCGATCCCGAGGATCTGGATCTGGTCGAGCGGGAAGCCGCTCGCATCCAGGACCGATCGTTGCACCAAGGTGCTCATGCGCTGTCCCCGTCCCTCGTCGTCCGTCGTCGTGCTGCCTGTGGTGCTGCGGTCTGTGCTGTCGCTGGTGCTGCCTGCGCTCGCGCTGCTGGTGCTGCTGGAGCTGCTGGTCCTGGTGGACCTGCTGGTGCTGGTGGTCCTGCGTGCCGCGACGTGTCCAGTGATCGTCCGGCACCGACCCACGCCTGAGCAACCCGGACGGCGTCCGCCGTGCCGCGCACCTCGTGCACCCGGACGCACCAGGCGCCGGCCGCTGCCGCGAGAGCGCTCACCGCGGCTGTCGCCGCGTCGCGCTCGAGCGGCGGGACCGGCTCGCCGTCGGGTCCTGCGAGCAGGTGCCCCAGGAACCTCTTGCGAGACGCCCCCACCAGCACCGGCAGACCCAGGGCGTGGAGCTCGTCGAGCGCCGCCAGCAGCGGCCAGTTGGCGGCGCCGGCCTTGGAGAACCCGAGTCCCGGGTCGACGACCAGCTGCTCGCGCCGGACACCGGCGGCCAGGAGGGCCTCGACCCGCCCCGCGAGCTCGCGGCGGACGTCGAGGACCACGTCGTCGTACTGCTCGAGGTCGTCCATGACGTCGGCGTGCCCGCGCCAGTGCATCACCACGTAGACGACGCCCGTGCGGGCCACGACCTCGGCCATGCCCTCGTCCGCGAGACCGCCCGACACGTCGTTGACCACGAGGGCACCCGCAGCCACGGCCTGCTCGGCGACAACCGCTCGGGTCGTGTCGACCGAGACCACAGCCCCCTCGGCAGCCAGGGCACGCACCACCGGGACGACCCGCGCGAGCTCGTCCTCGACGCTCACCCTCGCGGCCCCCGGGCGGGTCGACTCACCCCCCACGTCGAGGACGTCCGCGCCGTCTGCGAGCAGGTCCCGACCGTGCTGCACCGCGGCACCGGGCTCGAACCACTCCCCGCCGTCCGAGAAGGAGTCGGGCGTGACGTTGACGACCCCCATGACGAGGGTGCGTCCGTGCGACCGCAGCGCTGCGGGCAGCGGCTCGGGGCCCGAGGGCACCACGAGACCGCCGTGCGTCGGCTCAGACATAGCCACCAGACCGTCGGGGACCGTCAGCGACCGGTGATGAGGCTCATGGCCTCGGCCCGGGTCGCGCCGTCGCGCATCTGTCCGCGGACCGCGGACGTCAGCGTGCGCGAGCCGGGCTTGCGCACGCCGCGCATCGACATGCACAGGTGCTCGCACTCGATCACGACGATCACGCCGCGCGGCGAGAGGTGCTCGACGAGGGCGTCCGCGACCTGCGCGGTGAGCCGCTCCTGCACCTGCGGGCGCTTGGCGTACACGTCGACGAGGCGGGCGAGCTTGCTCAGACCCGTCACACGGCCGTCCTCACCGGGGATGTACCCGACGTGGGCGACGCCGTGGAACGGCACCAGGTGGTGCTCGCAGGTCGAGTACAGCTCGATGTCGCGCACCAGGATCATCTCCTCGTGCCCGATGTCGAACACCGCGTTGAGCACGTCGGCCGGGTCCTGACGCAGACCGGCGAAGGTCTCCGCGTAGGCGCGGGCCACCCGGGCGGGCGTGTCGACCAGGCCCTCGCGGTCCGGGTCCTCGCCGACGGCGATGAGGAGCTCGCGCACGGCCGCCGCGGCGCGCGGCAGGTCGACCTGCGCGTGCTCGGCGTGGACCCCGGCCCCGTCGAGGTCGACGCCGGCAGCCTCGGCAGGAGCGCCGGACGCGTCGAGGTGACCCGTCGCGTCGCTCACGACCCCGCCTCGTCCGGGCTGCCCGGCTTGCCGAGGTCCACCGGGCCCACAGCACCGCCCGGCGGGAGCTCGCCGAGCGACTCCGCGGGGTGCTCCTCGCGGGCGGCCGCAGCCTCGTCCTCGGGGATCACGGGGGCGTCGCCCTGGGCTGCCTGCTCGGCTGCCGTGAGCACCGGACCACGGTCGGAGACCGCGCGCTGCTCGCTCGAGAGCCACACCTCGCGCGGCTCGCGCTTGACGACGGGCTCGAAGATCGCGGCGAGCTCAGCCTGGTTGAGCGTCTCCTTCTCGAGGAGCTCGAGCACCAGGTGGTCGAGGACGTCGCGGTACTCGACCAGGACGGACCAGGCCTCGTCGTGCGCGGCCTCGACGAGGCGGCGCACCTCGTGGTCGACGGTCCCGGCGACGGCCTCGGAGTAGTCGCGCTGGTGCCCCATGTCGCGGCCCATGAACGGCTCGCCGGCGCTCTGCCCGAGCTTGATCGCGCCGAGACGCTCGCTCATGCCGAACTCGGTGACCATCTTGCGTGCGGTCGCGCTGGCCTTCTCGATGTCGTTCGACGCGCCCGTGGTCGGGTCGTGGAACACGAGCTCCTCGGCGACACGGCCGCCCATGGCGTAGGCCAGCTGGTCGAGCAGCTCGTTGCGGGTGGTCGAGTACTTGTCCTCCGACGGCATGACCATCGTGTACCCGAGCGCACGGCCGCGCGGCAGGATCGTCACCTTGGTGACCGGGTCCGTGTACCGCATGGCCGCGGCGACCAGGGCGTGACCACCCTCGTGGTACGCCGTGATCTTCTGCTCCTTGATGTTCATGATGCGGGTGCGCTTCTGCGGGCCCGCGATGACGCGGTCGATCGCCTCGTCGAGCGCACGGTCGTCGATGAGCTGCGCGCCGCTGCGGGCGGTGAGCAGCGCGGCCTCGTTGAGGACGTTCGCGAGGTCGGCACCCGAGAAGCCGGGCGTCCGGCGGGCGACGGCCCGCAGGTCGACGCCGTCGACGATCGGCTTGCCCTTGGCGTGCACCTCGAGGATGTCGGCGCGGCCCTGCAGGTCGGGGGCCTCGACGGCGATCTGGCGGTCGAAGCGGCCCGGGCGCAGCAGCGCGGGGTCGAGGATGTCCGGGCGGTTGGTCGCGGCGATGAGGATGACGTTCGCCTTGACGTCGAAGCCGTCCATCTCCACGAGCAGCTGGTTGAGGGTCTGCTCGCGCTCGTCGTGGCCGCCGCCCATGCCGGCGCCGCGGTGCCGGCCGACGGCGTCGATCTCGTCGACGAAGATGATCGCGGGGGCGCTCTCCTTGGCCTGGTTGAACAGGTCACGGACACGCGAGGCGCCCACGCCGACGAACATCTCGACGAAGTCCGAGCCGGAGATCGAGTAGAACGGCACCCCGGCCTCGCCGGCGACGGCGCGCGCCAGCAGCGTCTTGCCGGTCCCGGGAGGGCCGTAGAGCAGCACGCCCTTGGGGATCTTGGCGCCCACGGCCTGGAACTTCGCGGGCTCGGACAGGAACTCCTGGATCTCGCGGAGCTCCTCGACGGCCTCGTCCGCGCCGGCGACGTCGGCGAAGGTCACCTGCGGGGTGTCCTTGGTCGCGAGCTTGGCCTTGGACTTGCCGAAGCCCATGACGCGCGAGCCGCCACCCTGCATGCGGGTGAGGATGAAGTAGAAGATCACACCGATGATGAGGAACGGGATGATGATCGAGAGCATCGACGAGAGGAACCCGGCACGGGCCACCTCGGAGTTGTAGCCCTTGTCGGGGTCGGCCTTGACGACCGCGTCGACCACCTGCTCGCCCTGCGGGTCCACGTAGTAGAACTCGACGCTGGTGCCCTTGTCGTCGCCGTCGACGGTGAAGGGCTCGGTCAGCGTCAGGCGCACGCGCTGGTCGCCGTCGACGACGAGCGCCTGCTCGACGGTGTCGCCCGCGAGGAGCTTCAGCCCGTCAGAGGTGTCGATGCGGGAGACCTTGTCCCCGAACAGCGTGCTGAGGGCGAAGCCGACGATCACCAGACCGAGGACGATCCACAGGAACGGTCCGCTCACAATGCGTTTCATGTTCATCGACGACGGGGCACGCCCCGCATCCTTCCGCTCGCACACTGGTACGCCGTCGAAAATACACGGCGACCCTGAGGTTTGACCCCTCCGACCAGGCCTGTTCGCCCAGGGCAGGACGATCGGTCCACGTCGGAGGGGTCAGGAGGGGCGCGCGCAGGGCCTCGTGAGAGCAGCGCGCCGCTCCTGGGGGTGCTGCGTCAGCTCTCGTAGACGTGCGGCGCGAGCGTGCCGACGAAGGGCAGCGTGCGGTACTTCTCGGCGTAGTCGAGGCCGTAGCCGACCACGAACTCGTTGGGGATGTCGAAGCCCACGTAGCGCACGTCGACCTCGACCTTCGCGGCGTCGGGCTTGCGGAGCATCGCGGCGACCTCGACCGAGGCCGGGCCGCGGCTGCGCAGGTTGGAGATGAGCCAGGAGAGCGTCAGGCCGGAGTCGATGATGTCCTCGACGATGAGCACGTGGCGGCCCGAGAGGTCCGCGTCGAGGTCCTTGAGGATGCGCACGACGCCCGAGGACTTGGTGCCCGAGCCGTAGGACGAGACGGCCATCCAGTCCATCTCGACGCCCTGGTGCTCGATGCGGCGCGAGAGGTCGGCCATGACCATGACGGCGCCCTTGAGGACACCCACGAGGAGCAGGTCCTTGCCCGCGTAGTCGGCGTCGATGCGCAGCGCGAGCTCGTCGAGCTTCGCCGCGATCTCCTCCTCGCTGAGCAGGATGTGATGGATGTCGCCAGCCTGGGCAGATCCCACGGGGAGGGCTCCTTGATCAGTGGTGGGGGTGTTCCAGGACAAGCCTGCCACACACCCTGCGCGCCTCGACCCCGCCCGGCAGGTGCAGCGGCCCCTGCCCGCGCCACCGGGTGAGCAGCCCGTCGACACCGAGGACGTGCTCGCGCGTGAGAGCGCCCGCCGGGCACCCGGCGGCCAGCGCCGCGAGGCGCAGGCACCGGCGGCGCACGGCCGGGACCGCCTGCTCGACGGCCGCGACGTCGAGCCGCACGGCGCGACCGTCGCCGTCGGCCGGACCTGCCGCCCGCCGGGCGCTCTCCAGCAGGTCTGCGGCGAGCGTCCCGAGCGCCGTGTCGTCCTCGTCGAGCTGGTCGGCGGTCCGCGCGAGCGCCTCGACGACTCCGGGCCCGAGGACGTCGTCGAGGACCGGGAGGACGCTCGCCCGCACCCGGGACCGCAGCGGGGCGCCCGGGGACGTGCCCGCGTTGGTCGGGTCCACCCACCAGCCGAGGCCCTGGGCCGCGCAGACCGCCTCGGTCTCCGTGCGCCGCAGGCCGAGGAGCGGACGGCGCCACCGGCCGACGGCGTCCCGCATGCCGGCGAGGGAGCGTGCGCCCGAGCCACGGGCGAGGCCGAGCAGCACGGTCTCGGCCTGGTCGTCGGCGGTGTGCCCGAGGAGCACGACCTCGGCGCCCTCCGCGTCCGCGGCGGCCTCGAGGGCCGCGTACCGGGCGTGACGTGCTGCGGCCTCGGGGCCGCCAGAGCCAGGGCCGGTCGGGACGTCGACCGTGCGGACGACGACCGGTCCGAGCCCGAGGTCACGGCACCGTCCTGCCGCCTCGGCCGCGACCTCGGCGCTGCCGGTCTGCACCTGGTGGTCGACGACCACGGCGCCGGCGCGGAGCCCGAGCCTGGGCGCCTCGAAGGCCGTGGTCGCGGCGAGCGCGAGCGAGTCCGCGCCGCCCGAGCACGCCACGAGCACGAGGGCTCCCGGGTGCTCGGCGGCGACGGTCTCGAGGGTCGCGCGGACCGCCCGTCTGGCCCGGGCGACCGCCTGCGGCGGGCCGCTCACCGCGTGCCGCTCGGTGCGCTCCGTGCCCGGCGCCCGTCAGCCGTGCACACGGCGGACCCACGACACCGGGTCGGCGATCTCGCGCGCGCTCGGCAGCGTCTCCGGTCCGCTCCACACCGCGTTGACCCCGTCGGTGCCGACCGCCTCGGTCACGGCGCGCACGAAGGCGGCCCCGTCCCGGTACTGCGCCATCTTCGCGTCCATGCCGAGCAGACGGCGGAGCACCCGGTCGAGCGTCCCCGTGCCGCCCTCGCTGCGCCGCGCGCTGAACTTCCTCCGGATGGACCGGACCGTGGGCACGACAGAGGTGCCGACGGCGTCCATCGCCACGTCCGCGTGCCCCTCGAGGAGCGCCATGACGGCGCCGACCTCGTCGAAGGCCTGGCGCTGCGACGGGGTGAGCACGCTGTCGACGAGGGACGGGGCCGGTCGGGCGCCGGTCTCCGTGCCGCGGACGGCCGAGTACACGGCACGCGCCGTGCCGGCCACGCGCGCCGGCACCTGCCGGGGGTCGGCGGCGGAGGCCGTGAGGTCGCGGAGCAGCGTCTGGGTCCGCGCGCGCAGGTGCTCGGCCAGCCACGGCGCCGCCGCGAGCTGGAGCGCGTGGGTCTGCTCGTGCATGCACACCCAGAGCCGGAAGTCCGCGGGGCGCACGCGCATCTCGCGCTCGGTCTGCAGGACGTTCGGGGCGACCAGCAGCAGGTTGGCGTCGGGAGGGCCGAAGGGGTCGAACTGCCCGAGGATCTTGGTCGAGAGCAGCGCGAGGGTGGCGCCGACCTCGGCGCTCGCGACGAGCTCGGCGGCGAGCGGCACCCCGCGCGGCGGGACCGGCAGCGCCCCCTCGGTCATGGCGCGCATGGACCGGGCGCTCGCCGCGGCCCACCCGGGCCGGTCGACCACCAGGACGCCCGAGAGGGTCGAGGCGGTGAGCGAGCGTCCGTCGGCCGCGGACATCCGGGTGATCTCGAGGACGGGCTCGACGGCGCGCCCGGCGGCGTCCCGCAGCGACGCGACGAGCGACTCGAGCTCCTCGCGCGGGGCCACCGGGCCCGGGGAGGCGAGGCGTCCGGCGATCAGCGCGGCGTCGTCCCAGTCCACGATCTCCCGACCGCCCGGCCGGGCTGCGCCGGTCACCGGCACCCGCAGCCCGCCAGGGTGACCACGAAGGCGTCGATCCCGGCGCGTGCACCCCACTGGCCCGGCCCGGGCGCCTCGTCGGCCATGACCACGAAGAGCAGCTCGCGGCCGTCGGCCGTGAGCACGTTCCCGGCGAGGGAGGTGACCCCCGGCAGGCTCCCGGTCTTCGCGCGGACGACGCCGGCCGCGTCGGACTGCACGAACCTGCCGGTGAGCGTCCCGTCGAGGGCTGCGACCGGCATGCCGGTCATCACGGTGCGCAGCTCCGGGTGCGAGCCGTCAGACATCACGGCGAGCAGCTGGTCGATGGTGGTCGCGGAGGCGAGGGAGCCGTCGCCCAGCCCGCTCGCGTCGGCGAGCCGCAGCCCGGTGGTGTCCACGCCCAGACGCCTGAGCTCCTGGGTCACCGCCTGGGTCGACCCGGCGAACGACGCGGGCAGACCGGCCTCGATCGCGACGAGGCGGGCGACCACCTCGGTGATCGTGTTGTCCGAGGTGTGCAGGAAGTACTCGACGATCTCGCCGAGCGGTGCGGAGTCGACCGACGCCACCACCGTGTCGTCGGCGCCCGACGTGCCCCGCGTCGGGGCACCCTCGACGGTGATCCCGTGCGCGGCGAGCGAGACGGCGAAGGCCTGCGCCGCCGCCATGGCGGGGTCGGGCGTGCGGGGCGCGTACTCGCCCTCGGCGAGCCGGCCGGTGTCGACCGCGACGGCGGCCACCGGGGCCGCGAAGCCGAGGCCGGGGATGTCGTCGGCCCAGGGGCCGGTCGAGGAACCGGTGAAGAGGGTGTCGTCGAGGGCGAGCCGCACCGTCGTGACCCCGGTGAGGCCGAGGGAGGTCGACACCTGGGCCGCGAGGTCGTCGAGACCGGCCCGGCCGTTGACCGCGGTGGGGCTGCCGACGCCCGCGGCGAGCATCATGTCGCCCGCGCCGACGAGCGTCAGGCGCCCCGGTGCGGACTGCGTCACGGTCGTGGTGAGCACGGCGTCGGGGTCGAGGGTGCTCAGCGCGGCCGCGGCGGTGAAGATCTTCTGGATCGAGGCCGGGACCCGCGGGGTGCCCGGTGTCGCCGAGACGAGGACCTCACCGGTGAGCGCGTCGGACACCACGACGCCGACGGACGTCCCCATGGCGGGGTCGGCGAGCAGCGCGTCGACGGCGGCCTGCAGCTCGGCGGTGCCCGGGGACGGCGCGTCGGGGTCGAGCGTGGCGAGGGTGTCGGTCGGCGACGAGCCGAGGGAGGCGCCCGGGGCTGTCGGGAAGGGGGCGGGAGGAGCCGGTTCCGGTCCGATGGTGAGGATGCCGGGCACGAAGTCGTGGATGTCGGCCCAGGCGTACCCGCCGGCCACGACGAGGGCCGCCGCGACCGTCCCGGTCACGACTCGGGTCATCAGCGCCATGCTCGTGGTTCCTCTGGTCGGGATCTGGTAGGCATCTGGTTCGCGTCGCAGGTCTCGACGCACCCGGGCTCCCGCCCGTCGGCGTCGGGCGTGCTCTCGCGCACACCGTGCGCCTCAGAGTAGGTCACACGGGACGCCACGGGCGATCTCACGCACCGGCCGCACAGGTTGTCGTCTACCCTGGCGAGTGGACACACCGACCGCTGGCCTGACGACAGGCCGCATCACGACCGCACTCCCTGACGCATCACCTGCCCCGGGAGCGGTGCTACTGGAGGAAAGAACAGTGGAGTTCGACGTCACGATCGAGATCCCCAAGGGTCAGCGCAACAAGTACGAGGTCGACCACAAGACCGGTCGTATCCGCCTGGACCGCATGCTCTTCACCTCTACCCGGTACCCGGACGACTACGGGTTCATCGAGGGCACCCTCGGCGAGGACGGCGACCCGCTCGACGCGCTCGTGCTGCTCGAGGAGCCCACGTTCCCCGGGTGCCTCATCCGGTGCCGCGCGCTCGGCATGTTCCGCATGCGCGACGAGGCCGGCGGCGACGACAAGGTGCTGTGCGTCCCGACGGGCGACCAGCGTGCCGCGTGGCGCCAGGACATCGACGACGTCTCGGACTTCCACCGCCTCGAGGTGCAGCACTTCTTCGAGGTGTACAAGGACCTCGAGCCCGGCAAGTCCGTCGAGGGTGCGCACTGGACCGGCAAGGCCGAGGCCGAGGCCGAGATCGAGCGCTCGTTCCAGCGTGCCAAGGACGCGGGCTACTACAGCCACTGACGGGTCTGACCTGCCGCCCCGACGGGCGGCAGGTCTACCCCTCGCACGCAGCACGACGAAGGGCGGCTCCTCCGGGAGCCGCCCTTCGTCGTGCTGCGGTGGTGCTGCTCGGCGCTGGCCCTGCTGCGCTGGTGGCCGACCTCTCGGTCAGGGGCGACCGGCGAACGGCATGAGCGTGCTGTTCCAGCGCATGTGCGTCACGCGGGAGAGCACGCCCGGCTGGGCGGCCTCGACGATCTGGCCGTTGCCGGCGTACATGGCCACGTGGAAGATCGTCGACGGGTCGTTGGTGTTCGACGCCCAGAACACGAGGTCGCCGGGGCGCATCGAGTCGAGGCTGATCTTGAGCGCCCGGCTGTACTGGTCGCGCGAGGTCCGGGGGATGCCGAGGCCTGCGTTCGCCCAGGCGCGCGAGGTGAGCCCGGAGCAGTCGTAGGCGGCCGGGCCGGTCGCGCCCCACACGTAGGGCAGGCCGGTCTGGGTCTTGGCCCAGTCGACCGCTGCCTGTCCCTGGCCGGCCGAGCCGGAGCTCGAGCCACCGGTGGTCGGCGGACGCACCACGGGCGGGGCGACCGGCGGCGGCGTGACGACGGGCGGGGTGACGACGGGCGGCGGCGTGACCACCGGCGGGGTCGTGGGCGGCGGCGTGGTGGCCGGCGGCGTGGTCGGCTCGGCCGGAGGCGTGGTGGGGGTCGTGGGCGGCGGGGTCGTCTCCGTCGGCGGGGTCGTCTCAGGAGCCTGCTCACCCGGCTCGTCGACGACCTCCTCGACCGGTGCCGCGGGCGCGGCCGGAGAGACGACCGGCACGACCTCGCGCTCGACGCGGGCTCGGGCGGCCTCTTCGGCGGCGGCAGCGCGCTGGGCGGCGAGGCCGTCCTGGCGCTGCTGCTCGACCTCGATGCTCGTGCTGCGGGCGGACGCGAGGGCGCTCACCAGGGTGCTGCGCTGCGTCGAGGCGTCCGCCACGGCGGCGTCGGCCTCGGACTGCTTCTGCTGCGCGGAGGCGAGGGCCGTGTCGGCCGCCTCCTTCTTGGCCTGCTGGTCGGCGACGGCCTCGTCGGCGATGCCCTTGAGGGTCTGCGCGACGGAGGTGTCGGCCTGGAACTGCTGGACCGCCTTGTCGGCCTTGGAGCCGACCTTGTCCATGGCGTTGGCCTCGGACACGGCGTCCTGGACGCCGTCGACCGCGAGGAACATGCCGACCTGGTCGAGGCCGCCACCGTTGCGGGAGTTCTCGCGGGCGATGCCGACGAGCAGCTTGCGCGACTCCTCGGCGCGGGCCGCGGCCTCCTCGCTCTTGGTCGTCGCCTCGTCGGCCACGCCGACCGCGGTGTCGAGGTCGGCGACCGCCTGGGTGTAGGCGGAGCCGGCGAGCGCGGCGTCCTGGAGAGCGGTCTGCTGCGTCGCCTCGAGCTGGGCGATCTGGACGTCCATCGTCGCGACGTCGGCGGCGGCCTGGGAGACCCGGCTCTGGGCGGCGTCGACCTCGTCCTGCGAGGGGACCGGGTCGTCGGCCCGTGCCGGGGCGGTGGCGCCGAGACCGATGACGAGGCTGAGCGCGATCGCGCCGACCACCGGTCCGCGGCGTGCTGCAGTACGTCGGACGCGCGGGCGTGGCGACATCTCGGGTGGTCCTCTCGCGTGAATCTCGTGACGGTCCTCGTGAGCGTACCCAGCGATGCCGCATCTGTGAACACTTGTCACACTGTTCACGCAAGTATCACCCGCCACTCACGTCACACGTGCCACGACTGCATGATGAGATCGCCCGTCCGTCAGGTGAGATTGTTCCCTGGGGCGGGTTCCGCAGACCGCCCGCCGTGCCTACGATCACGCCATGACGATGCGAATGTGTTGCTGACCCGAGCACCTGAGCTCTGACGAGCCCCGAGGCCCCCGCACCCCACCGGGCCCCTCCCCCACCACGCGTCGTCGTCGTCAACCAGCCCTCACTGCGGAACGGACCGCAGACGGGCTCCGCACCCCGCCTCCCCCGGCACCGGACCACCACCGGCCCCGGGCTCCCGGTCGCGGACGACGCACCTCGGCACGTGGTCCCGCAGACCACACACCCCAGGAGCACCCATGACCCCGCCCAGCTGGTCCTTCGAGACCCGTCAGATCCACGCCGGACAGGCGCCCGACCCCACCACCGGGGCTCGCGCGCTGCCGATCTACCAGACCACCTCCTTCGTGTTCCCCGACGCCGGCGTCGCCGCCGACCGCTTCGCGCTCAAGGACCTCGGCCCCATCTACACGCGCATCGGCAACCCGACGCAGGAGGCCGTGGAGGCCCGCATCGCCGACCTCGAGGGCGGCGTCGGCGCGCTGCTGCTGTCCTCCGGGCAGGCCGCCACGACCTTCGCGATCCTCAACGTCGCCGAGGCCGGCGACCACGTCGTCGCCAGCCCCTCGCTCTACGGCGGCACCTACAACCTGCTCCAGAACACCCTGCGCAAGCTCGGCGTGACCACCACCTTCGTCACCGACCCGCACGACCCGCAGGCGTGGCGCGACGCCGTGCAGCCGAACACCAAGGCCTTCTTCGGCGAGACCATCCCGAACCCGCAGGCCGACATCCTCGACATCGAGGCCGTCGCCGCCGTGGCCCACGAGGTCGGCGTGCCGCTCATCGTCGACAACACCGTCGCGACGCCCTACCTGCTGCGACCGATCGAGTTCGGCGCGGACGTCGTCATCCACTCGGCGACCAAGTACCTCGGCGGCCACGGCTCGGCCATCGGCGGCGTGATCGTGGACTCCGGCAACTTCGACTTCGCGAAGGACCCCGAGCGCTTCCCGGGCTTCAACACCCCCGACCCCAGCTACGACGGGCTCGTGTACGCCCGCGACCTCGGCGTCGACGGCATCCTCGGGGCGAACCTCGCGTACGTGCTCAAGGCCCGTGTCCAGCTGCTGCGCGACCTCGGCTCCGCGATCTCGCCCTTCAACGCCTTCCTCATCGCGCAGGGCATCGAGACGCTCTCGCTGCGGGTCGAGCGCCACGTGTCCAACGCCGCGACCGTCGCCGCCTGGCTCGAGGCCCGCGACGACGTGGCACGCGTCCACTACGCCGGCCTCGAGTCGAGCCCCTGGCACGCGAACGCGCTCAAGTACACGCCACGCGGTGCGGGCGCGATCGTCGCCTTCGAGATCGAGGGCGGCTCCCCCGCCGGGCAGGCCTTCGTCTCCGCGCTCGAGCTCCACTCGAACGTCGCCAACATCGGCGACGTCCGCTCGCTCGTCATCCACCCGGCGTCGACCACGCACAGCCAGCTGACGCCCGAGGAGCAGGCCGCGTCGGGCGTCACCCCAGGGCTGGTCCGGCTCAGCGTCGGCATCGAGCACGTGGACGACATCCTCGCCGACCTCGAGGCCGGCTTCACCGCCGCCAAGGGTGCGGTCGAGGGCTCCACGGCCCCTGCCGCGCAGGACGCGTGACGCACAGATGACCGAGACCCCGGCGCCCCGACCGCACGGCACGCACCGCTCAGGAGCGACCGTGGACACCCCCGTGCAGGGCGCCGGGACCTCCGTACAGTGGACGACGATGAGCGACGAGCAGCAGCGTCCGGAGGACCGGGCCGACGACAGCGACCGCGGCGGCGCGCGCCCCGGACCACGCTGGCACCGCACGAGTCCCTCGCGTGCGCAGTCCCGCCGGCTCGAGCCCTCGACCTTCCGCGCGAGCGGCGCCTGGCGCCCCGGCGACCCCGTCGGCGACCGGCGCTTCGTCGACGTCGGCGCCCTCGACCTCGAGGGCGGCGACCAGCTCCCCTCGGTCCAGGTGGCCTACGAGACGTGGGGCACCCTCAACGCCGCCCGCGACAACGCCGTCCTCGTGCTGCACGCCCTCACCGGCGACAGCCACGTGACCGGCGAGGCCGGCCCCGGGCACCCGACCGCAGGCTGGTGGACGCAGATGGTCGGCCCCGGCGCGCCGATCGACACCGACCGCTACTACGTGGTCGCCCCGAACGTCGTCGGCGGCTGCCAGGGCACCACCGGGCCGTCGAGCACCGCCCCCGACGGGGCACCGTGGGGCAGCGCCTTCCCCATGGTCACCGTCCGCGACCAGGTGGCCGCCGAGATCGAGCTGTCCAAGGCGCTCGGCATCACCTCGTGGACCCTCGTGGTCGGCGCCTCGATGGGCGGGCTGCGCGCCCTCGAGTGGACGCTGCTGGGCCCCGAGGCCGGCATCGAGGTCGAGTCCGCCGCGATCATCGCCTCCGCCGCCCAGACCCCCGGCGACCAGATCGCCTGGGCGCACCCGCAGCTCACCGCCATCCACGCCGACCCGCGGTTCCGCGGCGGCGACTACTACGACGCTGCCGACGGCGACGGCCCCCACGTGGGCCTCGGCGTCGCGCGGTCGATCGCGCACACCACCTACCGCAGCGCCGTGGAGTTCGACGAGCGCTTCGGCCGCATCCCGCAGGGCGGCGACGACCCCATGCGGGGCGGCCGGTTCGCGGTGCAGTCGTACCTCGACCACCACGCGTCCAAGCTGGCCAGGCGCTTCGACGCCAACAGCTACGTGGTGCTCACCGAGTCGATGCTCACCCACGACCTCGGCCGCGACCGTGGCGGTGTCACCACGGCGCTGCAGTCCGTCCGGTCACGCGTGCTCGTGGTCGGCGTCGACACGGACCGGCTGTTCCTGCCGGCCGAGTCCGAGCGCATCGCCCGCTGGGTGCCGGGCGCAGAACCGGTGCGGCTGCTGCGCTCCGCCTACGGGCACGACGGGTTCCTCATCGAGTTCGACCAGCTGGGGCCGATCGTCGGGGAGTTCCTCGCAGGGGCGCGGCACCACCGCTGAACGAGGTCCGACAGGGCACCGCTGACGCAGGCCCCCCGGTCAGGTCCTGCCGAGCGGGTTGCTCTCGGGTCGGGCGCTGACTCAGCGCCTGCGGACGGCCCGCTCGACCAGGAGCACCACGACCCCGAGCACCACGAGCACGCCGCTGATCACCAGCCCGTCGCGCAGGAACGTCTGGGCCGACGCCGCGAACACGTCGGCGACCGAGCCGACGAGCGCCGGGGACAGCGTCGGGCTGGTCAGCTCGAGGGTGGCCCGCTCGGCCACGACCCCCACGCCGAGCATGACGAGGCCGGTCGCCGCCGCCGACAGCAGCCCCGTCCAGAGCAGCACGAGGCCGCGCGAGTACGCCAGGGCCAGCGCGAGGACCAGGACGAGGGCCGCGGCCCACGGCGCCCAGGTCGACACGAAGGACACGACCTCGTAGCCCGTGCGCGCGTCGTCGAGGGCGCTGGACTCGAAGAGCGGGACGCTCGTGTCGAAGGTGGGGACCTGCTCGGCGGTCAGCAGCCCGGACTCGACGAGCCGCGCGGACACCGCGTCCGCGACGCCGCTGAGGTCGAGCACCACCTGGCCCTGGTCGTCGAGCTGGACCCGCGTCGAGTCGCCGGTGAGCAGGCCGAGGACGGTCGCGTGCGCGACCCGGTTGGCCTCCGCCCACACGGTCGCGAAGGTGTCGCTGCGGACGACGTCGCCGACCGTCTGCTCGACGACCCCCTGCACCCCGTCGTCGACCGCCGCGATCCCGGTGGTCGGGACCTGCGCCACGACGCGCGTCGTCAGCTGCTCCACGAGCGACGCCTGGACGTCCGGGTCGGCTGCGACCTCCTCGGCGACGGCCACGTAGCCGTCGGTGTCCCCGACGGTGTCGTGGACCCACCGGGCGGCGAGCGCGGTCGGCAGGAGGAGCGCGACGACGAGCACGAGGACCCCGGCGGCCGCAGAGCGGGCGGGGTTGCGTCGGGTACGGGGCATGGCGACACCTTACGACGCGGGGGTGGTCGTGCGGGGTGGGTGCGGTGAGGGACACGCGGCGGCACCGGGAGCACCAGGAGCACCGGGACGAGCGCCAGGTCAGCCACAGGGCGGCAGCAGGCAGCGACGAGCACGGTCCCGGACCACGCGCTCCCCTGGGCAGCGGGTCGCGCGTCCGGCAGGATGGCCTCATGACCGCTGACCTCGCCGAGATCTCGACCGCGCTGGCCGCGCAGTGGGCCCGTCTGCGCACGTGGGCCGCGCCCCTCGGCGACGACCTCCTCGGCACCCGGGACCGCCCGTCGGCGCTCGACGGCTGGACCACCGGCGAGCTCGTCGCGCACCTCGGGCGAGCCATGGAGGCGCTGACCGTCTGCGTCCCCGCACCACCCGGCACGGTGCCGCTGACGCTCGCGGAGTACCTGGGCACCTACCCCGACCGGGCCGAGCACGTGGCGACCGTGACGCGCGAGCTCGCCCGCGAGATCGCGCACGCGCCCCTCGCGCAGGTCGACTCCCTCGCCCGCGCGGCCCTCGCCCGCCTCGACGAGCTCGGTCCCGACGGTCGTCTCGTGGTGCAGGGTCGGCGGGCGCCGATCACCCTGCGCGACATGGCCGCCTCGCGGCTGGTCGAGCTCGTGGTGCACGCCGACGACCTCGCCACGTCCCTCGCCGGGACGGTCGACTCCACGGGTGCGGCCTCCCCGGTGGACCGCACCGCGCAGGGCATCGTCGCCGACGAGCTCCTGCGGATCGTCACCACGCGCGTCGGCGGTCCCCTCGAGGTGACCGACGCGCGGCTGTGGATCCGGCTGGCCACCGGGCGCGAGCGCTACGACGTCGACGCGCTCGCCCGCGCCGTGACCACCCAGGAGACCGCGACCGGCGTGCCCGACCTCGGCCGCGTCCTGCCGGTCCTGTGACCGCCCGTCCTGGTGCGGCCGGACGCCGCGGCAGGACCATCGCCCCTGCGGGGGCCCGACGGTATGGATAGGTTGGCTCCATGCTCGCAGCCACGGTCGCCCGGTTCTCGCCCGACTCCCCCGTCGACGCGCTCGAGGTCGGTGAACGCCCCGAGCCGGCCGAGCGCGAGGCGTGGACCACCGTCGACGTGCGTGCGGCGAGCCTCAACCACCACGACCTGTGGTCGCTGCGCGGCGTGGGCCTGCGCGAGGAGCAGCTCCCGATGATCCTCGGCACCGACGCCGCCGGGACCACCCCGGACGGCCGCCCCGTGGTGGTGCACGCCGTCGTCGGCGCCGACGGGCACGGCGTGGGCCCCGACGAGACGCGCACCCTGCTGTCGGAGAAGTACCCCGGGACCCTCGCCGAGCAGGTGAGCGTCCCCACGCACAACCTCGTCCCGCTGCCCGACGGTCTGTCCTTCGAGGAGGCCGCGTGCGTCCCGACGGCGTGGCTCACCGCCTATCGCATGCTGTTCCGGTCGGCAGGCCTGACCCCGGGCCAGAGCGTGCTCGTCCAGGGCGCCGGAGGTGGCCTGTCGACGGCTGCGGTCACGCTCGCCGCCGCGGCGGGCATCGAGGTCTTCGTCACCAGCCGGTCCGCCGAGAAGCGCGCCGCCGCGACCGCGCTCGGGGCCACCCACGCCCTCGAGAGCGGCGCACGCCTCCCGCACCGCGTCGACGCGGTGGTCGAGTCGGTCGGCGCCGCGACCTGGTCGCACTCGATCCGCTCGGTGCGCCCGGGCGGGACCGTCGTGGTCGCCGGCGCGACCTCCGGCGACCCCACCGCGGCCGAGCTCACCCGCATCTTCTTCCAGGAGATCACGGTGCGCGGCGTGACCATGGGCACCCGCGACGAGCTGTCCGACCTGCTGTCCTTCATGGTGCGCGCCGGGCTGCGGCCGACCGTCGACAGCCGGTACCCGCTCGCGCAGGCCCGCGACGCGGTCGCCCGCCTCGCCGGGGGCGAGCACGTCGGCAAGGTGGTCCTGGTGCCATGACCGAACGCGTGCCCCTGCCGCGCTTCCTGTCGCGGGCCGAGACCCCGCCCGGGGTGGTGCCCGCCCTCGACGCGCACATCTCGGACGTCGTGGCGCACGAGCTCGCGACCCACACCCGCCTGGCGACCGGGCGGGAGCGGGGCGACGGGTGGGACGAGGACGTGCTCGGGGCGCCGTACGAGGTGCGGACGCTCGAGCTGACCCCTGACGACGAGGGCGACGTCGTCGCGTCCCTCGTCCGCTACCGACCGCCCGGCGCGGTGCGCTCGGCGCGCGCGGTGCTGTACCTCCACGGTTGGTCCGACTACTTCTTCCACACCGACACCGCAGAGTTCTGGCACCGGCAGGGGGTGGCCTTCTACGCCCTCGACCTGCGCAAGTACGGGCGCAGCCTGCGCCCGGGCCAGACCCCGGGGTACACCACCACGCTGCGCACCTACGACGAGGACATCGCGGCGGCGCTCGAGGCGGTGCGCGCCGACCTCGGTCAGCACACCGCCGTCATGCTGCACGCCCACTCGACCGGCGGGCTCACCGCGGTGCTGTGGGCCGACCGCCATCCCGGGCAGACCTCGGGCCTCGTCCTCAACAGCCCGTGGCTCGAGCTGCAGGGATCGTCCGTGGTGCGCACCGTCTCGACGCCCGCGATCACGCAGCTGGCCCGGTTCCAGGCCAAGGCACCGCTGCCCAACATCGACACGGGGAACTACGCACGGACCATCCGGCGCAAGGACGGCGGCGAGTGGGAGTTCGACGAGCGGTGGCGCCCGACGCCGTCGTTCGCCGTGCGCGCCGGATGGCTCCGCGCCATCATCGCCGGGCACGCCGAGGTGGCCCGCGGTCTCAAGGTCGCCCAGCCCATCCTCCTGCTCGCGTCGTCCAAGACCGTGATCTCCCCGCGCTGGTCCGAGGACATGCGGTCGAGCGACTCCGTGCTCGACGTCGAGCTCATCGTCCGACGCGCAGTCCAGCTGGGGCCGACCGTCTCGGTCGCGCGGATCGAGGGCGGGGTGCACGACCTCGCGCTGTCGGTGCCCGCCGTGCGCGCCGAGTACTACGCGCAGATCCAGCGGTGGTCGAGCGCCTACGGGTGGTCGAGCCGCTGAGCGCTGGGCGGGGCCGGGCGAGCACCTGCGCGCGACCTCTCGACCCTGCGACGCTGTGGTCGCCGTCGTGGCTGACGACACCGGATGGTTCAGGCCTGCGGGGCGAGCTCGTCGAGGCTGGGGCCGTGCTCTCCGGCGCGCCACATCCGCCAGCCGTTGCAGCTCTCGGCACCCGAGAGCGTCCGTGCCGCGTCGTCCGGGTCGGTGAAGCGCACGCCGTCCGGTGCGCTCAGCAGGCCGTCGAGGCCGAGCACCACCGCGAAGCGCTCACCCCGTCGGTGCCGCACCCAGACGAGGTCGACGGGAGCGGTGAGCGTCTGCGCGAGGAGGCCGAGACGCACGTGCGCGGGGCCGGGAGACGAGGCGGAGGTTGCGGACGGGACGGTGCTGGCGGACGGAACGGTGCTGGGCGCGGGGGTGGGAGCGGGAGCGGCGCGGACCGTCGGTGCCACGACCGGGGCCTGGGGGTCCGCGACGAGGGTGGAACCACCGGCGCGTGACGGGATCGGCGCCAGCGCAGGGGCGGGGAGCGAGAGGTCCACCCCGCGGGGCACCCGCACCGTGCCGAGGTCGGGGAGCTGCGGGAGGTCACCGGGACGTTCTGGGAGCGCGCCGAGCGCCTCGGGGAGGTCGAGGAACACCGGGACGTAGACGTCGTCGACGACGCCTGGAGCGACGGCGGCTGTGACGGCGGGACGCGAGGTCGGCGGCGCCGGGGCAGGCTGCGGGCGAGGAGGCGGTCGTCGCACCGTCCCCGGCGGGTCTGCCCGCCCGAAGGCCGGCAGGGACCCGGAGGTGGAGGCAGCGGCCGGCCGCACGGCAGCCCGCGGCGCCGGACGGCCGGTCGTGGCCCCGTCCAGGTCGATCGACACCGTGCGGCGAGCGGCGACCTCGCCGGGGCGGAGCACCGACACGTCGAGCAGCGCCCGCCCGGACGGTCCCTCGACGGTCCCGACCGTGAGGACCTGCACGCGCGCGGCGTCGGCCGACACGAAGGAGACCGCGTCGACCGCGTCGTCGGCGATCTCCGCGCACACCAGGACCAGCCGCGCGCTGCGCCCGGTGCCCGTCGCACGCGGCACGCCGTCACGGTCGAAGAACGCCGCGAGGTCGTGGTGGAAGTGGTCCGGGCCCGGCCCGTAGGCGGCGGCGAGGGTGCCCCGCGTGGTCCCGGACGCCCGTCCGGCGCCGCTCAGGGCGACGAGCAGCTGGGCCCCCGCGAGCAGCGGGACCGCCTGGACCACCACGGGGTCGCCCGCCGCGTCGATCGCGAAGACCGTCGCCTCACCCCGGGAGAGCGCGTCGGGGACCGAGGTCCCCGGGAGCGTCATGAAGAGCCGCTCCCCGAGGAGCGTCGGGAGGTGGTCGAGCACGACGGAGAGCACGTCGCCGAAGGACGCGTCGTCAGGGCGCATCGTCGCCACGGGCTCGGCGCGCTGCCCGCCCTCGAGCTCGAACAGGGGCATCGGCCCAGACTAGCGAGCGGGCACCCGCGGGACCAGGGTCCGACGGGGTTCTCCCCCGACCCTCCACGGGCGCCGTCAACCACTGCGCGCCTGGTGTGCGTGCAGGTCAGGCGCGCGGGCCGAGAGCGCAGCCGTGGGCCACGAGCGTGGTGGTGCCAAGGGGTCAGGAGTGCCCGAGCTCCGCCTCGTCGGCGGCGAGCGCGGCCTCGACCCGCTCGACCTTCCCGTCGAGCTCGCCCGTGCGGCCCGGGCGGATGTCGGCCTTCACCACCAGCGAGACGCGGTGCCCGCCGGCGCCGACCGCCTCGGTGGCACGCTTGATGACGTCCATGCACTCGTCCCACTCACCCTCGATCGTGGTGAACATGGCGTCGGTGCGGTTCGGCAGACCGGACTCACGGACGATGCGGACGGCCTCGGCGACGGAGTCCGTGACGGACTCCCCTGCACCGAGCGGGGCGACGGAGAAGGCGAAGAGCATCTGCCCATCGTGCCACCGCGCCGCGCCCGGCGACAGAGGAGCCACCTGGTGGAGGCCCGCCGTCAGTCGAAGAGGTCGCTGATCGGGGTCGGCCCCGAGTTGAACTGGATGGTGCGGTTGACGCTCGCGGTCGAGGCGATGACGGCGGCCGCGACGGCGGCGACGTCGTCGCGCGGGACGGAGCCGCTCTCGAGGTCGTCGCCGACCTCGATGGAGCCGGTGCCCGGGTCGTCGGTGAGGGAGCTCGGGCCGAGGATGGTCCAGCCGAGGCCAGACTGGCGCAGGTGCTCGTCGGCTGCGGCCTTGGACTCGGCGTAGGCGAAGAACGAGTTGTCCTCGGGGACGCCGTGGTCGGTCTTGGCGCCCATGTAGGACACCATGACGTAGCGCGGGACCCCTGCCGCCTCGGCGGCGTCGATCGAGCGGATCGCGGCGTCGCGGTCGACGGCGTAGGTGCGCTCGGGCGAGCCGCCACCTGCCCCCGCGGACCACACGACGACGTCGTGGCCGGCGATCACGTCGCCGATGGACGAGGTGCTGAGCTTCTCGACGTCGGCGACGACGGGCGCGGCGCCCGTGGCGGTGACGTCGTCGCGGTGGTCGGGGTTGCGCACGAGCGAGGTGACCTCGTGGCCGGCGCCCGTGAGCAGCGTGGCCAGCTTGAGCGCGATCTTGCCGTGCCCTCCGACGATGACGATGCGGGTCATGGTGGTTCCTCTCCGGTGGTCCGTCAGGTCGTGGTGACGACCGTCGTGCGACGTCCCCTCGGTCCGGTGCTCAGAGCCTGGCAGCCAGCAGCTCGGCGAGCGCTGTGCCCTTCACCCCGGCGAGGTCGTCGGCCTGGGTGCGGCAGGAGAATCCGTCGGCGAGGAAGACGTCGCCCTCCCCAGCCTCTCTCAGGGCGGGCAGGAGCGCATTCTCGGCGACCGCGACCGACACGTCGTAGTGGCCCTTCTCCATGCCGAAGTTGCCCGCGAGCCCGCAGCAGCCCGCGAGCGTGCGGATCTTCGCGCCCGCGCCCACCAGCAGCGCCTCGTCGGTCGTGTAGCCCATGACGGAGTACTGGTGGCAGTGCGGCTGCACGACCGCGGTGACGTCCGAGAGGTCGGGCATGGTCCAGCCCGAGTCCGGGCCGGGCTTGGTCTCGGGGTCGGTGAGCAGCTCGGCGAGGGTGTGCGTGGCCGTCGACACGGCGTGCGCACGCGGGTCGTCGGGGAACAGGTCGAGCAGGTCCGAGCGCAGCACCGCGGTGCACGACGGCTCGAGCCCGACGATGGGGACGCCGTTCACGGCGAAGGGGCCGAGGGTGTCGAGGAGCGTCGACAGCTTCTTCTTCGCCCCGTCGAGCTGACCGGTGCTGATCCAGGTGAGGCCGCAGCAGGCCTCGCCCTCGGGGACCACCACGTCGTACCCGGCGGCGAGCAGCACCTTGACAGCAGCCTCGGGAACCGACGGTGCGAGAGAGTCGCTGAAGGAGTCGGTCCACAGGACCACCTTCGGCTTGCGGGGTGCCGCACCCGTAGACCCGGTGCGCGACCCGGCCGCGAGGGCGGCGCCCTGGCGCTTCCACCACGTGCGGAAGGGGACGTCGGCGAAGGACGGGATGGAGCGTCGGCTGTCCATTCCGCCGAGGGTGAGTGCGGTCTTGGCCAGGGGCTTGATGCTCAGCAGGCCGTTGACGAGGCGCGGCAGGTAGCTGGCGAGGCGCGCCCAGCGGGGCAGCCAGCCGAGCGCGTAGTGGTTGATCGGTCGCAGCCGGCCCTTGTACGACTCGTGGAGCACCTGCGACTTGTACTGCGCCATGTCGACGCCCGCCGGGCAGTCGCTCGAGCACGCCTTGCAGGACAGGCAGAGGTCGAGGGCCTCGTGCACCTCGGGCGAGCGCCACCCGCCCGTGACGAGCGTGCCGTTGGCCATTTCCTGGAGCACGCGGGCACGGCCGCGCGTCGAGTCCTTCTCGTCCTTGGTCGCCAGGTACGACGGGCACATGAACCCGCCCGCGGGCGTCGAGTCGGCGCGGCACTTGCCGACGCCGACGCAGCGGTGCACCGAGGTGGTGAAGTCGCCACCGTCGTGACCGAAGCCGAAGCCGCCCGAGAGCGCGACGGGCTTGGCCGCCGGGCGGCGCAGGTGCGCGTCGACGGCGTCCGGGCGCACGAGCACGCCGGGGTTGAGGAGGTCGTGGGGGTCGAAGAGCGCCTTGAACTGCTCGAACACGCTGATGGCCTCGGCCGAGTACATCGAGGGCAGGAGCTCGGACCGGGCGCGGCCGTCGCCGTGCTCGCCGGACAGCGACCCGCCGTAGGTGCCGACGAGCGCGGCCGCGTCGGTCATGAACGACCGCAGGACGTCGCCCGACGCCTCGAGCGGGATGTCGATGCGCAGGTGCACGCAGCCGTCGCCGAAGTGCCCGTACGGCAGGCCGTCGACGCCGTACTGCGCCATGAGGGCGTCGAGGTCGCGCAGGTACGCGCCGAGGTTCGCGGGCGGGACCGCGGAGTCCTCCCAGCCCGGCCAGGCCTGCGCGCCCGAGGGCGTCCGGCCGGCGAGCCCGGCGCCGTCGGCGCGGATCTGCCACATGGCGGTCGCCTCGGGGCCCGCGGGGAGGATGCGGGTCGCCGACGTCCCGGAGTCGCGGACGATCGCCTCGGCGTTGGCGAGGGCCTCCTGGGCCGTCGTGCCGCCGACCTCGACCATGAGCCAGCCGCCGCCCGGGGGCAGGGCCGGCACGGAGCCGGCGCCCTTGGCGCGGCGGACCACGTCGACGAGACGGGCGTCGAGGCCCTCGACAGCGAGGGGCGAGTGGGCCAGCAGCGCGGGCACGGCGTCGGCGGCGCTCGGCATGTCGGGGTACCCGAGGACCACGAGGGTCGGGGCGCCGGCGATCGGCACGAGGTTCACGGTCGCGCCGAGGATCGACATGACGGTGCCCTCGGTGCCGACGAGCGCCTTGGCGAGGTTCGTGCCGTTCTCGGGGAGCAGGTGCTCGAGGGAGTAGCCGGACACCTGGCGGCCGAAGCGGCCGAGCTCGGTGCGCAGCAGCGCCATGTTGGCGGTCACGAGCTCGCCGAGACCGGGGACCCGGTCGACGCCCTGGCCGTCGGCGCCCGCGGTGAACCGGCGGCCGCGGCCGTCGACCACGTCGAGCTCGACGACGTTGTCGGCCGTGCGCCCGTAGGCGACGGCGTGCGGGCCGCAGGCGTTGTTGCCGATCATCCCGCCGAGCGTCGCGCGGTTCTGCGTCGACGGGTCCGGGCCGAACCGCAGGCCGTGCGGGGCCGCGACCTTCTGCAGGGATGACATGACCACACCGGGGTCGATGCGCGCGGTGCGGTTCTCGACGTCGAGGTGGTGGATGGTGTTCACGTGCCGTGAGAAGTCGATGACGACGCCCGGGCCCACCGAGTTCCCGGCGCACGACGTGCCCGCACCGCGGGTGGTCAGCGGCACGCCCGCCTCGCGGGTCACGGTGATGGCCGCGAGCGCGTCGTCGACGTCCTTGGGGATGACGACGACCTGCGGCACGACGCGGTAGTTGGAGGCGTCCGAGGAGTACTCGGCGCGGCGCAGCGTGGTGTCGGAGACCTCGCCGTCGACGGCCGCGCGCAGCGACGCGACGAGGGCCGCGTGCGCGTCGGCGGACCGCACCGAGCGCGGTGCGCCGTCGGGACCGTTGATCTCAACCTCTACCGGGGTAGCCACGGGCACATTCTTCCACTGCCCGGCGTGGACGCCGCGAGACGACCGTTCCCCGGACGACACGTCCTCCTGCCCAGGTCGCACGCGGTGCCTCGAGGTCGCACAGACACGCCAGGGCTGGTCCCAGGGTCGGCGTGTCGTCAGCACCGGTGCGACCTCGTAGGCAGGGGTGCGACCTCGTGGGCGTGGGTGCGACCTCGCGGGTCGCGTGTGCGAATCTTGGCGTCATGTCAGCAGAGGAGATCATCGGGTTCGTCACCGGTGCCGTGTGCGTGTTCCTGGCCGTGCGCCAGAACGTCTGGACCTTCCCCGTGGGGATCGTCAACAACGGGGTGTACGTGGTGCTCTTCGCCTCGACCGGCCTGTACGCGGGGGCGGCGCTGCAGGTCGTGTACCTCGTGCTCGGCGGGCTGGGCTGGTACTGGTGGCTGCGCGGCGGCACGGGTGGCGGCGCGCTCACGGTGCACCGGACGCCACGGTGGGTGTGGCCTGCGGCCGTCGTGACCGTGGCCGGACTGGTCGCGCTGCTCGCGTGGGTGCTCAGCACCTGGATGGACTCGACCGCGCCGGTGCTCGACGCGGTGACCACGTCCTTGAGCCTCGTCGCGCAGCTGATGCTGGGCCGCAAGTGGATCGGCAACTGGCTGGTGTGGATCGTCGCGGACGTGATCTTCGTGTGGTTGTACCTGTCCACCGGCCTGTACTTGACTGCGGTGCTCTACACCGGCTTCATCGCGCTGTGCCTCATGGGCCTGCGCGACTGGCGCGCCGCCCTCTCCGCCCCTCTCTCTCATGCCCGTGGCGCGTCCGCAGAGCCCACCGCGGGCGTGCTTGCCGACGCGCCTCGGGCATGGGGAGGGGCTCGGGACGAGGGGCGGGGGGAGCTGTGAGCGGTGCAGGGCTGGGTGGGTCTGCCGGTCGGGGCGGAGGACCGGCGCACGAACGGTTCCGGCACGGGCTGGTCATCGGGAAGTTCTACCCGGTGCACGCGGGGCACCTGAACCTGGTGCGGACCGCGCTCGAGCGGTGCGACCACGTGACGGTCCAGGTCTTGTGGTCCTCGCAGGAGTCGATCCCGGCCGAGCTCCGCGCCCGGTGGATCTCTGACGAGCTCCCCGGCGCGCACGTGGTCACCGGGTTCGACGACGCCCCGGTCGACTACGAGTCGGACGACGCCTGGGACGCGCACGTGTCGGTGATGAAGGACCTCCTCGACGACAGCTGCGTCCCCGGGTGCGAGGTCGAGGCGACGGTCGACGCGGTCTTCACCTCGGACGTGTACGGCGCCGAGATGGCGCGGCGCTTCGACGCCGCCTGGGTGCAGGTCGACCCGGGACGGGCTGCGGTGAGCGTGAGCGGCACCGCCGTGCGGTCCGACCCGGGCGCTCACTGGTGGGCGCTGCCGGGCGCGGTGCGGTCGTGGTTCGTCCGGCGCGTCGTGGTCCTCGGCGCGGAGTCCACCGGGACCACGACCCTGGCCGAGGCCCTGCAGGCGCACTACGGGCTGCCCGCCGTCCCCGAGTTCGGCCGGGAGTGGTCCGAGGTGCGCCCCGGAGGTCTCGAGGCGCCGTGGCACACGGCCGAGTTCGACCTCGTGGCGCGCGAGCAGGCACGCGTCGAGGACGACGCCGCGCGGGGCACGCCGCTCCCCCTCCTGGTGTGCGACACCGACCCCTTCGCGACGACGCTGTGGCACGAGCGATACACCGGGTCGCGCTCGCCGTCCGTCGAGGCCTTCGCCGCGTCCCGCGTGCCCGACCTGTACCTGCTCACCGGCGACGAGATCCCCTTCGTGCAGGACGGCCTGCGCGACGGGGAGCACGTGCGGCACGGGATGCAGCAGCGGTTCCGGGAGGTCCTCGCGGCCCAGGCGGACGCGGGCGCTCCCTGGGTCGAGCTGCGGGGCACGCGGGAGGAGCGCCTCGCAGAGGCGGTGCGCCTGGTCGACGCCCTGGTGGCCACGCCGCGGTGGGTCGCCGACCCGATGGAGCAGCGCGGCCAGGACGTCGGGGCACCGCTGCCCGACCCGGGTCGGACCGTCGAGACGAACCCTGGGGCAGGCCGTCGGGCCTGACTCAGGCCGTCGGGCCTGACTCACCCCGCCGCGTGGCTCAGGCCGTCGGGCGTGACCTGCGGACCGACAGGAGCGGCACGACGCCCGCGGCCAGCGGCACGAGCTGGACGGCGACCCGCCACACCACCAGGCCGGCCACCAGGTCGGAGGCCTGCGCCGGGGTGTGCATGCTGACCAGGGCGACCACCGCGGCGTCGAGCACCCCGAGGCCGAGGAACGGCGTCGCCATCAGCAGGTAGACGCTGAGGAAGCACGCGACCACCACGAGGGTCGGCGCCTGCGAGGGCGGGACCCCGACGAACCGCAGGGCGAGGACGAGGATCGTGGACTCGACCACGACCATCCCGGTCAGGCTCAGCAGGGCAGCCGGCCAGTGGCGCAGCCACCGCGCGGCGACGCGGGCGTGGAACTCGACGACGGTCTTCTCCATCTGCTCCGGGCCGGGGAGCGTGCGCCGGACGCGGTGCGCGACGCGGCCGAGCACCCGGCCCACGGCACCGGCGGAGGTCGCGCTCCGCGAGCCGACGACGAGCACCGCGACGATCGCGGCGCTCGCGAGCCCGCTGAGCACCGCAGCCCAGCCGACGGCGCCCTCCTCACCGACCGTCCAGAGCATGAGGACCGCTCCGGCGACCGGGGCCGCGAGGCGCACCACGTAGTAGAGGATCGAGTTGAGCACGAGACCCGCCATGCCCTGCCCGACGTCGACGCCCCAGGCACGGAACATCGCAGCGCGCGCGACGATGTCGGCTGGCGCGGGGGTGACGGTCGCGGCGAGGTTCCCGACGAGGTCGTTGCCGATCGCGCGGCGCAGACCCAGCCCCTCGGTGAACAGCGCGAGCGGGGTCGACGACAGCGAGGCTCGTGCGACCACCAGCAGGAGCAGCACGGCCACCTGCCACCAGGCCAGGTGGGAGATCGCGTCACCGACGGCAGGCCAGTCGACCCGGCGCAGCGCCCGCACGAGGTACCAGGCGAGCGCCACGACCGCAGCCCAGACGAGCAGCCGGACGGCGGCCTTGACGACGGCGGGCGGGACAGCCCGTCGCGGTGTGCTGGTCATGCGGTCTCCTGCAGGGCTCCGCTGCCGGAGAGCGGCAGGTTCTCGAGGCGGGGTGAGACCCGAATGCTAGCGCGGCGGGCGTCTCGTCCCGGGTGCCGCGCGGCAGCGCTCGTCCCCAGGTGGGGGACGCCTCGTCCCGTCCCCAGCCACCGGTGTCGCCGGGACCACCGGGGCGCCCCGTGGCAGACTCGGCGCTGTGACCCAGCACCCGAGCACACCGCCGGCCGACCACGGGGCCGCGCCCCTCGGCCACGTCTCCGACGCGCCCACGCGTCCTGCTCCTGAAGGCGCCGCAGCGTCCGGGGGCACCGGGGCGTACGACCTCGACGTCGCCGACCTCTTCGGCTCCGGGACCGCGGCAGCCGCGGCCGAGCAGGTCGACCTGGCCGAGAAGCTGCGGCAGGCGTACTTCTGGGTGGTCAACCACGCGATCATCTCCCCGCACTACGACGTCGAGTTCTCCGCAGGGCCGGGCACCCCGGAGACGAGCTTCCGGCTCGGTGACTCCAAGGCGCTGCTGACGCTGCCCTCAGACCAGTCGTACTCGAGCTTCGTCCTGCTGCCGCTCCTCACCTTCGCGGTGCGCGGCCGGTGCCTGCTCATCGGCGGGCCCGGTCGCGGCAAGACCGCGAGCGCCGTGCTCATGGGCGTCCTCGCCGGGTACCCGATCAAGGACGTCCGGCGCGCGATGCAGCACGGCCACCCGCAGCTGACGGTCTCGGACATGTTCGGCACGCCGCTGCCCAAGGACCTCGTGCAGGCCGACTCCCTCGGTGACGTGGACGTGGCCTGGCGCTCGTGGCTGGGCATGCGCGTCAAGATCGTCGACGAGTACAACCGCATCCCGACCCGCACGCAGTCCGCTCTGCTCACCGTGCTCGCGGACGGCTACGTCGAGGTGTTCGACCAGTTCTACGAGACGGGCGAGTCGGCCTGGTACCTCACGGCCAACGACGACGCGGGCGGCGGCACGTACCAGGTGGTCGAGGCGCTGCGCGACCGGATCGACGTCGTGGTGCACGCCCTGCCCTTCAACAACAGGTTCCTCGGCGACCTCGTGGCCCGGGCAGAGCAGGGCATCCACCCGGAGCGCGCGGTGCCCGAGTCGATCGTCTTCGACGACGCCCAGCACGAGCGCCTGCACCGCGAGGTCACCGCCGTGCAGATCGAGCGGCCCGTGCGGCGCCGTCTGGAGTTCTTCGCGAGCCAGCTCGAGCTGCTCGAGGGGTCCGCGTGGCAGTTCGAGTACCGCACCAAGGACACCGCGCGGCTGGCCGGCATCGACCCGCACCTGGTGGCGCAGTCGGACACCGGGCGCGACAGGCTCTCCGACATCGGTGCCCAGACGCTCAACGGGCTCTCGGTCCGCGCCCTCCAGTCGCTCGTGGCCTACGCGAAGGCGATGGCGTACTTCCGAGGACGCTCGAGCGTCGGGCTCGACGACCTGCGCGCCGTGCTGCCCTTCGTGCTGCACGACAAGCTGGTCCCCGACCAGCAGTCGACCGTCTTCGACGACGCCGAGCGCGAGCCGCTGCGCTCCGACCGCGTCTCGTGGATCCGGTCGATGTTCGACGACGCCTGCGCCCAGTACGACGCCTACGGCCTCGACCAGGACGACCCCGTCGGGCAGGTCCTCGACGAGGTCCAGGCCGGGCTCGACTCCCTCGGCGAGGACGTGGTGCTCGACCGGATGCGGCGGATCGAGCAGATCCTCGCCGGCTGGGAGGGCTCGGGCAAGCTCCACGGGCACGTGTACGAGGATGCCCTCGTGCTCAAGTACGCCCACCAGCGGTACACGAACTACCTGTCGTGGCTGCGCTGGGACCGCTGATGGACGTGACCCGCGGAGCCAGCGTGACCGCATCGGCCCCTGCCGCAGAGGCAGAGTCAGGGGCTGGGTCGGCCCCCGCCTCGCCGTGGCAGGAGCAGCTCGTCGCCCAGCGCGAGGTGCTCAACTCGCGGGTCGCGGCAGCCCGCTCGGCGGGTGCGCCGGTGGACGCGCTCCGTGCGGCGCTCGTCGAGATGGCCCCGGCAGCCGACCACCTCGCCCGGTCGATGGCCGAACCGGGCGCCTTCGCCCGGGCGGTGCTCCCGATCGTCGACGCGGTCGTCCGCCTCGTGGCCCGGCGGGCGTGGCACGAGTCCTCGGCCGAGCGGTGGGCGATGCTCGGCGTCGTGCCCTTCGTGGCACGGGCCGTGTCCCGCTCCCCCGAGACGACGATCGACGTCGTGGTGCAGGGCGCGGCCCGGACGGTGCGCGGCGCGGACCTCGGTGCCTGGGGTCGCCGTCTGGCGGCTGCCGACGTGCACCTGCCCGACGACGAGTCCTTCCGGCGCGCCGCAGCAGTCGCCGCGTGGCGGTCCGGGTTCGTGCGCGTCCGGCAGGCGGCTCTCGATGCCGCCGAGCAGCTGCCCGACGCAGCGCTCCAGGCGCTGCTCGACCTTCCGGCACCCACGGTGCCCGGCCACGGCGAGGTGGCCACCGGTCCCCGGCAGGTGCTGGAGGGCAACACGGTCGACCCCTTCTGGTGGCCGGGGTCCCCGACCTCTGGGCCGCTCGCACGCGCCGGAGGGTTCCGCGGCAGCGGTGGCCCCTGGGTCGGGGTTCCCGTCGTGGTCGGCCGGCACCAGGCGCTCACCCCGACATGGCAGGTCTGGGCCGACGACCAGCCCTGGGTCGTCGTCGCCGACGTCCACGGCACCGCCGTCCTGCGCGACCACGTGGCCCGGGCAGACGAGGCGCCCGGGGCGGTCGGCACGTCAGGATCAGCGGGCACGGCTGGCACGGCTGACGCCGCCGACGGGCCCGACGCGTCCGGCGCTGCCGTCGCCACCGACGCGCTGCCGCACCAGCTCCTGGCCGCCGTGTCGCAGCACCTCGGCTCCGACGACCGGCTGACCGGCGTCAGCCCGTCCCGGCCGCTGGCAGCGGCCCGAGGTACGCTCACGGTCCTCGTGTCCCAGCAGACCTCGTACCGCCTCGAGCTCGTGCGGCTCGACCTGGCCAGCAGGGACCTGTGGTGAGACGGCGGGGCAGGGCCGCTGACGGCCCCGAGGAGACACCCCCGACCGCGCTGCCACGCCCCGTCGAGCGCGCCGCAGCGCCCGACGACGCCCGCTTCGCCGCGCTGCGTGCCGCATGGTCCGCCGCGTGGCCCGAGGCCCTCGGGGCATGGGGGCGGTTCACCCGCCTGCACCCGCCGCGGCTGCTGGGAGCAGGCGCGGTCAGTGGCGCGTCCAGCTTCGCGTGGTTCAGCCTCGGCGACGTCGAGGTGACGGTCGACCTCGAGCAGGTGCTCGACCTCGGCATCGAGGACCACGCCGTCGCCGTGCTCGCGCACGAGATCGGGCACCACGTGCACGCCCCGGGCGACATGCTCACCGCCGGCAAGATGACCGTCCAGGCACGTCTCGGCCTGGTCGACCTCGACGACCGGGTCGGCCTCGTCACCAACCTGTGGTCGGACATGCTCATCAACGACCGGCTGCAGACCCGCGCCGGGATCGACATGGTCTCGCTGTGGCGCCGGCTCGGGCCCCCGCAGGGTGACGTCATGCGGCTCGTGCTGCGCACCGACGAGATCCTCTGGTCGCTGCCCGCCGGCACGCTCACCGGTCCGGGACCGCAGCACGACGCCGAGGCACAGCTGCTCTCCCGGCTGGTGCGCACCTACGCGGAGAACCCCGTCGACGGTGTCGGCGGCTTCGCGATGGTGCTGCGGCCCTTCCTCGTCCAGGACACCGCCCCCGGTGGCGGCCAGACCGTCGCGGACCTGCGGTGCGCCCAGCACGAGCACCCGGGCACGCCCGTGCCCGGGCTCGCGACCGACGGCGGTGCGATGCGCCTGCCCGTGCACCCCGCGCTCGACCGCAGCGTCGTCGGCGACCTCGGCCGCGCGGAGAGCGACACCGCACCCGAGGGCGGGCTCCTGCCCGACCCGTCCCCCACGCAGAGCCGCGGGAGCACCCTGACACCGGCCGACTACACGGCCGTGCTGCAGTCGCTGGGGGTCGCGACCACCCCGGAGGCCGCGGCGATCGCCTGGTACCGCGAGCACGCCGCCCGCCACCTCGTCCCCTTCCCGACCACCACCCAGCCCTCCGCGCCCGAGACGCTGCTCGGCGGGCTCGACCCCTGGGAGACCGGCGACGACCTCGCCGACGTCGACTGGACCGCCACGATGCTCGCCTCACCCGTCGTCGTCCCCGGGATGACCACGGTGCGCCGGCACCTCGACACCACGACGTCGACCGAGACCGAGGACCAGCCGGTCGACCTCGACCTCTACCTCGACTCCTCCGGCTCCATGCCCGACCCGCGCCACCAGCCGGCACCCATCGCCCTGGCCGGGGCCGTGCTCGCGCTGTCCGCCCTGCGCAGCGGCGCCCGCGTCCAGGCCACCACCTGGAGCGGACCGCAGCAGGTCGCCGGGACGGACGGGTTCACGCGCGACGCGACCGCGGTCATGTCAGCCGTGGTCGCGTACTTCGGGGGCGGCACGTCGTTCCCCGTGCCGCTGCTCGAGAGGACACACCTCGGCGGTGCTGGGATCGTGGGTGGCCGGGGCGCGAGGGACGGTGCTCACGAGGCGCGTCACCCGACGGCACGGCGACCTGGACCGGGCACCGACCACAGCTCCGGCACCGGCACCGGCACCGGCTCCGGGCAGCACCGTCGCCGGCACATCGCCGTGATCTCCGACAGCGGGGTCGTGAGCATGTTCAGCGACTCCTGGCGCCTCCCGGAAGGCTTCGACCCGCTCACCACGTCGGCAGCCCGCGCGGTGCGCGCCGCCGGCGGGGGCGGGTCCCTGGTGCTCAACGTCGCCGAACCACCCGACCGCTACGTCGACATGGCCCCGGGGTACGCGGTGTACACCGTGACGTCCTGGGACGACGTCGTCCCCTTCGCGAGAGACCTCGCCCGCACCCTCTGGGGGCAGAACGCATGACCACGCCCGACGGACTCGTCGACCCCACCCGCCCGCTGCAGCCCGGTCCGACGCTCGCGACGGTCATGCAGCGCATCGCGACCACGCCTGCGGACCGGCTCCCCGCGCCGGGGACCCTCGACGCCCTCCGTCCGCAGCCGGGGCGTGCCGTCGTCGACCCGACCGCCGTCGTCGCTGACGCCGTCGCCGACCTCGCACCGACCGCGCGACGGTCCCACGAGCAGCTCACCTGGCTGCGCACCTTCTTCTCCGCCCCCGGCGACGCCGGAGACCAGCGGGCCCGGGCCGCGCTCGTGGTCACCTGGGTCCTCGACGACCCGGCGCTGCGCGTCACCCCGGCGCTCGCCGAGGTGCTCGTCGACGGTCGTCGTGCCACCGACTGGGCCCTCACCGTCGTCTCCCGGGTCGCGACCGTCCTCGCCCCCGTCCTCGACCCGCAGACCTGGCCCAGCACCACCGCCACCCGCGAGGAGGCAGCCCGCGCGGTCCTACGGGCCTGCGGGCTGCACCCGGGTGACGAGACCGCCGTCGACGCCGAGGCGCGGTGGCAGACGGTCAGCACGGCCATCCAGCGAGTCGTGCTCGCCCAGCTCGCCGAGGAGGCCCAGCGCACCGAAGAGCTCCAGCGTGCCCTCGCCGCCCGCCGCGCCAAGGAGGCTGCAGCGCAGGTGAGCCATGTCTGAGGTCGACGGGGCTGCCAGCGCGTCGGGCGACGGCAGCTCTGGCTCTCCCGACGCCCGGCCGCTGCCCCGCGGCGTGCCCGACGCCGCGCTCGCCGAGTACGAGGCGCTCGCCGCCGTCGCGCTCACCGACGCCGAGCGCTGGCCGCTCCTCGACGCCGACGGCTTCGCCAGGCTGCAGACCGTCCGTGACCACCCGCACGCGCCCGAGTGGGTGCACGTCTGCGGCGACCGCGTCGTCCCCGACGACGTCCCGCTGCTCGCCCGCCGGGCCGACGAGACCATCGACCGCACGTGGGAGCCGCAGGAGGAGACCTGGGCACGCCCCACGTGGGTCGACGCCCTGGTCGACCGGGTCGCGACCACCGTCCCCCGCTACCGCGCCCAGGCGCGCCGGGACGGACGAGCACCGCGCACCCTGGACGACGTCGCACCCGTGTCACGCGAGGACCTGCTGCGCGACCTCGCGTCCTTCGTCCCGGTCGACGTCCCGCTCGACAGAGTCCTCGAGGGGTCGAGCTCCGGCAGCACCGGCGCCGCGCTCGTCGTACCGCTGCACCCGCTGTCGACCGCCGCCGAGGTCGTCTACCTCACCGCCCTCGCAGCGCAGGCCGGCGTCACCTGGGAGCCCGAGCCCGGACGGGCGTGCCTGCTCAACGTCGTCGACCAGCGGACGGCCTTCACCTACGCCTCCGCCCTCACCACCAAGGGCGGCGCCCCGATGGCCCGGATCAACGTGCACCCCGACGGCTGGCGCTCCCCCGGGGACCGCGAGGCCTTCCTCGCCGACGTCGACGCCCAGGTCCTCAGCGGCAACCCCCTGTCGCTCCTCGCCCTCGCCGACCTCGACGTCGACCTGCACCCGCTCGTCGTGGTCTCCGGCGCCGCGCACCTGACCCCGGGCGCACGCCGACGCCTCGAAGGTCGGTGGGGCGTCCCCGTCGTCGACGTCTACGGGACCCGGGAGGCCGGGCTCGTCGCCGCAGACCTCGACGGGGCACGGGCAGCCGACGGCAGCACCCGCCACACCGTTCTTCCGCGACGCTTCCACGTCGAGGTCCTCGACACCGACGGGGCGCCCGTCCCCGACGGGGAGCGGGGCGACGTGGTGGTCACCGTGGACGACAACCCCTACCTGCCGCTGCTCCGCTACCGCACCGGCGACACCGCGGCACTGGTCCGCGAGCGCGGCGAGGACGGCCGGTGGCGGACCGTGCTGCTCGGTCTCGAAGGACGCGCGGCGGTACGGTTTCAGACCGCCGACGGCCGCTGGGTCCCGTCGGTCGACACCACCCAGCTGCTCCAGGCCTACGGTCTCGCCGCGTGGCACCTGCACCAGGACGCCGACGGCACGGTCCGGCTCGCCGCCCTGCCCGCACGGCCGCACGAGGCAGCAGGTGGCAGGCACGCTGCTCCGGGTGGCGGGGCTGCTGGTCCCGGCGGCGGGTCTGCTGCTCCCGGCGGCGGGGCCGGTCCGACGGGTGGGTGGGCCAGCACGACCGGTGGCTGGTCCGGGGCGTCGGCGCTCGACGCTGCGCTGCGTGCGCTGCTCGGCCGAGAGGTGACCACCAGCGTCGTGACCCGACCTCGGGACCTCGGTCCCGGGGCGAAGCGTCGCTTCAGCTCCGACCTCGACGTGTAGTCGCAGGTCACAGGACTGCGGGTCACCCCAGGGCGCTCCCAGCCCCCTCTCAGGGTCGGGTCAGGGGCGTCCCCCATTCCGGTGCGGTCCGCCGCGCGCCAGGATGGTCGCAGGAGCACGGGTCCGCGCCGAGGCGCACCGTGCCGTCGCCGTCCGCACCAGCAGAGAAGAGCCCGGCCATGTCACCCACCGCCAGCACCGCCTCCGTCCCGCCCGCGGGCGCGGCGGACGCGTCCGACGCCATCGCGTCGGCCCGCGGCCTCACCAAGACCTACGGCAAGGGCTCGACGGTCGTCCGCGCCCTCGACGGCGTCGACGTCGACTTCGCCCGGGGGCAGTTCACCGCGATCATGGGGCCGTCAGGCTCCGGCAAGTCGACGCTCATGCACTGCATGGCGGGGCTCGACACCCCGACCTCGGGCACCGTCGTCGTCGACGGCCTCACGGTCTCCTCGATGAACCAGCGCCAGCTCACCCGGTTGCGGCGCACCCAGCTCGGCTTCATCTTCCAGTCCTTCAACCTCGTGCCGACCCTGACGGCCGAGGAGAACATCACGCTGCCCCTCGACATCGCCCGGACACCGGTCGACCGGGCGTACCTCGCCGAGGTGGTCGAGGCCGTGGGCCTCGGAGACCGCCTGAAGCACCGTCCGTCCGAGCTCTCGGGCGGTCAGCAGCAGCGCGTGGCGTGCGCCCGTGCACTCGTGTCCAAGCCGTCCGTGGTGTTCGCCGACGAGCCGACCGGGAACCTCGACTCCACGTCCTCGCGCGAGGTGCTGTCGTTCCTGAGGTCCTCGGTCGACGACCTCGGTCAGTCGGTCGTCATGGTCACCCACGACCCCGTCGCCGCGAGCAACGCCCACCGGGTGCTGTTCCTCGCCGACGGCCAGATCGTCGCCGAGCTCACCGAGCCCACCCCGGACACCGTCCTCGAGGTCCTCGGCTCGCTCTCGCGCGGGACGGCGGGCGACTGATGCTCCGCGTCGCCCTGCGCAACGTCCGGGCGCACCTCGTGCGCCTCGGTCTCTCCATCCTCGCCGTCGTCCTCGGGGTCTCCTTCGTGGCCGGCACCTTCTCGCTGCGCGAGATGCTCTCTGCCACCTTCGACGGCATCGTCGACGCCGGGACGTCCTCCGACGTGTACCTGCGCGGCGCCGACGACGCGACCACCCTGGTGCAGCAGAACGCGTCCGCCGGAGCGGTCCGCAACACCATCCCCGCCGACCTCGTGACGACCGTCGAGGGCGTCGACGGGGTCGCCCACGCCTTCGCCGACCTCACCGGGCCGCTCGTCATCGTCGGGGCCGACGGCACCGTCCCGCCGACCTCCGGCGCACCGACCTTCGGGCTCGCCTGGTACCCCGACGACCCCGCCACGCCCATCTCCTCCGGTGTCGCCCCGAGCGGTCCCGCCGAGTTCATGCTCGAGGCCGGTTCCGCCGAGACGACGGGGCTCGCGGTCGGCGACACCACGACGCTCGTGGTCGGCGGCCAGCTCACGGAGGCGACGCTCACGGGCGTCGTCGACATGGGTGCCTCGATGGCGGGCGCGACCATCGTGTTCTTCGACGAGCCCACCGCCGCCGCGGCATTCTCGCCCGACGGCACCGTGTCGACGATCTCGGTCCTCGGGGACGGCAGCGTCGACGAGCAGACCCTCGCCGACCGCGTGGACGACGCCGTCCAGGGCTCCGCTGCCTCAGCGGCGTCCTCGCCGGTCGAGGTCATCACCGGTGACACCGCACGGGCCGAGGCCCGGGAGGACATCGCGACGATGCTCGGCTTCGTCGAGACCTTCCTGCTCGTCTTCGCCGGGATCTCGCTGTTCGTGGGCGGGTTCATCATCTCCAACACCTTCGCGATGACCGTCCGCCAGCGGCAGCGGGAGTTCGCGCTGCTGCGCGCCGTGGGTGCGTCGCCGCTCCAGGTCTTCGCGTCGATCCTCGTGCAGGCGGCCGTCGTGGGAGCCGTCGGCGGCGCCCTCGGTGTCGCCGGCGGGCTCGGGCTCGTCATGGCCCTCAAGGTGGTCTTCGAGTCGATGGGCATGGACCTCGCGGGCAGCGTCCCGGTGAGCGCGTCCATGGTCGTGATCTCCCTCGTGCTCGGGATCGTGGTCAGCGTCGTCTCCGCAGCGGTGCCGGCGCGGCGGGCAGCGCTCGTCGCCCCGGTCGAGGCGATGCGCGACGACTCCCCGGCGCAGAGCGCGTCGCTGCGCGTGCGCACGGTCGCCGGGCTGCTCGTCGCAGGAGCCGGGGTGAGCGCCGTCGTGGCCGCCGTGGTGACCGCGGCCCGCGACGACACCGCGAGCACCGGCAGCCTGCTGGGCGTCGGCGCCGCCGCCGTGGTGGTCGGCACCCTGCTGCTCGCCCCCGCGATCGCCACCCCGGTGCTGCGTGTCATGGCGCTGCCCTTCGTGTGGCTGGTCAAGCCGCTCGGGAGGCTCGCGTCGGGGAACGTCACCCGCAACCCCCGACGCACCGCGAGCACAGCCAGCGCCCTCATGATCGGCATGTCGCTCGTCGGCGCCGCCTCGGTGCTCGCGGCCTCCGCGCAGGCCTCGGTGAGCGGCATCGTCGAGACCGAGTCCCGCGCCGACCTCATCGTCCAGTCGGCGACCGGCACCCTGCCGGCCGGCGCCGTCGCCGACATCGACGCGCTGCCCGAGGTCGGGGCCGCCGACTCCATGACCCTCGACCAGTACTTCGTCACCGACAGCAGCGGCGCGGAGGCCACCAGGCTCTACGCGCTCGGCACCGACCCCGGGGTCTTCGGGCGGAGCTGGCAGACCGAGGCGGTCGAGGGAGACCTGGCGACCCTCGACCAGGGTCAGGTGAGCGTGCTGCGCTCGACGATGGTCTCGAACGGCTGGGTGCTCGGTGAGCAGGTCACGCTCAGCACGCAGCTCGGTGAGCTCGACGTGACCATCGGGTCGGTCTTCGACTCCCCCGCGCTCGGTGTCCCGCTCGTCGTCCCCGCGTCGGTGTTCGACCAGCTGTCCGCGGCACCGGCCGACATGGTCACCATGCTGCTGGTCCAGGCAGCCGACGGGGTGGCGCAGGCGGACCTCGACACGGCGGTGACCGCCGCGGCGAAGCCGTACATGATCGTCTCGGTCATGGACGACGAGGAGTTCGTGTCCTCCCTCGCGGACCAGGTGAACCAGGTCTTGACGATCCTCTACGCCCTCCTCGGGCTGTCGATCGTCATCGCGATCCTCGGCATCGTCAACACGCTCGCGCTCTCGGTGATCGAGCGGACCCGGGAGATCGGGCTCATGCGGGCCGTCGGGCTCGGGCGCGCCCAGCTCGCGGCGACCATCACCGTCGAGTCGGTGCTCACCGCGGTGTTCGGGACCGTCCTCGGGCTGGCGGTCGGCGTGGGGCTCGCGGCTGGCATGCCGACGGTGTTCCAGAGCGCCGGGCTCACGGACCTCGTGGTCCCGTGGGGCGGTCTCGGCGTGATGCTCGCCATCTCCGTGGTCGTCGGGATGCTCGCGGCCGTGTGGCCGGCGGTGCGCGCGGCTCGGCTCCCCGTCCTCGAGGCGGTCACCGTCGACTGACCGGCACGCGCTCCCGGTGCACCCACCACGGGCGCACCGGGAGCGCGCGGCCCCTGTCGTCAGAAGGCCCTCAGCGTCAGGAGGTCCTCGGCGTCAGGAGGGCGCCGGGGTCAGGACACCGGCTGCGTCAGTACGTGAACCGCCCGACCTGGCCGCGCATGTCCTCGGCCATGCGCGCGACCTCTGCCACGGCCTCGCCCATCTGCGCGAGGACGTCGGCGCTGCTGGCCGCCTCGGCCGCGACGCTGGTGATGTTCTGCGCGATGTCACCGGACCCGGTGGCTGCCTCGGACACCGAGCGCGACATCTCGTTGGTGGTCGCGGTCTGCTCCTCGACGGCCGACGAGATGGTCATCTGGTAGTCGTTGATGGTCGTGACGATCTCGGAGATCTCACCGATGGCCGTGACGGCCCCCGTGGTGTCCTGCTGGATGCTCTCCACGCGGCGCGCGATGTCCTCCGTGGCGCGCGCGGTCTCCTGCGCGAGCTCCTTGACCTCGGACGCGACCACCGCGAATCCCTTGCCGGCCTCACCGGCCCGTGCCGCCTCGATGGTCGCGTTGAGCGCGAGCAGGTTGGTCTGCTCCGCGATGCTGGTGATGACCTTGACCACCGTGCTGATCTCCTGGCTGGAGGCGCCGAGGCGCAGCACCTGCTCGTTGGTCGACCTCGCGGTCGCGGTCGCCTGGCCTGCCACCTTGGCGGCCTCGGAGGAGTTCTGGGCGATCTCCCGGATGCTCGCGCCCATCTGCTCGGTGCCGGCAGCGACCGTCTGGACGCTGCGCGAGACCTGCTCTGCCGCCGCGGCGACGACCCCTGCCTGGGCGCTCGACTGCTGCGACCCGGCAGCGATCTGCTGGGTCGACGCGGCGAGCTCCTCGGCTGCCGCCGAGGTGGCCTGGGCCACCTGGACGACCGCGCCGATGGTCGTGCGGAGGTTCTGCTGGGCCGTGGTGAGCGCCTGTGCCATGGTGCCGATCTCGTCCGCGCTGGTGGCGGTCGCCTCGACGGTCAGGTCACCCTCAGCCATCGCCTGGAGCGAGGTCTGCACCCCGGAGACGGTGCGCAGCAGGCCGCGCAGCACCCAGACGCACAGGGCGGCGACGACGACCAGCGAGCCGGCGAGCACCGACCACAGGAGGACGAGCGCAGAGGTGGTGATCTTCGCGCCCGACTCGCTCGACGCGAGGGCGAGCTCGGAGAGCCGCTGGGACTCGTCCGCGAGGAGCGCCGCGAGCTCGATGGTCTGGTCGTCGAAGGCACCGGTGACGATCTCCTGGACCGCGTCGGTGTCACCGCTGTCGACCGCCTCGACGACCTCGTCCGCGGTCGCGGCGAAGTCGTCGAGCGCGGTCCTGATCTCGTCGAAGGCCGCAGGGCTGGTGGCGCTGGGCTGGTAGGTGGCCAGGAGCTCGTCGAGGTCGGCTCGGCGCTGCTCGATCTCCGCGCGGCGCTCGGCGCGCTGCTCCGGGTCGACGATCGCGTAGCTGAGGTAGCGAGCACGGTCGCCGTTGTAGGCGCGGCGGACCTGCCCGAGCTCGTCGAGCGGGACCGCGACGTCCTCGTACATCTCCTGCCCGTTGCCGCTGAGCTCGAGGAGGCGGTAGGACGCCAGCCCGGTGAGCGCGGCTGCGACGAGCGCGAGCATGACGAGCAGGGCGGCGATCTTGGTGCCGATGGAACGGTCTGAGAACCACGAGTGCCGTGCGTGTACGGCCATGGGAACCTCCGGGGACGGGCCCGCCGTGGCGGGCGCGGTATTCCCGACCAGAATGGTCAGGACACCCGTCCCATCGACGCACGCACTTCACGCAGGAGGCCCCCAGGAGGCGAAAACGCTTGAGACTTCAAGCACACTTTCTGGGACGAGGGGTCCCGGGTACCGGAGGTGGATCACCGCCTCGAGCCTCCAGCACCCCAGCCCGCCAGCGCCGCCCACCCCAGGACCACGCCGGCGGGCTCGTCGGCTCAGTAGGTGAACCGACCCACCTGGCTCCGCATGTCCTCGGCCATGCGCGCGACCTCGGCCACGGCCTCACCCATCTGGGCGAGCACGTCGGCGCTGCTCGCCGCCTCGGTGGCGACCGTCGTGATGTTGAGCGCGATGTCGGTCGAGCCGGTGGCCGCCTCGGACACCGAGCGCGACATCTCGTTGGTCGTGGCCGTCTGCTCCTCGACGGCCGACGAGATGGTCATCTGGTAGTCGTTGATGGTCGTGACGATCTCGGAGATCTCACCGATCGCGCCGACCGCACCAGCCGTGTCGGCCTGGATGCTCTCGACGCGGCGGGCGATGTCCTCCGTCGCCCGCGCCGTCTCCTGCGCGAGCTCCTTGACCTCGGTGGCCACGACCGCGAAGCCCTTGCCCGCCTCGCCAGCACGGGCGGCCTCGATGGTCGCGTTGAGCGCCAGCAGGTTCGTCTGCTCCGCGATGCTCGTGATGACCTTGACCACCGTGCTGATCTCCTGGCTCGACGCCCCCAGGCGCAGCACCTGCTCGTTGGTCGACCTCGCGGTCGCCGTCGCCTGACCGGCCACCTTCGAGGCCTCCGACGAGTTCTGGGCGATCTCCCGGATGCTCGCCCCCATCTGCTCGGTGCCAGCGGCGACGGTCTGGACGCTCCGGGACACCTGCTCGGCAGCAGCCGCGACCACACCCGCCTGGGCGCTCTGCTGCTGCGACCCGGCGGCGATCTGCTGGGTCGACGCGGAGAGCTCCTCGGCAGCCGCCGAGGTCGCCTGCGCCACCTGCACGACCGCACCGATCGTGGTGCGCAGGTTCTGCTGAGCGGTGGTGAGGGCACGCGCCATGGTGCCGATCTCGTCCTCGCTCGTCGCCGCGGCCTCGACCGTCAGGTCGCCCTCGGCCATCGCCTGGAGCGACGCCTGGACGCCCGACACCGTCCGCAGCAGGCCGCGGAGCACCCACACGCACAGGACGCCCACCACGGCCAGCGACACGGCGAGCACACCCCACAGGAGCACCAGCGCGGTCTGGGTGATGCTCGACCCGGACTCGCTCGACGCACGGGCGAGCTCGGAGAGGCGCTGCGACTCGTCTCCCAGGAGGTTCGCGACGTCGCTCGCGCCGTCGTCGAGGGTCCCGGTCACCAGGCGCTCCACGGTGGCATCCTCGCCGGCGTCGACCGCGCCGACGAAGTCGACCGACACCGTCGCGTAGTAGCGGTCGATCGCCCCGACGAGCTCGGAGAACGCCTCGCGGCTCGTCGCCAGGGGCTCGAGGGCGGCGAGGTTCGCGTCGAGGTCCGACCTCCGCTCGCGCAGCTCGTCGAGCCGGGCGGCGCGGTCGTCCGGGTCGGCCAGGGCGTAGGCGAGGTAGCGCGCCCGGTCTCCGTTGAACGACCGGGTCAGGGCCCCGAGCGTGACGAGCGGCTCCGCGACGCCCTCGTACATCTCCTGCCCGTTGCCGCTCAGCTGGACCAGCCGGTACGAGGCCAGCCCGGTCAGGGTGGCCGCGACCAGCGCGAGCATGACGAGGAGTGCGCCGATCTTGGCGCCGATGGAACGGGTCGAGAACCACGAGCGCCGTGCAGGTGCGGGCATGGGGGGGGGAACCTCCGTGTGCAGGCCCGCGGCGAGCGGGCTCTGTGATCGACCCTTCGGGTCAGGACCACGACTCCATCGACACCGTTTTGCGAGGTATGAGATGTTTGCCGCACCAACAAGTTGAGGTTTCAATCACGTTAACCCGGTCTGCCGAGGTCCGCCTGTTGAACGGACGAGGCCCGCCTCCAGACGGAGACGGGCCTCGACGGTGGCGGGGCTCGGCGCCCGCGAGCCCTGTCGCCAGAGTCAGAGCACCAGCTCGGGCTGCAGCGTCTTGACCGTCCAGAGCCGCTGCTTGCGTGCTGCCAGCGTCGTCACCACGAGCGACCCGACGAGGAACAGCGCGAGCACCGCGGCGTCGGTCGCGACGTTGGTCAACGAGCCGCCGTAGAGCAGGTGCCGCAGGCCGTCGACGCCGTAGCTCATGGGCAAGAACTGGTGCAGCGAGCGCAGCGGCTCGGGGATCGTCTGCCACGGGAAGGTCCCACCCGCAGTCACCAGCTGGGTGAGCATCAGCACGAGCCCGAGGAACTGGCCCGCGGCACCGAGCCACGCGTTGAGCGCCTGGAGGATCGCGACGAAGGTCGCCGAGACGAGCACGAGGAACAGCGCGGTGAACCACGGGTACGCGGGCTGGATGTCGAGCGCGAACTTGGTCACCGTGAACATCAGCGCCGCCTGCGCGACACCGATGAGCGCCGGGGTCAGCCAGCCACCCAGGGCAGCCGCCACGGAGGTCCACACCGTGCGGCCGGCCGCGAGCGCCCGCCGGGACAGCGGCTTGACGAGGAGGAACAGCACGTAGGCGCCGATCCAGGAGGCGAGCGAGAGGAAGAACGGCGCCAGCCCAGCGCCGTAGGTGCCGGCGCTGGTGAGGGACTCGTTCTGCACGACCACCGGGTTGCCGATGTTCTGGGCGGTCGCGTCCTGGGTCTGCGCGTCGACGTCGGGCACCTCGCCGACACCGGAGGTGAGGCCGTCCCGGAGCTGGACGGCTCCGTCGTCGGCCGAGACGATGCCGTCGTGGAGGGTCGAGACGCCGGTCGCCAGGGTCCCGGCGCCCTCGGAGAGGGTCGCGGTCCCGGTCTTGAGCGAGTCGGCTCCCGTCGAGAGCTCTGCGGCACCGGCCGACAGGTCGGAGGCCCCGGTGGAGAGGTCGGAGGCCCCGGTCGCGAGGGCGTCGGCCCCCGTCGCGGCGTCGGCGATGCCCTGGGCGAGGGTCGGTGCCGAGAGGGCGAGCGCGGCGGCTCCGTCGCTCACCTGGGTCGCGCCGGCCGAGAGCGTGTCGAGCGAGGTCGAGGCCTCGCCGAGCGCGGTCGAGGCGTCGGTGATCGGCTGTCGTGCGGTGTCGAGGGCGGTGAGGATGGTGGTGATCTGCTCCTCGGGGACGCCCTGGTCGCGCAGGTCGCCGGCGATGCCCTCGCGGATGGTGTCGAGGTCGTCGACGAGGGCCTGGGCGGTGCTGGCCGCCGTGTCGCCGTACCCGGCGATCGTCGCGTTGCCGTCGGCGACCTGCTTCGCGCCGTCGGCCAGGGCCTGGGCCTGGGCCGGGAGGTCCGTCGTCGAGGTCTTGAGGGTGGCGAGGCCGGTGTCGAGGTCGTCGGCACCGGTCTTCAGGGTGCTGGCCCCGGTCGCGAGGGTGGCGGCGCCGTCCTCGAGCGTCTGGGCGCCGGTCGCGAGGTCGCTCGCGCCGGTGGCCGCCGTGTCGGCGCCGGTCGCGAGGTCGGCGGACCCGGTGACGAGCTGGTCCGAGCCGTCGACGAGCTTCCCGGTGCCGGTCGCGAGCTCGGTCGCGCCGCTCTCGGCGTCCTCGAGGCTGCTGCGGATGTCCGAGAACCCCGCGAGGAACTGGGCGGCGGCCTCGGTGCCGACCTCGGAGGCGATCGAGTCGCGGACCTTGCCGACGATCTGGTCGGCGATGGTCCGGGCGAGGTAGTTGTTGGCGTCGTTGGTGACGAGCGTGATGCTCGCCTGCTGCGGGGTGAACTCGCCCGAGGAGGCGAGGTCGTCGCTGAAGGTCGGCCCGATGACCAGGGCGGCGTCGTACTCCCCCGAGCGGACGCCGACCTGCGCCTCGGCGCGGGAGGTCTCGACCCAGCCGAACCCGCCGTCGTCGAGGAGGTTCTCGGCGACCTTCTGGCCGTAGTCGCCGGTGTCCTCGACGACGAGCGCGGCGGGCACCTGGTCGAGCCGCGAGTACGGGTCGGAGTTCACGAAGAGGTAGAGGCCCGCGTAGAGGGTGGGGATGATCGCGAAGGCCGCGATCGCGAGCTTCGGGAGGGTGCCGGCGCTGATGCGGCGGAGCTCGGACAGGCTGATCCGCAGAGCCTTCATCGCAGGACCTCCATCGCGTCGTGGTTGTCGGTGCCCTCGACGGGCCGCTCGATGTGACGACCGGCCTCGAGGACGTGGGCCGAGGCGGGGGTGCACTGCACCAGGACGCCGTAGCCGGACTCGGCGTAGCCGCCGGCCGTCCGCCACCAGTCCTTGGGGTTGCCGCCGTGTCGGTCGGGCAGGGTCAGCACCAGGTAGCGCACGGCCGGGTCGGCTGCCCCCAGGGCGAGCAGGGTCTGCACACGGGTGGCCGGGTCGACCTGGTCCATGCGCAGGGACCGTCGCTCGGCGAGGTCGTGCTCGGCGAGCCAGCGGGCGACGGCACGACGCCCGGACGGGCGCCCCGCGAGCGCGAGGCCCTCGGCGACGGTGCCGGCGACGGTCAGCGCGTCGTCGGGCTCGGTGATGGTGGGCGCGTCGACGACGGCGCTGACCCGGCGGAGCGTCGCGGCGTCGGGGACGCCGTCGAGGAGGACGTCGCCCTCGTCGGGCACCATCCGTCCGGTCGCGACGAGCGCGAGGGCGGTGTGCCCGTGGCCGGGCTCGGCGACGACGAGCAGGCGGGTGCCGCGCTCGAGCCGGAGCGTCACCGGGTCGAGCATGGTGTCGCGGCGTCCCTCGACGCGCACGGCGCGGAGCGAGATCGCTTCTGGGTGGTCCTGTGTGCTCATGAGCCCCTCGTGCTGACTAGTGGTCAACGACGAATCTACGACGCTGTTGACCAACGGTCAACAAGGTTGGTAGACATGGGGGCATGAGCCGCGACACAGCCAGGACCCGCCTCGAGCCCGCCGACCGCAGGCGCGAGCTGCTCACCGTCGCCGAACGCCTGGCCCGCCAGGACGGGCTGGCCAGCCTGAGCACCCAGGCCGTCGCCACCGCCGCCGGGGCCTCGAAGGCCCTCGTCTTCCACTACTTCGGCTCCGTCGTCGGCCTCCAGCGCGCCGTCGTCGAGGAGGTCGTCACCGACCTCCTCGCCGCCCTCGGCGCGCCGGACGACGACTCCCCCGACGACCACGACCGGCCGGTCGTCGTGCTCGACGCCTTCATCACCGCGGTCACCGCGCGGCGAGAGCTCTGGACCGACATCTGGCGCGGAGCGCTGCACGACGACGCCCAGACCCAGGAGGTCCTCGGCGACGCACGGACCGCTCTCGTCGAGCGGCTGGCCCGGAGGTCGTCGGCCCTGCGCGGGCGCACCGGTGCCGCGGACGCCGGGGACGCCCCGCTCTCCCCCGAGGCGCTCGCGCTGCTCTCGCGCGGGTGGGTGGCCCTCGCGGAGAACGTCACCGCGTCGTGGCTCGCCGGGAGCCCGCTGGACCAGGCGGGGCTCCGAGACCTCCTCGTCCGGTCGCTCGCCGCGGTCCTCGGCGACGCCACCGCCCCTCCGACCCCGCACCCCTGACGCCCCCCCGCGCCGCACCTCTCCCGGGACGCACGACGGCCGGGAGAAGGACCACGTCCCTCTCCCGGCCGTCGCAGCCTGCTCGCTCGGTCGACTACTTCTCGAGCGACGCGTCGAGCGTGATGGTCGTGCCCGTGAGCGCCTTCGAGACGGGGCAGGTGGCCTTCGCGTCCTCGGTCGCCTTGAGGAACGCCGCCTCGTCGATGCCCGAGACCTCACCGCGGACGGTGAGCTTGATGCCCGTGATCTGGAAGCCGCCCGCGGGGTCCGGGGCGAGCGTCACGTCGGCCGAGACGTCGAGCGCGTCGGGCGTGCCGCCCGCCTCGCCGATGAGGGCCGAGAGCTGCATCGCGTAGCAGGAGGAGTGCGCCGCCGCGATGAGCTCCTCGGGGCTCGTAGTGCCCCCGGCCTCGTCTGCGGCGCGCTTGGGGAAGGACACGTCGTAGGTGCCGACCTTGGAGCTGCTGAGCTCGACCTGGCCGGAGCCCTGCTCGAGCGTGCCGTTCCAGGCGGTGCGAGCGGTACGAGTAGGCATGAGAGACCTCTTTCACGTCGGAAGGTGTGTACACCTCCACCTTAGGCACGTGACATCGATCTGGCCCGGGCACGGCCTCCGGGGCTCCCGGTCGGTCGGTCCAAGCCGCCCCGGGACGGCAGCGCGGCGCCTCGCCGCCGCACGGCACGCTCCCTAGACTGGCGCGACGCGCACCCGCCTGCGCGTGAGCCCCGGACCCACCAGGAGACCTCGTGAACGCACCCCGCGCATGGCACGCCGTCACCGCCCTCGCGGCCGGGACGGGGGTCCTCATGGAGGTGGTCGTCGCGCTGCTCGACGGCCCCGGACCTGCCGGCTCCATGCTCGAGCGGCTCGTGCGCCTCTTCAGCTACTTCACCGTGCTGTCGAACGTCCTCGTGTGCGTCGTCGCCGTCCTGCTCGTGATCGCGCCCGCCCGCGACGGGCGCCTGTTCCGCGTCGCGCGGCTCGACGCGCTGCTGTGCATCGCGGTGACCGGGATCGTCTACAACACGGTGCTCACCGGGCTCGTCGAGCTCTCCGCCGCCGGCGCGGTGTCGAACTTCCTGCTGCACGTCCTGACCCCCGTGCTCGTGGTGGTCGGGTGGCTGCTCTTCGGCCCTCGCCCGCGCATCGACCGGCGCACGATCTGGTGGTCTGCCGTCCCGCCGCTCGCCTGGATCGCGTACACCTTCGTGCGGGGCGCGATCGTCGACTGGTACCCGTACCCGTTCCTCGACGTCGGCGCGAACGGCTACCTCGCCTCGCTGGTCAGCACGGCGCTCGTGGCCGTCGTGTTCCTCGCCCTGGCCTTCGGCGCCGGGTGGCTGGACCAGCGGATGAAACTCGGTGCCGACTCTCCCAGCAGACGTCAAGGTCCGCCCGACCCCGGCCGATGAAGAGGGCATGAAGCCACTGCTGCGAGCGCACGGACGGACCACCCCGTCGGCGCCGGCCCCCGGACCCCAGGACGGGGCGGTCTCCCTGCGAGACGCGAGCGTGGTCGAGCTCGTCTGGATGGAAGAGCTCCGCCAGCACCTGCGTGCCCCGGGCGCCGACCTGCGCTCGGTCGGCTACCTGTCGTCGCTGTTCGACGCCTACTGCCGCGCCTGGCACCGCGCCCCCGCCTCCGACCGCTGGGACCCCGACTACCTCGTCAGCGCCCTCGGGGTCTGCCTCGGCGACGTCCTGGTGCGCCAGTGCAGCAGCAGCCGGTGGCAGGTGGTCGCCGACGAGCCGCGCACCACCGTGGCCGTCCGCAACGACCTCTTCCGGCGGACCTTCTTCCCCGTGGACGCCGTCGCACGACGCTGGCTCACCGCCGAGCTCGACTGGATGCCCGGCTTCGTCACCTCGACCGGCGCCCTGCTGCAGCGCGGAGCGCTGCGCACGCTCGCCGCCGAGCAGCGCTGACCGGCACTGACTGGCACTGACCAGCTCCGACGGCACCGACGTCTGCTCTCCTGACGGCCGAGAGGGCCTGACAACCCGTCAGGCCCTCTCGTCGGTGTTCTGCGGTGGTACCCGCAGCCCTCGTGGTGCCGGGGTCCCGCCGAGGACCCCGCTCGCGGTGCGCGTCAGCGCGCCGCGAAGTCCAGGTGCTCCTCGGTCACGGCGATGACCGTCCACGAGCTGCCGTCGTCCCCGGCGAGCCGGTACGCCGGGACCAGCACGGCGGACCCGTCGGACGAGTACACGGTGGTGGTGGTGAGCTCGGCGCCGGTGATCGCGACCTCCGAGACCGGCCACGAGATGACGCTGCCCGGGACCGCGGACGGCGGGAGCGTGGGCACGGCGGCCGGGTCGTCCGACGGGACCTCGACCCCGGGCTCCGGCATCACGTCGAGGCTGGGGTTCGCCTCCTCGAGCGCCTGCGCCTCCTCCGGCGTGACACCTTCGGGGATCTGGACGTCGTCGGCCGCGCGGGCGAAGGGCATGATGCCGTAGTCCGCCGTCGCCCCGAAGCGCGGGTCCGTGAGGCGTGCGACCGCGGTCGCCGCACCCACCACGTCGTAGCTGCCGAGGTCGACGAGCGGCGCCAGAGCACCGTTGAGGCTGGACACGCCCAGGCTCGACACCGTGAGCTGCCACGCCTGGCCGTCGTTGACGGAACCTGCCGCGCGGTAGGCGCTGACGGTCGTGGCGGTCGCGGTGCCCATGTCCTCGACGACGAGGTCGAAGCCCGCCGGGTCCACGCCGAGCGAGGTCATGATCTCGGACAGGCGCGCCGTGGCCTCGGCGCCGTCGACGGCCGTCGCCCCCGAGCCCTCGGCCCACGGGTCGGTGGACGGGTCGTAGTACGAGAAGCTCGTCGCGGAGTCCGACTGCACGTCGAGCGCGGGGCCCGTCCAGTCCGTCGAGCCGACGTGCCAGGCGCCGTAGAGGAGCGACGGCTCCCCCTCGAGGCCGACAGCCTGCGCGACGGCGAGCGCGGACTCGGGGGTGAAGGTCGCTGCGGGGTCAAAGCCCCACGCCGACGCGGCCGACGGGGTGTCGTCGAGGCCGACGGCGGTGAAGAGGGTGCGCATGCCGAAGCCGGCGATCATCGACCGGTCGGCCGAGGACGCTGCCGACTCGTCCGAGGGCAGCGAGAACGGTGCCTGGGCGCCGGCCTCCGGTGCGCTCTCGGTCGCCGCCAGGTCGGCGGTGCTCGCGGAGTCGGCCGAGACATCCGAGCCGCCATCCTGCGTGCCGACGGCGTAGCCGGCCGTCCCGACGGCTGCCACGCCGACGGCGGCGGCAGCGACCTGCAGCCAGCGCGCCGGGCGGCGACGCGAGCGCGCCGAGGAGAGGTCGACGACACCGGCGTCGGAGCCCTGCTCAGAGGTCGCGGCCGACGTGGTGCTGTCGTCCGCGGCAGACGACGAGACCTTGGCGGTCACGGTCGCGCGGATCGCGTCGAGGTCGGGCTCGAGGCCCGCTGCGGGGTCGGCAGCACGGAGCCGGTCGAACGTCTCGTCCGACCCGGAGCCGCGCTGCGGGGAGCTGCCGTTGGTGCTGTCCATCATGTCCTCCTGGGGGCGGGGCCACCCTGTCGGCCCGTCACCCTGTCTGTGTCGTGAGCGTCGTCGTCCTTGCGCGCAGGTGCTGGTGGTGACGCGGGCGTCGCGCGTACTGCAGCGTCGGCGGGCGCCACGGCCCCAGGACGGCTCTGGGGGGCGTCGTCGGACTGGGCGTCGTCACTGTCCTGGGCCGCGAAGGCCGCCCTCAGCCGCGAGCGCGCCCGGGAGAGCGCGGCGTCCGCTCCCCCGCGCGAGATGCCCAGCGCCTCGGCCAGGCCGTCGCCGTCGACGCCCTCCCAGGCGGTGAGCAGCAGCACCTCGCGGTCGCGCTCCGACAGCGTCGCGAGGGCCGCCCGCACCTCGAGGTCGGCGACCACGAGCAGCTCGGGCGAGTCACGGTCCGGCCCCTCGGGGAGCACCTCGACCAGCACGGGGCGGGACTTGCGGTGGTGGTTGGCGACCGTGAAGGCCGCCGTCCGGTAGAGCCACGCGAGCTCGTGCCCCTCGGGGACCTCGTCGCGACGACGCCACGCGACCGCGAGGACGTCGGCCGTGAGGTCGTCCGCGTCGTCGCGCGCCGCACGTCGCGCCACGTAGCGGAACACGCTGCGGGCGTGCTCGCGGAACAACGCGTCGAACCACGCGTCGTCGCGGGCTGGGGTCTGAAGGGTCACACGGTCCTCCGCACGTCGTCGGCACTGCTGGGGCGCACCTGGTGCACCCTGCCTGGTCTGTGTCACCAGGGTCGCCGAACTTGCAGCGGGTCAGGTCTCGGTATGGTCACGGTCTGCGGCGGGTCGAGAACAGGTGCAGGTGCTCGACGTCACCGTGGGCGGCCACCAGGCCCGACCCGACCGCGGCGTACCCTGGCCACGATCCCCCACGACGAGCCGCAGGAGCCGACATCACGAGCCGCACGCGCATCTACGGCACGAGCGGCCTGCTGCTCGTGGCGATGCTGGCCTACGCCCTCAACCTCCGGGCACCCTTCGTGTCCCTCGCGCCGATCGTCACGACGGTCGCCGACGGGCTCGGCGTCACCCCGGAGACCGTCGGGATCCTCACCGGGATCCCCGTGCTGTGCTTCGCCCTCGCCGCCCCCTTCGCCTCGATGCTCCTCGCCCGTGTCGGCATCGAGCGGGCCATCACCCTCTCCCTCCTCGGGGTGTTCGTCGGCACCTGCATCCGCTCGGCGGGCGGCTTCGACCTGGCTGTCGTCGGCACGGTGATCATCGGCGCGTCGATCACCATCGGCAACGTGTCCGTCCCCGTACTCATCTCCCGCGACTTCTCGAGCTCCGCCGGGGCCGTGACCGGTCTCTACACCGCAGCCCTCAACCTCGGCTCCGTGATCACCACCGTCGTCACCGCGCCGCTGGCCACCGCCTTCGGGTGGCGCTGGGCGCTGGCCGCCTGGGGGCTCGTCATGCTCGTCGCCGCGGTCCTGTGGCAGCGCGCGACGGCGGGCCGCGACCGGAGCCCCGTGCACCTCGTGCCGGCGCACGGGACCTCCGACGCCGAGCTCGGGTCCGTGTGGCGGCGTGGGATCGCGTGGTGCCTCACGCTGACCTTCGTGGGGCAGGCGTTCTCCTACTATGCCGTGACCACCTGGCTGCCCAAGATCCTCGCCGACGAGCAGGGCATGAGCGACGCCGGCGCGGGCGGTGCCGCCTCGCTGTTCCAGCTGTTCGGCATCATCGGCGGCGTCGGCGTCCCGCTGCTGCTCGCACGGCGCCTGCCGCTGCGCGCGGTGTTCGCCGGGATGAGCCTGCTGTGGCTGTCGCTCCCGGTGGGGCTGCTCGTGGCCCCCGAGCTCTGGCCGCTGTGGGCCGCGCTCGCCGGCACCTCGCAGGGCGGCAACTTCACGGTGATCTTCACGCTCGTCGTCCAGCGGTCGCGGGCGCAGAGCGAGGCCCGCCGGATGTCCGCGATGATCCAGGGCGTCGGCTACGGAGCCGCCGCTGCCGGGCCGTACGCGATCGGCGCGCTGCACACCGCCACCGACGGGTGGACCGTGCCGCTGCTGGTGGTGATCGGTGCGCTGACGCTCATGACCGTGAGCGGACTCCTCGCGACCGGCGCGCAGCGCGCGCCTGCCTGAACGGCGAGCGGCTACGGGCCAGCCAGCCTCGAGATCGTGACTTCGGAGCGAGTTCGTGACTTGTACGGCACGAACTCGCTCCGAAGTCACGAACTCGGCGGCGGCCTCAGGTCACCGTCTCCGGGCGGCTGTGCTGCGGACCTTCTGCAGGAGCCGGGCGGTGCCGCGGACCGGGAGCGAGCGCACCAGGCTGCGGCGTGCGGTGAGGGCGCCGTCGACGGGCTCACCGGTGACTGCCGCGCGGATCTGGGCCGCCGGGACCTTGGGAAGGCGGTCTGCGGTGACGAGGCCGTTGGCCTCCTGGAGGGTGTCGGTCAGCTGGGTGTAGCAGAAGCCCGCGAGCGCCGTCCCGTGCACCGCAGCCATGAGTGCCGCGAAGCGGGCGTCGAGGTCCCAGGCCGACGTCGCCGTCGAGTACCCCCACGCCCCGGCGCCGCCTCGCGGGTAGAGGGCGATGCCGCCGAGCTCGGTGAGCATCACGGGCTGGCCGCGGTCTGGTTCGGCGCCCAGGCGCATGCGACGGCCTGCCGGCCCCGTGCCGGCCAGCAGCTCGCCGATGCTCGCGTCGTCGCGGTAGCGGTCGGCGATCCCCTGCGGGTCGCCGTCGTAGTCGTGGAAGGTCCAGATGTCGGAGTCGGTGTGCTCCCAGCCGTCGTTGGAGACCACCGGTCGGGTGCCGTCGAGAGCCTTGGTCAGGTGCCACAGCGCACGCGCGTAGTGCTCGGCCTGCGGGTCCTGGGCGATCTCCTCGACACCCCAGCTCTCGTTGAGCGGTACCCACGTGACGACCGACGGGTGCGACCTGTCGCGCGCCACCACCTCGGTCCACTCGTGGAGCATCCGCTGCACGGCGGTCGGCGAGAACCTGTAGGCGCTCGGCGCCTCGACCCACACGAGCAGCCCGAGCCGGTCCGCCCAGTAGAGGAACCGCGGGTCCTCGATCTTCTGGTGCACCCGGACGGCGTTGAAGCCCAGCTCGAGGATCAGCTCGACCTCGGCACGCAGCGCCGCCGCGGACGGTGCCGCGAGGTGCGACTGCGGCCAGAACCCCTGGGACAGGACCGAGCGCAGCCGGACCGGCGCGCCGTCGATCCGGAAGGCACCGTCGGCGACGTCGACGGTGCGCAGCCCGAGGTAGGACGTGACGGTGTCGAGCAGCGTGCTGTCGTGCGGCGCGCTGCCGGGCTCGGCACCGTCGGGCAGTGCGCGATCGAGGACCGCGCCGTCGGCGGCGGACCGGATCTCGACCCGTGCGTCGACGAGCGTCGGGGTCCCGGGCGCCCAGAGCAGGGCCCCGCGTCGGGCCGGGTCTGCGAGGGCCGGGACGAGGACGCGGACGTCGACCCGCGGGTCTGCCGAGCGCACGGTCGCCCGCCCCACCTCGGCACCGTCGAGCTCGAGCACCACCAGGACGTCGACAGCGGCGGCAGGGCGGCGACCGAGGTCGACCCGCAGGTCCACGGCCGCCTCGTCGACGCGCGGCGTCCAGGTGAGGGCGTCGACGCGGGTGCGCGGGACGGCCTCGAGCCACACGGGCTGCCAGATGCCGGTGGTCCGGTGGTACCAGATGGAGTGCGGCTCGAGCTCCCAGTCCTGCTTGCCGCGGGGCTGCTCGAGGTCGTGCGGGTCGTCCTGCGCCCGGACCACGAGCACGTGCGTGTCACGGGTCCGGTCGAGGGCCGCCGTGGCGTCGAGGGTGAAGGGCGTGGACCCGCCCTCGTGCGAACCGAGCAGGGTGCCGTCCAGCCAGACGTCCGCCCGGTGGTCGACCGCGCCGAGGTGGACGAGGAGCCGGGTCGACGCGTCGCCGGTGCCGGTGCCGCCCGTGCGGGTGTCGCCCGGTCCGGTGCTGTCCGAAGCCGTGCCGCCTGACCCGAGGTCGCCCAGACCGGTCGCGTCGAGCTCGGCGCGGGTGATCTCGCGCCGGTACCAGACGACGGGGTGGAACCCGGTGTCCGCGATGCCGGAGGCCGGCGACTCCGGCGGGAAGGGGACGACGATCTCGCGGGACAGGCCCGTGGCGTGCTGCCACCCCTCGTCGAGGCCGACGTCGGCGTCGTCGTGGTCGAAGCCCCAGGTCCCGCTGAGGTCGACCCACCGCTCCCGGACGAGCTGAGGTCGGGGGTAGGTGCCGTCCTGGAGGCTGGCGCGGGGCGGGGTGGAGACCGGCGGTGTGGCTACCGGCGGCGTGGAGACCGAATGGGCGACGGCGTTGGGATGAGAGGTGGGGGTGGAGGTGGGCACAGCCGAAGGTCGGGGTGCGCGCTCTCTCACCGGACGTCCGTCTGCGCGGCGGTGCCGCCCTCGTCGCCCTCCCGCTCCGCCGCGCGACGGTCGCGGACGAACTCGGCGAGGTAGGCCAGCATGTCGGGCGACGGCGACGGGCCCAGCCCGAACTCGGCGGCGAGCTCCTCGGGCGTGGGGTCGTCCTCGGGGTCGGGGTCGGGCCCCACCGCGGCGCGGAGCGACCCGGCGAGCCACGCCACCTCCTCGGCCGTCACCGGCTGTCCGGCGGCGAGCTTGGCCTCGATCGAGCTGAGCGTCGGTGTCACGGGTCCTCCGGGGGATGGTGCGGGGCGGTGTCCCAGCCTGCCACGAGAGGTCACCCGCCGGAGCGGGAGGCGCGCGCCTCGATGGCTGCCCGGTCGCGCGGGTGCATCTTCTCGACGCGCCGCAGGAGCACCTCGACGGGGACGTCGAGCTGGTCGGCGACGGCGGCGGTGTCCCCGGGGTGCGCGGCGACCGCGTCGGCGATGGCGTCCACGCTCCCCAGGAGCCGGCGTGCTGCGAGCATGTCCGCCTCGCGCTCGATGCGCCGGGCGAAGAAGCCCTCGACGGCGGAGACGTGCCCGAGGTCGACGTGGGCGAGCTCGTGCGCGAGCGTGGCCCGCCGCCACGTGCGGTCGAGGTTCTCGTCGATGAGGATCATGTTCTCGCTGCGTACCCACACCCCGCGGGCGGGGGCGATGTCGCAGCGCTCGATGTCGAGGTCCGGGTGCCGCACCTCGGCGTCCTTCCACGGGCTGTAGCTCACACGCCCTCCCCCTGCTCCCCCTGCTCGGTCGGCCGGTGCCTGAGCACGGCGACCTGGTCGTGGCCGTGCTCCGAGGCCCCGGCCTCGTCCACCCGCGCGTCGACGGGCACCGACCATCCTGCGGGCCTGCACCGACACCCGTCCCGTCGCGGACGTGCCACCGAGGTCAGCGGCGCTCCCGCGACCGCCGGATCTCGCGCGCCCTCTCGAGGTAGGTGAGCTTGGCGGCGGCCACGGCCTCGGCCTGCTCCGCCGGGTCGAGGTCGGCGAAGGCCCCGGGGTCGATGTCGAGCAGCACGCCGGTCAGCACGGCGGCGTCGTCGTCCTGATCGGGAGCGGTGTCGGCCGCGACACCGTCGGCGAGCTCGTCGAGCCTGCCCGGGGGCCACCCGAGGAACGCCTCGATCTTGCCGAGGCTGCCGGTGCGCGGCCAGCGCACGCCGTTGAGGAAGTCGTTGACGGTCCCGGTCGACAGCTGCGCGCGCAGCGCGAGCTGGCGCGGGGTGATGCCACGTCGCCGCAGCTCCGTGGTGACGGCGGCGCGGGCGCGGTCCTCGTGCTCTCGGGGCATGGTGCGCCTCTCTGTCGTCGGATGAGCACGAAAGTACACCATGTTGGCCGAGTCGCCCAGACCCTGCACGTCACTGTCGCGCACTGCGTCGAAGAACGCTGGGGCAAGGCCTGATCGATGCCCCTAGGGCCTTACTTGATGGTCAACATGGTGTAACTATGGTCAAGTGCTCGACGCTCCAGTCGACCACCGAGTACCTCACCCACCGGACCACCCGACCACCGGAGACCATCACGGAGGACCCCATGCCCACCCCCGCCCTCATCCGCCCGGCCGCCACCGCACCGCCCGTACCGCCTGTGGCACCCCGACCTCGTCCAGACCGCGGCTGGGCCCGCGCGGCGGCCTGCGACGGGACCGACCCCGCACTCTTCGACCCCGTCAACAGGCACGTCGCCGAGCGCGCCACCGCGGTGTGCGCCACGTGCCCGGTCCGCCGTGCCTGCCTCCTCGAGGCCCTCACCGACGAGAGCGACAGCGCCTACGGGCCGTGGCTGGTCCGCGGCGGGCTCACCCCCAAGGAACGACGCGAGCTCTCGCCGCACGAGCGGTCCGCACTCGTCGCCGACCTTAGGGCGACCGCCGTCGGCACCCGCACCACCGCACCTGCTGCCACCATCGCCCCCTCAGCAGCATGACCTGGGAGCCGACGGCAGCCGCCCTCGTCGTCGGCACCCTCGGCGGGGGGAGCCTCACGGCGCTGCTCCGGGTGGCGCACGACCACTCGATCGCGCGCCGCGACGCCGACCGCGCCGACGAGACCGCGGACGACGCCCGCTGGGCCACCCTCGTCGAGGTCCAGACCCACGCCCTCCTCGAGCCGCTCCGGCTCCAGGTCGACCGGCACGCCACCCGCATCGGCGAGCTCGAGCGCGAGGTCCGTGACGTCCGCACGCGCTACTGGCGTGCCGTCCGCCTGGTGCACGCCCTCTACGACCACATCGCCCGGCACGGCCGTCCCGACGCACCACCGCCGCCAGCCCTGCCGGCCGACCTCACCGATCTCCCGTGACAGCAGCGCCGCACCGCTGCACCGCCAGACCACCCAGCCGCCCCGACCCCGACAGGAGCACCCCGTGCCGCACCCACCCGACCCGACCACCCCGACCACCGACGCCGGACCTCCACCCACGCCTCCCCCGCCCCTCGCGACACCCTCGCGGGGTTCGCCGGAGACCACCCCCTCGATGCCTCGCGCGCCCCGAGGGGAGGCGGAGGGGGACCTCGTCACCTCGTGGCTGCGCACCACGGTGCCGACGCTCTGGGGCGCCACGGTCAGCGCGGCCCTCGCCGCCGTCGCACCGCACCTGCCAGCCGACCTCGCCCAGCCGCTCGAGGCGTTGCTCTCGAGCGACTCGACCACCCTGGTCGTCGTGGTCGGGGCGGTCGGCGCGTGGCACGCGACGTGGCGGCTGCTCGAGCAGCGCGCACCGCGGTGGCTCGTCCGCCTGGCGCTCGGGTCCCCGCGCACCCCGTCGTACGCGCCGTGAGCCGCACACCGGGCCGCCGACGCAGCGGCACGTCCGCGCGAGGGCCTCCGCCAGCACCTGCTCGACGAGCCCGGACCAGGGTCTTGGGCACCGCACCCCGAACACCTAGGTTCGAACACATGTTCGACACGGATCGGGCACACCACAGGCGCTCCGCACCGGAGAGCCCCAGCACCACCGACACCAGAAGGAGGTACACCATGGCCGTCTCGCAGAACGGCTGGCCGGCGATCGAGTCGGGCACCGACCCGCGGCTCAGCCTCACCCCGTGGGTGACCGGCAGGATCCTCGCCGGTCCCGTCTGCACCGTGCTCAGCCACGTCGCACGACGGTTCCACGCCGAGGTCGAGAGCATCACCGTCTCCAGCTCCTGGGGGTGGGCCTACAGGCCGATCGCCGGCAGCACCGACATCTCGAACCACGCCTCGGGCACCGCGATCGACCTCAACGCCCCGCGCCACCCGCTCGGCGCGGTCGGGACGTTCACCCCGGCGCAGGTCGCCGTCATCCGAGACATCCTCCGGGACGTCTCGCCGGCGGTCCGCTGGGGCGGCGACTACTCGGGCCGCAAGGACGAGATGCACTTCGAGATCAACACCACGAGCGCGAACGTCGACCGCGTCGCCGCACGCCTCGTACCCACCCGCACCACCACACGACGAAGGGATGGAAAGACCATGATCTACCGCTCTGGAGGGCGCTACGCCCCGCTGGTCCACGGCATCTACGCCCACAACGGAGGCTGGGTCGAGCTCCGCTCCGCCGAGGAGCGCACCAACCTCATGGCAGCAGGGGTGAAGGAGGTCTGGATCCTCGAGCAGTCCCTGCTCAACCTCATGCAGGACTCGCGCGCCTGACGCACCGGTGACGGGCGGCCCGCCTCGCGCACGGGGCGGGCCGCCCGCGCAGGGCCGTCGGGTACCACCAGGGGTACCCGTCGCGAAGCTGCAGTGCTTACGACGAAGGCCCGGTCCCCACGTATCGTGGGAACCGGGCCTCTCGTGCTGTGGAGCCGCCTATCAGAATCGAACTGATGACCTTCTCATTACGAGTGAGACGCTCTACCGACTGAGCTAAGGCGGCCGACCTCTCCCGCGCCCGGAGACGAGTCACTGACGCAGGTGAAGAACCTCGCACACTCTACCCAGAGATCGACCCCGGCACCAAAACGAGGTCTCCGCGAGGCTCGAGGCTCAGCAGACGAGGCCCTCGTCGGGCACCGTGCCGTCGGTGAAGTAGGCGTCGACGGTGTCGAGGACGCAGGAGTTCGACTGGCCGTAGGCGGTGTGCCCCTCGCCCTCGTAGGTGACGAGGACGCCGGACTCGAGCTGCTCGGCGAGGCCCTGGGCCCACACGTAGGGCGTCGCGGGGTCGTTGGTCGTCCCGATGACCAGGATCGGCGCGGCGCCGCTCGCGGCGAGGTCGCCGGTCTTCTCGGCCTGCGGGAACGGCCAGTCGGCGCAGCCGAGCCCGCCGTAGGTGAAGAACTCTCCGACGGTCGGGGCGGCCGCGACGATCTCGTCGGCCTCGGCGTCGAGCGTGGCCATGTCGGCGTCGCTGCGGGAGTCGAGGCAGTTGATGGCGCGGAAGGCCTCGCCCTGGTTGTCGGCGTAGGTGCCGTCGGAGTTGCGGGAGTTGTAGCTGTCGGCCGAGGCCAGCAGCCCGCTGCCGTCGCCGTCGCTGATCGCCGCGTCGAGGGCGGCGGTCAGCTGGGGCCACAGCAGCTCGGAGTACAGCGGCTGGGCGATCCCGTAGAAGGCGAGGGTCTGGGTGAGCGGCCGTGCGGGGTCACCGGTCGGCATCGGGTTGGCGAGGATCTGGTCCAGCAGTCCGGTGACCTGCGCGAGCGCCTCGTCGGTGGTCCCGGTGAGCGGGCAGCCGGACCCTGCGAGGCAGTCCTCGACGAAGGCGGTGAGCGCGTTCTCGAAGCCGACGGCCTGCTGCAGGCTCATCTCGTGGTCGGTGAGCCGCAGGTCGATCGCGCCGTCGAGCACCATCCGTCCGACGTTCTCCGGGTACAGGCCCGCGTAGGTCGCGCCCAGCTGCGTGCCGTACGAGAAGCCGAGGTAGTTGAGCTGGGCGTCGCCGACCACGTGGCGGATGACGTCCATGTCGCGCGCGGAGGACTGCGTGTCGACCTCGCCGAGCACCGGGCCGGTGTTCTCGAGGCACTTCTCGCCGAAGGCCTTCGCGTCGGCCTGCATCTCGGCGAGGCCGGCGTCGTCCGGGGTGTACGTCTTGGCGTCCGAGACGTCACGCTCGGCGTCGCTCAGGCACGCCACCGGGCTGGACTCGCCGACGCCGCGCGGGTCGAAGCCCAGGACGTCGAACTCCTCGAGCAGCGGCTTGCCGAAGATGAACGGCACGTACTGGACGAACTCGACCCCCGAGCCGCCAGGTCCACCCGGGTTGATGAGGACGGTGCCCTTGCGCTCACCGCTCGAGAGGTAGCGCTTGGCGCCGAGGGTGATGGTGTCGGCCGCGGGGTCGTCCCAGTCGAAGGGGACCTCGATGTCGGCGCACTCGAAGCCGCTGCCGCAGTCGGACCACTCGACGGTCTGCTCGTAGAACGGCAGCAGGTCGGCCTCGATGCCGTCGGTGCTCGGTGCGGCGCTGCTCGCGCCGTCGGACGGGTCCGCCCCGGCCGAGGGCGACGAGCCGTCGACGCCCGTCTGGACCTTGGTCCCCGGGTCGCTGCTGCACGCGGCGAGCACGAGCGAGAGCCCCGCGACGGCCGCGGCCGCGCGCACCAGGCGGCTGCGCCGTGCGGACGGGCGCGGCGGCTGCGCTGCCCCCGCGGGCAAGTTCGGGTCGGGCACAGGGGACGCGGTCTCGTGGAGAGCTGGGGTCACGGGCCCAACCTATCCACTGCGGCCCGGACTGCACACCCGACGCCCACGGCTGTGGACACCGGTGGCGGGTCCCGGCTCAGCCCTGGGGGCGCAGGGCGATGGCCATCGCCTCGAGGGCGAGCACGGGCGACACGTTGCCCCCGAGCCGCGTGCGCGCCACACCGATCGCGTCCATGCGACGCACGGTCTGCTCGGGCGTCGACTCCTCCGCGAGCGTGCGCACCGTCTCCGCGATCTCGGTGTTGACGAGGTCGACCTCGGCACCGAGCTGGACGACCAGCACGTCGCGGTACAGGGACAGCAGGTCGACCATCGACCGGTCGAGCACGTCGCGCTGGCGCCGGGTGGCGCGCCGCTTCTGGTCGTCCTCGAGCTGCTTGACCTGCGAGCGCAGCGACGGCGGGAGGGTCTGTCCGCCGTCGGCACCGAGGGACCGCAGCAGCTCGGCCTTCTCGGTGGCGTCGCGCTCCTCGGTCGCCGCCTTGGCCTCGGCCTGGGCGACCTCGACGAGCTCGCCGGCCGCGATCACGGCGTCGGGCACCCCGCGGATGCGTCGGGCGATCGACAGCACCGACGACCTGCGCTGGCGGGCACCGGCGTCGCGGGCGAGGCGGCGCGCGAGGCCGATGTGCGACTGCGCCGCGCGGGCGCTCGCCAGGGCCACGACCGGGTCGACGCCGTCCCGCGCCTCGAGCAGGGCGGCGACGTCGGCCACCGGCGGGATGCGCAGCGTGACCCCGCGGCAGCGGGACCGGATGGTGACCATGACGTCCTGCGGGCTCGGCGCGCAGAGCAGCCACACGGTGCGCGGCGGCGGCTCCTCGATGGCCTTGAGCAGGACGTTGGTGGTGCGCTCGGCCATGCGGTCTGCGTCCTCGACGAGGATGACGCGCCAGCGCCCCTGGGAGGGCGAGCGCGAGGCGAGCGAGATGAGCGAGCGCACCTCGTCGATCGCGATGGTGACCTTCTCGGTCGCGACGACGGTGAGGTCGGCGTGCGTCCCGGACAGCGTCGTGGTGCAGGCGTGGCAGTGCCCGCAGCCGCCCTGCTCGCACTGCAGGGCCGCGGCGAAGGCGCGGGCCGCGTTCGACCGGCCGGAGCCGGGCGGTCCGGTGAGCAGCCAGGCGTGCGTCATGGCCGACGGGTCGGCGATCGCCCCGCGGAGCGTCGCGACGGCCGAGTCCTGCCCGACGACGTCGTCCCACACGGACACGTCAGGCCTCCGCGGGCAGCGTCAGGCCGAGGCGCTCGGCGACGGCGGAGCGGATCTCGCGGTGGATCGCGTCGACGGTCCCCGACGCGTCGACGACCACCCAGCGTGCCGGGTCCTGGGCCGCTCGCTCGAGGTATGCCTGGCGGGTGCGTCGGTGGAACTCGTCCCCCGCGCGCTCGAGGCGGTCGGGGGCGGCGTCCAGCCGTCGCGTGCCGACGAGCGGGTCGATGTCGAGCAGGACCGTGGCGTGCGGCAGCAGGCCCTCGGTGGCCCACGTCGACAGCTGCTCGATCTCCTCGACCGGCAGGGTCCGGCCGCCGGCCTGGTAGGCGATCGAGGAGTCGAGGTAGCGGTCGGTGATCACCACGTCCCCGCGCTCGAGGGCGGGCCGAACCAGAGAGGCGACGTGGTGGGCGCGGTCCGTCGCGTAGAGCAGGGCCTCGGTGCGCGGGTCGACGTGGTCGCCGTGCAGCACCGCCTGTCGCAGCACGAGGCCGAGCTCGGTGCCGCCGGGCTCGCGGGTCCAGACGACGCGGCGCCCGGTCACCTGCTCGAGCCACTCGCCGAGGAGCCGGGACTGGGTCGACTTGCCGGCGCCGTCACCTCCCTCGAAGGAGATGAAGTACCCGCTCTGCTCGTCTGCGCTCACTCCCCCAGCCTATCGGTGCCCACCGACCTGGCCGGGCCCGCCGGGAGACCGCACGAGTACCGACGGGCGAGCGCCCCGCAGGACCGACGCGGGCAGACGACGGCGGCGCGCTTGTAGGGTCGGGGACATGCTCTCACCAGGACTCGCCTTCGCCGACCGCACCTTCGACGCGATCCTCTTCGACATGGACGGCACGCTCATCAGCTCGATCGAGGCGGTCGACCGCAGCTGGGCGCTCTGGGGCCGCGAGCACGGGCTCGGCGACGAGTTCCGCATCGCGCACGGCACGCCCGCACGCTCCCTCGTCGAGCGGCTGCTGCCCGCCGAGCAGGTCGAGGTGGCCCTCGCCCGGATCACCGAGATCGAGCTCGGCGACACCGACGGCGTCCGGGTGCTGCCCGGCGCGGCCGAGCTGCTCGCCTCGCTGCCCGCGGAGCGCCACGCGATCGTCACGTCGTGCACCCGTGACCTCGCGGCGGTGCGCATCGCCGCGACCGGGATCGGTGCGCCCGGGGTGGTCGTGACGGCCGACGACATCTCCCGCGGCAAGCCCGACCCCGAGCCCTTCCGCCGCGGGGCGGAGCTGCTCGGCTTCGACCCCGCACGCTGCCTGGTCGTCGAGGACGCACCGGCCGGCCTCGAGTCCGGCCGGGCCGCCGGGTGCGCGACGCTCGCGGTCGCCGGGACGCACAGCCTCGACGAGCTGGACGCCGACGCGCACGCACCGGGCGTCTGGGCCGTCGCCGTGCGGGTCACCGCGGAGGGGACGCTCGTCCTCGAAGACCGCACGGCCTGACACCTCGACGTCCTGACACCCTGCGGGGAGCTGCTCCGGTCAGAGCACGCCGGCGTCGCGGCCGGCCTCGACGACCCGGGTGACCGACCGTCGGACGTCGGCGAGCTCGTCGAGCGTGAGCCCGGTGCGGGCGACCACCTGAGCCGGGATCCCCTCGGCGACGCTGCGCAGCGCCGCCCCCTCTGCGGTGAGGGAGACGAGCATGACGCGGGCGTCGTCGGCGTCGCGCCGTCGCGTGACGTACCCCGTGCTCTCGAGCCGCTTGACGAGCGGGGTCACGGTCCCGGGGTCGAGGTGCACGAGTGCCGCGATGCTCGTCATCGACAGGTCCCCGTGCTGCCAGAGCGCGAGCATCACGAGGTACTGCGGGTGCGTCAGACGCAGCGGCTCGAGGACCGGTCGGTAGACGGCGACCATCGCCCGGGCCGCTGCCGAGAGCGCGAAGCAGACCTGACTCTCGAGGGCCAGCGGGTCCTGCGCAGGGGTGGCAGAGGCGGAGGCCGCGGTCGCAGCGGGGTCGGGCACGTCGGAGTCGGGCACCCGCCAAGCCTACGCACTCTTCGGCTATGCTTGGTGCACCAATGGTTGGTACACCAACGATGTCGATCCCGACGACCTCACCAGCCCGAGAGAGTAGGCACGCCGTGATCTTCGGCCGCAGGCACGCCAAGGACGACACCGCGCAGACGACGGCCTCCGAGCCGACGCCCGCACGGACCGTGCTGCCCGGAGAACCCTCCCCCGACGCGACCGCCGGCCTCCGCCTCACCGAGAAGAGCCTGCTGCCGATCTTCGGCCCCGCACAGGTGGGCGACTCGACGGCGCCGCTGCGCCCCGCCACCGAGGCGGAGCGCAGCAGGGACCGCGCGCTGCGGACGACCCTGACCCGCGTGGTGGGCAAGGACGGGAAGAGCTACGTCGTCGCGGTTCCCGACGCTCCCGACGAGGCCGAGCAGCCCTAGGCGCCCGCGGGCCCCGTGGACGGGCTCGTGACGAACACCGACGCGGCCGCCGACATCGGGCTCGCCACCTCGCCCGACGCCAGGCCGACCTCGCCGGGGTACACGACCCCGAGCTGAGCCCGGACGTCGTCCATGATCTCCATGAGCTCGACGGTCTGGTCGAGGGTCATCCGAGGGCTCTCGGTGAGACCCGCCGCGATGCAGCGGGCCACCTCGGCGGCCTCGTACTGCTTGCCCTCCTCGACCACCGAGCCGTCGGCCGCCCGCAGGCGCCCGTCGTACTCGGTGACACCGTGGGCGTTCTCGACGCGGAACGTCGTCGGGACGAGGTAGCGCTCGTCGATCTCGATGCGCCCCTCCGACCCGACGATCGTGGCCGTCCCCGGTGCCGTGGTCCGCACGGAGGTGGTGAGCGTCGCGAGCGCCTCCTGCCCGTAGCGCAGCACGATCGTCTCCTGCGCGTCGACGCCCGTCGGTGCGAGCAGACCGGTCGCCCGCACCTCGTCGGGGTGGCCCAGCAGGTCGACCGCGAAGGACAACGGGTAGATCCCGAGGTCCAGCAGCGCTCCCCCGGCCAGCGCCGGGTCGAACATCCGGTGCGCCGGGTCGTAGGGCACCGTGACGTCGAAGCCCGCTCGGACCTCGCGGACCGCGCCGATGTCGCCGCGCTGCACGATCTCGCGCAGCATCGCGGTGTGCGGCAGGTGGCGCGTCATCATCGCCTCCATGCAGAACACCCCCGCCTCGCGGGCGGCCGCGACGACCTCGCGGGCCTCGGCGGCGTTGCGCGTGAAGGCCTTCTCGACGAGCACGTGCTTGCCCGCGGCGATCGCCAGCAGCGCGTGCTCGTGGTGGTGCGAGTGCGGCGTCGCGACGTACACGACGTCCACGTCCGGGTCCGCGACGAGCTCCTCGTAGGAGCCGTAGGACCGCTCGACACCGTGCTCCGCCGCGAAGGCCGCCGCCTTCTCGGCGTCGCGCGAGCCCGCCGCGACGACGGTGCTGCTCGTGAGGTCACGCACGGCGTCGGCGAAGGACCCGCCGATCCAGCCCGCACCGAGCACGCCCCAGCGCAGCGCCGGGGCGAGGCGCGGGTCGTCGACCGCCGGGGTCGAGCCGACCGCCGCGTCGCTCATACGCCGCGCTCCTCGCCCGGGTAGACCACGCCGACCTGCCGGCGGATCTCGTCGAGCGAGGTCATCACGTCGAGCGTCCCCTGCCACGACATGCGCTCGGACTCGGTCCGGCCCTCGGTCACCAGGCGGGCGACCTCGGCGGCCTCGAAGGCCAGGCCCTGCACCTCGGGCGTCGTGTAGGTCTGCGTGGTGCCGTCGCGGCGCACCACGCGGAACGAGGTGGGCGTGTAGAAGGCACCGTCGATCTCGATGCGGCCCTCGGTGCCCGAGATGCTCGCGGTCGTGGGCGTGGCCGACCACAGGGTGGTGTGCAGCAGCGCCTGCTGGCCGCCCTCGTAGTCGAAGACGACGCTCACCTGGCCGTCGACACCGGTGTCGGTCAGCTGGCCGACGGCCGTGACCGAGGTGGGCGCACCGAGGATGTCGTGCGCGAAGGACACCGGGTACACCCCGAGGTCGAGGAGCGCACCGCCGGCGAGCTCGGGGTTGACGAGGCGGTGCTCGGGCGGGACGTCGAAGTACTGCCCGTGGTCCGCGACGACCGTGACGACACGACCGATGTCACCGCGGGCGATGATCTCGTGGATCGTGGCCACGTGCGGCAGGAACCGGGTCCACATGGCCTCCATGACCGTGACGCCCTGGGCGCGCGCCGCGGCCAGCACCTCGTCGGCCTCGGCGGCCGACTGCGTGAAGGCCTTCTCGACGAGGACGTGCTTGCCGGCCTCGATGGCCAGGAGGGCGTGGTCACGGTGGTGCGAGTGCGGCGTCGCGACGTAGACGACGTCGACGTCCGGGTCGGCGACGAGCGCCTCGTAGGAGTCGTGCACGTGAGCCTGACCGGCGTCGTCGCCGAGGTGCTCGTCGGCGAAGGCGCGCGCCTTGGCCGCGTCCCGCGAGCCGACCGCGACCACGGTCGAGGCCGTGTCCTGGGTGACCGCGCGGGCGAAGGCACCGGCGATGCCGCCGGCCCCGAGGATGCCCCACCGCACGGCGGGGGCGTCGGCCGGGGAGGGCACGGCGTCGGTGAGGGAGATGGTCGTGGTGTCTGACGGTTCGACGCTGAGAGTCATGCGCCCACGCTAGCGGAGGACGACGGCCCAGGTCGTCCGGGGCCACGGGAGGTGCCGCGGGATGGCGCGCGCCGTGCCACGGCAGACCCTCAGCGGTCTCATACCGCCCGCACAGGGCCGCTCGGTAGACCTTCCCCCATGAACCCGACGACCCGCACCCCCCGCCCCCGACGCGTCCGCCGCGCCGTGCTCGCCGGGGCCCTCGCCGTCGCGCTGCCCGTCGCGGGCGGCACGGCCTGGGCCCTCGACCGGTACGTCGTGGAGCACGTGGAGATCGCCGACGTGGCCGCCTACGAGGCCAGCATGCAGGCGTCTGCCGCGACCACCACGACCGGCAGCACCTCGACGACGACCGAGACCGCCGACGCCGCGTCGGCAGCGGTCCTCACCGACACGACCTACACCTCCGACGACGCCGACGTCACCGTCTCGACGGTGACGACCGGCACCGGGGACGACACCGTCACCTACTACGTGGCCGACGTGACGCTCACCGACGCGACCGTCCTGCGGTCCGCCTTCGCGCAGAACGCCTTCGGCGAGAACATCACCGAGACCACCTCGGACATCGCGGCCGACAACGACGCGGTCTTCGCGGTCAACGGCGACTACTACGGGTTCCGCGACACCGGGATCGTCATCCGCAACGGCGTCGTGTACCGCGACGAGGGCGCACGCCAGGGTCTGGCCTTCTACACCGACGGTCACGTCGAGGTCTACGACGAGACCGCGACCACCGCCGACCAGCTCGTGGCCGACGGCGTCTGGAACACGCTGTCCTTCGGTCCCGCGCTCTTGGAGGACGGCGAGGTCCTCTCCGGGATCGAGGACGTCGAGGTCGACACGAACATCGGCAACCACTCCATCCAGGGCGAGCAGCCACGCACCGCCGTCGGTGTGGTCGACGACAACCACCTGGTGTTCGTGGTGGTCGACGGCCGCAGCCCCGGCTACAGCGCCGGCGTCACCATGACCGGCCTCGCCGAGATCATGCAGGGACTGGGGGCCACGACCGCCTACAACCTCGACGGCGGAGGGTCGTCGACCATGTACTTCGGCGGGGAGCTGGTCAACGACCCGCTCGGCCGGGGCGACGAGCGCGGCACCTCCGACATCCTGTACATCGGCGGGTGACCCGTGATCGTCCTCGTCCCGGCCTACGAGCCGTCCCGCACCCTCGTCGAGCTCGTCGGCTCGCTCGCCACCCACCCGGGTGTCCGCGTGGTCGTCGTGGACGACGGCTCCGGCCCCGCCTACGCCTCGGTCTTCGACGCGACCCGCGCCGCCGGGGCCACGGTCCTCACGCACCCCGCGAACCGCGGCAAGGGCGCCGCCCTGCGGACCGGCTTCGCGCACGTCGTGGCCGCCCACCCCGGTGACGACGTCGTCTGCGCCGACTGCGACGGGCAGCACAGCGTCGTCGACGTCCTCCGGGTCGCCGACCGGGTGCGCACCTCGCAGGCCTCCATGGTGCTGGGCTCGAGGCTCTTCGTCGGCGACGTGCCCCTGCGCAGCCGGCTCGGCAACTCCGTGACGCGGACGCTGTTCCGCCTCGCCACGGGGCTGCGCGTGCACGACACCCAGACGGGCCTGCGCGGGTACCCGGCGTCGTCGCTGCCCTGGCTGCTGAGCGTCGGGGGCGACCGCTACGAGTACGAGCTCGACCTGCTCCTGCAGGCCTCGGCGAGCGGCCGCACCGTCGAGGAGGTCGAGATCGCCACGATCTACCTCGACGACAACGCCGCGTCGCACTTCCGGCCGGTCGTCGACTCCCTGCGCATCTACGCCCCGTTGCTGAGGTTCTGCCTCGCGTCCCTCGCCGCCTTCGTGGTCGACACCGTGGCGCTCCTCGTGCTGCACGCGGTCACCGGGTCGCTGCTCGGGTCCGTGGTCGGCGCGCGTGCCCTGAGCTCGGCGGTCAACTTCACCACCAACCGGCGGCTGGTCTTCACCTCCGGCCGGGACAAGCCCGTGGCCGCCGCGGCGGTCCAGTACTACGCCGTCGTCGCGCTGCTCCTCGCGGGGAACTACGCGCTGCTCCTCGCGCTCACGTCAGCCGGCGTCGCGCTGCTCCCCGCCAAGGTGCTCACCGAGCTCACGCTCTTCGTGCTCGGCTACGAGCTCCAGCGCAGGGTCGTGTTCGCCCGACCCGAGCGCCTCCGGCGTGATCCCGGGGTCGGCGACCACGCCGACGCGCCTCTCAGTACACCGGTGGCCGGGACTGGAGCTCGGCGAGGACGGCGGGGTCCTGGAGCTCCATCCACGCGATGACGTCGGAGTAGGTGGCGCAGACCGTGCCCTCGTCGTCGCAGGCCTCGAGCATGAAGTCGCGGGCGGCCGGGTTGAAGGCGTTGCCGCTCCACGCGTTGAAGTGGTTGGCGACGAGCACCGGGGCACGGTTGCCGGTCGAGGTCGCCTGGTACATGTGACGGTAGGTCTCCAGGACCGCGTCGTGGATCTCGCCGGCGCGCTCGGGCTGGTCCTGCGCCTGGTTGAACTTGTACCAGAAGTTGTAGTCCATGGCCGTGACGTTCCCGAGGGTCGGTGAGGCCGTCGACTGCATCGCGAACTCCCACACCCCGTGCTGCTGGGTGGGCCATGCCATGCCGCTGCCGGGGATGGACGAGTCGTAGGTCAGCCCGTGCTCCGCCCACGCCGGGGCGATCTGCTCCCAGTCCCCCTCGAGGCACGGAGTCCGACCTCCACGCACCTCCGAGGCCGGGACCTCGAGCTCCTGGGCCTCGGGCATCATGTTGATCTCGCGCCAGCCCTCCCAGAACGCGAAGAACTGGTCGAGCTCGCTCGTCCAGTCGGCCGTCGACCAGTCGCCGGCACCGGGCGGGTTGTCCGCGCAGAAGTGCCCGTTGTAGTGCGTGCCGATCTCGTGACCGGCCCGGTACGCGCCGTTGAGGTCCTCGACGAGCGTCGTCACGTCCTCCGGCGACCCGCCGAAGCCGACCGACGCCCGGCCGGGTGCGTGGCCCGGCCCCGTGTACGCGTCGCGGTGCTCGTCCGTCAGCAGGTAGATGCCGGTGAGGAACCCGGTGAACCGGGCGTCGACCTCCTCGGCCGCCGCCGAGAACTCCTGCCAACGGTCGTGCCAGCCGGCGCCGTCGAAGGAGAAGATGATGAACTGCGGTGGCTGCTCGCCCGGCGCGAGACGTGTCATCGGGACGTTGGTCTCTGCGCGCTCCGGCGTCGGGTCAGGTGACGGCTCCGGGTCAGGTGAGGGAGCCGGGTCGGGTGAGGGAACCGGGTCGGCTGTCGGCTCAGGCGCCGAGGGCGAGGGCGCAGCGGTCGGCGCAGCCGTCGTCGGGGTCGCCGTCTCGCTGCCGGGTCCTGCCGCGGAGGTCGAGCACGCGACGAGCGAGAGCGACGTCGTCACCGCGAGGGCGAGGGTCGCCGTGCGGCTCAGCCTGCCGCCGCGCGCAGCACCCTCCCCAGTGGTCCGGGCACGCGTCCGCTCTGCATAGGACGTCATCGTCCCCCCTTGCCGTCGTCTCGCCGCAGGCCGCGAGCCTGCCGCGCTCGGTGTGCTCTCCGACCGTAACCGCGAGGTCGGTCGGGTGCACCCGACCACGCGGGTGAGGTCGAGCGTCCCGGAGACGCCGATGCCGCCCGCCCTCGGAGGGGCGAGCGGCATCCGTCGAGCGGTGTCCGGCGGCCTGTGTCAGGCCTCGGGCGCTGCCTTCTTCGCGGGGGCCTTCTTGGCCGGGGCCTTCTTGGCGGTCGCCGTCTTCGTGGTCGTCGACCTGGCCGTCGTCGACTTCGCTGCCGTGGCCTTGGCGGGCGTCTTCTTGGCCGGGGTCTTCTTGGCGGCGGTCGCACGGGTGGTCTTCTTGACCGGGCCCTTGGCGCGCTTCTCCGCGAGCAGCTCGACGGCCTGCTCGTGGGTGATCGCCTCGATGGTGATGTCCTTGGGGAGCGTCCGGTTGGTCGTCCCGTCGGTCACGTAGGCGCCGAAGCGACCGTCCTTGATGACGATCGGCTTCTGCGACGTGGGGTCCTCGCCGAGCTCCTTGAGCGGCGGCGCGGCGGTGGCCCCGCGCCCACGCTTGGGCTGCGCGTAGATCTCGAGGGCCTCGGCGAGGGTGACCGTGAACATCGACTCCTCGCTCGGCAGCGTCCTGGAGTCCGTGCCGCGCTTGAGGTACGGGCCGTAGCGGCCGTTCTGCGCGGTGATCTCGGTCCCGGACTCGGGGTCGACGCCGACCACGCGCGGCAGCGAGAGCAGCTGGAGCGCGTCGTCGAGGGTGATCGTCTGGAGCGACTGCGTCTTGAGCAGCGACGCCGTGCGCGGCTTGGGCAGGGCGGCCTTGGCGCGCTTGAGCGCGGCGGCCGACAGGCCCTCCTCGAACTCGGGCTCGGGCAGGAGCTCGGTCACGTACGGGCCGTAGCGGCCCGCCTTGGCGACGATGGTCGTCTGGGTCGACGGGTCCACCCCGAGCTCGATGTCGCCGTCGCCCTGGGTCTCGAGGAGCTCGCGCGCCTTGGCGACCGTGAGCTCGTCGGGCGCGACCTCGTCGGGCACGGAGGCACGGGGCGGGTTCTCGCCCTCCGCGACCTCGGCGGCGGTGTCCTCGATGTACGGGCCGTAGCGACCGACGCGCAGCGTGATGCCCTCGCCGATCGGCACCGAGTTGATCTCGCGGGCGTCGATGTCGCCGAGGTCCTCGACGAGCTGGCGCAGCCCCTCGTCAGAGCCCTCGGTGTCGTCGCCGAAGTAGAACTGCGTCAACCAGGCGACGCGCTCCTTGTCGCCCGCGGCGATCGCGTCGAGGTCCGCCTCCATCTCGGCGGTGAAGTCGTAGTCGATGAGCTGGCCGAAGTGCTCCTCGAGCAGCCGGATCACCGCGAAGGCCAGCCAGCTGGGCACGAGGGCCTGGCCGCGGCTCAGCACGTAGCCGCGGTCCTGGATGGTCGAGATCGTCGACGCGTACGTCGAGGGGCGGCCGATGCCGCGCTCCTCGAGCGCCTTGACGAGGCTGGCCTCCGTGAAGCGCGGCGGCGCCGAGGTCGAGTGCCCGTCTGCGGAGAGCTCGCGCGAGGTCATCGCGTCGCCCTCGGCCATCTGGGGCAGCCGTGCGTCGCCCTCGGCCTTCTTGGAGGTCCCCGTGGAGTCGGCGGAGTCGTAGCGGTCGGTGTCGCGACCCTCCTCGTAGGCGGCGAGGAAGCCGCGGAAGGTGATGACCGTGCCCGAGGCCGCGAAGACGGCGTCGGTCTGGGAGCCAGGGCCGGCGTCGCCGATCGACGGTGCGCCCGCGGGGAGGGTCCCGGCGACACCGAGACGGACCGAGGCCGTCGAGCCGCGGGCGTCGCCCATCTGCGACGCGACCGTGCGCTTCCAGATGAGCTCGTAGAGCTTGAACTGGTCGCCGCTGATCTCGCGGGACACCTGGGCCGGCGTGCGGAACGAGTCCCCTGCGGGGCGGATGGCCTCGTGGGCCTCCTGCGCACCCTTGGCCTTCGAGGCGTAGACGCGGGGCGACGACGGCACGTACTCGGGGCCGTAGAGCTCGGCGGCCTGGCGGCGCGCGGCGTCGGTGGCCTGGGTCGACAGCGACGGGGAGTCCGTACGCATGTAGGTGATGTACCCGTTCTCGTACAGGGTCTGCGCGGTGCGCATCGCCTGCCGAGAGGACATGCGGAGCTTGCGCGACGCCTCCTGCTGGAGCGTCGAGGTGGTGAACGGTGCGGCCGGGCGACGCGTGTACGGCTTCGTCTCGAGGCTGCGGACCGCGGCCGGCTGGTCGGCCAGGGCGGTGACGAGGGCGTGCGCGGCCTGCTCGTCGAGATGCACCACTCCCTGGGGGCTCTTCAGCTCGCCGGCGTCCGTGAAGTCGCGGCCGGAGGCCACGCGTGCGCCGTCCACCTGGACCAGCTTCGCGGAGAACCACTCGCCGGCGTCCGGGCCGTCCTGCGTGGTGAAGTCGCCCGACACGTCCCAGTAGTTCGCGGTGACGAAGGCCATGCGCTCGCGCTCGCGCTCGACGACCAGGCGGGTCGCGACCGACTGCACACGACCAGCAGACAGGCCCTGGCGGACCTTGCGCCACAGCACCGGGGACACCTCGTAGCCGTAGAGGCGGTCGAGGATGCGGCGGGTCTCCTGCGCGTCGACCATGCGACCGTCGATCTCGCGGGTGTTCTCCAGAGCCCGGTTGATCGCCTCGCGGGTGATCTCGTGGAACACCATGCGGTGCACGGGGACCTTGGGCTTGAGCTCCTGGAGCAGGTGCCACGCGATGGCCTCGCCCTCGCGGTCCTCATCGGTCGCGAGGTAGAGCTCGTCGGCGTTCTTCAGGGCCCGCTTGAGCTCGGCGACCTTCTTCTTCTTGTCCGCGTACACCTCGTAGTACGGCTCGAACCCACCGTCGACGTTGACCGCGAACTTGCCGAAGGGGCCCTTCTTCATGTCCGCAGGCATCTCCGAGGGCTGCGGGAGGTCACGGATGTGCCCGACGCTCGCCTCGACCTCGTAGTCGTCGCCGAGGTAACCGGCGATCGTGCGTGCCTTGGCGGGCGACTCCACGATGACGAGCTTGCGACCAGCGGACATTCAGGGCCCTGCTTCCGTGACGTTGTGTGTCGGCCTGCGACGGGTCGGGTGACGAGCCGTGGTGCGAGACCTGGACAGTCGTTCAACTCGGCAGCCTACGGCCTCATGCTGCCGTCGTCACACCTGGAGCACGGCGGGAAGCCGCAGAACGTGGCCGCGCGACGGTCTGCCGCAGCGCGAGGAGCAACCCGAAGGAGAGCGCGGTCGCCGCGACCACGCCGGCCGCCCCGCCCGCGTAGGCGACCATCTCGGCGTTGGTCGTCAGCGGCTGCCCCGACCCGGTCGCGACCGTCACCGTCTGCTGGAGCGCCCACAGCGCGATGCCGCCCGCGCCGATGCCGGCGACCCCCAGGACCGCGAGCACCCAGGCCGAGGACGAGCCCTTCGGCGCGGAGATCCGACGGGGGCGGTCGTCCGCCGGCCCGGGGTCTTGCGCGTCCCAGGTGGTCAGGGAGCAGGCGAGCGCACCCCAGGCGAGCACGACGAGCACGGCCGCGACCACGTCGCTCGGACGGTGCCACTGCCCGACCAGTGTCGAGATGCCCGTCGCCGCGGTGTAGACGGCGCCGAAGAACGCCACCCAGGGGCGCGCGAGCCGGGGGACGGTGAGCAGGAGGGCGACCGACACCGACGCCGCGACCGTCGTGTGCCCGCTCGGGAGCGAGTTGGTCCACCACGCCTCGGAGTCGAAGACCGGACGGTCGAGCACGACCTTCTTGACGAGCTGCGTGGTGAGGTTCGCGCCGCCCACGAGGACGAGGGCCTGGACCGCGAGGAGCCAGCGCCTGCGGACCAGGGCGATCGCGACGGCCGCGAGGGTGCCGAGCACCACGAAGCTCACGGACACGACGCCCAGGACGGGCTCCGCGACGGTCCACAGCCGGGTGCGGCCGGTGAGCGCACCGTCGTAGGCGTAGTCCTCGACGACCTGTCCGGTGCGGGTGGCGACGAACACCTCCCACACGACGAAGGTCCCGACCGCGGCGGCGACGGCGACGAGCAGCGCGAGGAGACGGACGCCCACGGGGACGACCGTCCAGAAGCCGGGGCGAGGCGCACGGGAGGGAGGTCGTGGCGGCAGCGAGGGTGTGCCTCCCGACGGCCCGGCCGACGGGTAGGAGGGGACCTCCGGGGTGGTCGGCAGCAGTCGCGTCGAGGCGTACGGCGCAGCATGCTGGTCACGGCGTGCAGGGCCCGGGGCTCCTGCAGCCGGCAGCACGCCGGGTCGTCGGTCGAGGTTCACCGTCCAACGGTAGTCCACCCCTGTGACCATCCTGGGCAGAGGGTGTCGACGAGTCGCGCACGCCACCACCGAGGGCTCCCCGGCGGTTCCTGGCCGGCTCCACGACGACTCCTCGACGGCTCCTCGACGACTCACAGGAAACTCATAGCCCCGACCCAGGGCTTTCCAGGACAGCCGGGAGCACCATGGACGCATGGCACCCCAGGACCCCACCTCTCGCGCAGCCCTCCCGCGTCTCACCCGCGCCGACGGCAGCCCGCTGCGCGTGCTCGTCGTCGACGACGAGCCCAACCTCGCCGAGCTCCTCACCTCGGCGCTGCGCTACGAGGGCTGGGACGTGTCGACGGCCCTCGACGGCCAGACGGCCGTCCGCCTGGCCCGCGAGACCGTGCCCGACGTGATCGTCCTCGACATCATGCTCGGTGACATCGACGGCCTCGAGGTGCTCCGCCGCATCCGCCAGCAGCAGGAGGGCGTGCCGGTGCTGTTCCTCACCGCCCGCGACTCCGTGGAGGACCGCGTCGCGGGCCTCACCGCGGGCGGCGACGACTACGTGACCAAGCCCTTCAGCCTCGAGGAGGTCGTCGCCCGGCTGCGCGGCCTGCTGCGCCGGGCCGGGGCGAGCGCCGCCCGCGACGAGGCCCGGCTGGTGGTCGGCGACCTCACCCTCGACGAGGACTCCCACGAGGTGGACCGTGCCGGCCAGGAGATCCACCTCACCGCGACCGAGTTCGAGCTGCTGCGCTACCTCATGCGCAACGCCCGACGCGTCATGTCCAAGTCGCAGATCCTCGACCGCGTGTGGCAGTACGACTTCGGCGGGCAGGCCAACATCGTCGAGCTCTACATCTCGTACCTGCGTCGCAAGATCGACGCCGGGCGCGAGCCCATGATCCACACCCTCCGCGGCGTCGGCTACGTGCTCAAGCCGGCGGTGCTCACCTCCGAGCAGGCTGCCGCCACCGCCCCCCGGGAGCCCGTCGCCGCGGGGACAGAGCCGGCTGCGTGAGCGCCGCCCCTCTGCACGGGGCCCCGACCGGCCCAGGGGACGACGCCGCCCCGCGTGCTGGCAGGCGACGACCGTGGACCCTGCGCCGCCAGCTCGTGGCGCTCGTCATCGGGCTCGTGCTGCTCATCTGCTCCGTGCTCGCCGTGCTCTCCACCCTGTCGCTGCGCTCCGAGCTGCTCGGGCAGATCCGCGACGACCTGACGCAGGCGAGCGCCCGTGCGACCGACCGCCCGCAGGGTCTCGGCTCCGGCTCCACCCCGCCCTCGACGGTCGACCCCGGCTCCGTCCCGGGTGAGACGCCCGGCCCCTACCAGGTGCCCGGGCAGGCCACCGGCGACATCGACGTCCTCTTCTCCGGGAGCACCGTGGTGCGCGCGGGGTACTTCGACGAGGCAGGTGAGTTCCGGTCCCTCGTCGGCACCGAGCAGCTGGCCACGCTCGACGCGCTCCCGACCGACCGCCAGATCCACGAGGTCGACCTGGGCGACCTCGGCACCTACCTCGCGATCTCGACCACCACTCCGTCCGGGGACAAGGTGGTCACCGCCAAGTCGACCGCCCCCGCCGACGACCCGCTGCGCGCCTACGTGGTCGTCGAGGTCGCGCTCATCGTGCTCGCCGTGGCGCTCGCCGCCGCGACTGGCACGGTCCTCGTCCGTCGCGCGCTGCGCCCCCTCGAGCGCGTCGCCGGCACGGCGCTGCGGGTCTCCGAGCTGCCGCTCGACCGCGGCGAGGTCGCCGAGATCCGCGGCGTCGACGTGCACGACACCGACGAGCGCACCGAGGTCGGCACCGTGGGCGCCGCGCTCAACCGGATGCTCGGGCACGTCGAGTCCTCGCTCGCGGCCCGGCACGAGTCCGAGACCCAGGTGCGGCAGTTCGTCGCCGACGCCAGCCACGAGCTGCGCACCCCGCTCGCCTCGATCCGCGGCTACGCCGAGCTCGTGCGTCGGTCCCCCGACGACGTCCCGACCGACACCCTGCGCGCCCTCGACCGCATCGAGTCGGAGGCGCTGCGGATGGGCGCTCTCGTCGAGGACCTGCTGCTGCTCGCCCGGCTCGACGCGGGCCGTCCGCTCGAGCGCGAGCAGGTCGACCTCGTGGTCCTGGCGGTCGACGCCCTGGCCGACGCGCACGCGGCGAGCCCCGACCACGCGTGGGAGCTCGACCTGCCGGGTGGGGCGGAGGACGACGGGTTCCCTGACGTCGCAGACGCGGAGGACGCCGACGGCGTGGTCGTCCGGGGCGACGAGGCTCGGCTCCGGCAGGTCCTCGTCAACCTGCTGAGCAACGCCCGCGTCCACACGCCCCCGGGCACCCGGGTGGTGCTCGGGCTGCGCACCGCGGGCGAGGAGGTCGTCGTGACCGTGACCGACGACGGCCCGGGGATCCCGTCCACCCTGCTCCCCACGCTCTTCCAGCGCTTCAGCCGCGGCGACGCCGCCCGGAACCGGGTGGGCGGCTCGACCGGCCTGGGGATGGCCATCGCCCAGGCGATCGTCCAGGAGCACGGCGGCAGTGTCACGGTGCGCAGCCCTGCCAGCCCCCAGACGTCCACCGGCTCCGAAGGACCGGCCGGGCGGGACCCGAGGGCCGGGTCGGGCCCCGGCACGACCTTCGAGGTGACCCTCCCGTCAGCCCCGGCGGGCGACGCCCACCGGGAGACCCGGGCCTAGAGACCTAGCCCTGCTCCGCGAGGAAGCCGTCACGGACGAGCCCGCGGACCGCGGGCAGCAGCTCGGCCGACAGGTCGTCCGCGGAGACCTCGAAGATCGAGGCGATCGCCGTGACGATCTGTGCGACGGAGAGCTCGCCGTCGCAGGCACCGACGAGGGCCGAGAGCGACGTCGACGCGTGCACGCCGCGCCCGAGGCCGTCGCCCTGGCGCAGGATGACGATGTTCGGGTCGGCCGCACCGGGCGTGTAGAACCGCTCCTCGGTCACGTCCGCCGCCGCGACCAGGCGCTGCGCGCCGAGGGCGGCGTCGTCGAGGGTCTCGAGCCACAGGTGCGCGGCGAGGCTGGTCTCGAGGTGCGCGCCGAGCGGCTGGCGGACCGACCCGGTGTGCTCCTCCAGCCTGCGCAGCGTGACCTGCTCGCCCGGGAGCGGGCGGCGCAGCAGGAGGATGCCGAAGCCGATCGCCTCGACGTCGCGCGACGCGAAGTCGTCGAGCCACGCCCCGTACGCCGCCGCCCAGGCCTCGGGCTCGCGCTCGGGGGTGGTCCCGCCGTCACGGATCCACGTCTCGGCGTACTCGGCCGGGTCGAGGACCTCGCGCTGGATCACCCAGCCGTCGAGCCCGGACTCGTCGAGCCACCGACCGACCCGCTCGGTCCACGGCTCACCGGCGCGGTGCTCCCAGTTGCCGAGCATCTGCGCCACCCCGCCGGGGGCGAGGACGGCGCCGACCCCGGTCACGAGGTCCCGGACGAGGTCGTCGCCCGAGCGACCACCGTCGCGGTACTCGTACGTGGGGATCTCGCCGGGGAGGCTGTCGTCACCGGACGGGACCTCCGCGCCGCCTGCCCCGTCCGTGGCCGCGCGCCGCGGGGTGATGACGAACGGTGGGTTGGAGACCACGAGGTCGAACTCCTCGCCGGCCACGGGCTCGAGCATCGAGCCCAGGCGCAGGTCGAGACGCACGCCGTCGAGCGCCGCGTTGAAGGCCGCGAAGCGCAGGGCCCGCTCGGAGATGTCCGTCGCGACCACGGTCTGCGCGTGCCGGGACGCGTGCAGCGCCTGGATGCCGCACCCCGTCCCCAGGTCGAGGACCCGGGTCCGCGGCGAGCGCACCGTCACCTGAGCGAGGGTGATCGACGCTCCCCCGGCTCCGAGGACGTGGTCGCCCGCGAGGCGACCACCCGTGGCGAGCTCGCCGAGGTCCGAGGCCAGCCACCAGTCGACCGGACCCCGCGCGTCGTGCGCGGCGTAGGGGCGCAGGTCGACGAGAGGACGGGCTGTCGGCTCGGCGTCCTGGGAGCCCTGCGGGGCCTCGCCGGAGAGGGCGACCAGCCCGAGCTCTGCGGCACCTGCGGCCGTGAGCGAGGGCAGGGCGGCGTCGAGCGCGACGGCGGGGACGGCCTGCCCGAGCACGAAGAGCCGGGTGAGCGTGAGGACCGCCGGCTGCGCGGCGTCGTCCGTCGGTCCGGGGGCGCTGGCCCGGAGCGCGGGGAGCGCCTGCTCACGGTGCAGGGCGCTGGCGGCGACCGGGCCGAGGGCCGACTCGACGCCCTCGACGGTGTAGCCGCTCACCTCGAGGTCCGCCCGGAGCCGGGCGACGAGCGTCGGGTCGGCGGAGGGCGCGGGGCTGCTGGCGGTGGTCTGGCTCATGGGCACCATGATTCCGCATCGCGCGAGGACGACGGTGCGCCGGGCGGTCAGCGATCAGGTCCGCTCGCCCGCGGCGGCCCGCAGCCGGAGACGCCGAGGGCGGCCCCTGTCGCAGGAGCCGCCCTCGGTCGTCACGCCGTCAGACTGTCGTCGCGCCCGGGTGAGAGCCCGGGACTGCGAGATCAGGCCTCGCAGTTCTCGTCGGTGAAGGCGCTGACGTTGTCGCTCGCGGTCTGGACCTCGGGGGTGTTGAAGTCCTCGAAGACCGCGGCGAGCGCCTCGGGGTCGTTCGCGTCGGCGTCCTGGAATCCGTCGTTGAGGCCCTCGAAGGCCGTCACGAGGGTGTCCCAGTCGTCCTTGATGTCGTCCGGTGCGTCGATGTCCTTCACCTGGTCGACCAGGTCGGCGAAGGCGGTCTTGGCAGCCTCGGGGTCGGAGCTGTCGATGTCGGTGAAGGCCGACCCGTCCGAGAGGGCCTTGCCGTCGTTGCAGAAGTCCTCGATGGAGCCGCCGCCGCTGCACGCGGTGAGGCCTCCGGCGAGGAGGATGGCGACGGTGGACGTCGCGAGCAGGTTCTTGGTGTTCCGGCGTGTGGTCATGGCTCCATCCTCAGGTCGCCCCGCTCACAGCCGCAACCCAGGAACGGGGGCACAAGTACCCATGCCTGAGGCGGGTGAACCT